>CAYOLR010000001.1:0-49359 GCA_964404815.1 uncultured Halobacteriales archaeon
TAAGACGCGAAGGCAGCGACGGGTGGTGTCGAATCCAGCGTGAACGATACGCGCGTTACATCTTGCACGGCGCTCTAAACATCATCTGAAACTGGTAGGAATCTCAGCGATCAATTCGCGGTGTGTAGTACCGGCGTGTCCGGATCGGATCGACGCGGCACTCCCGCCATCAGTACAGCACCTTTATAGTGACGGATTTGCAGAAAGTACCTTGCGTCACCTTCCTCATTTACCGGAATCGCTGTATCAAGAGATCTGGCAGACGCTCATCCACGACTTCCCAAAGGATGCCAACCGGATTCTCCGCTTCGAACGATACCGCGCGATACCGATATTCCTCCTCTGGTGACTCCCTTTCTTGGAAATGGTCGAGGCCATCGACGTGGTCGTTCGCGTGGCGGTGCCAGCCACAGTCAAACCCGCTGCCTTCGGTGTAGTGGATTTGAAACCAGCTTGCCTCGCCGTTTGGTTGGGGCCACCAGTTTACCTGAACGTACGCTTCCTCAGCACTGATGAGCCCATCCGCAAAGATCATCGTATCAATATCCCCTCGCACTTGATCCGAAATTCCCGAGCCGGACTCCTCGAGCCTGACCGACGCGATCCCTGGAATGTTCCCCAGGTTTCGATGGAGCCGAGATTGAATGCGTCTCCGTCGCCGCCCACGCGTGTTTTCAGGAGAATCGTCCGGGTCGGGCGATTCCGACATCTCAGGCCGTCACGGCGGGTTGATTGAATTCGTCGTAACGTTCGAGGGCTTGTTGTCTAATCTGTAGATCGTAGATGGCGCTCTCCCACTCGGACGCCGCGGTGCGGTATTCCTTGACCTCGTCGACGGTCGTGTCATCGCCAGCGGCTTTGGCTCGGAGTTCGTCCGGTGATTCGACACCGAACTGAGATTCGGCAGCTTCTATTCGCTCTTTGAGTTGGGCCACCTGGTCCAGCAATTCATCCCGATCATACCGTTCTGTGAGCTGTGCGAGCTCCTGGTAACGGAGCCACGCCGAATCGGGTTGATACTTGGTCACGCCGCTGACGGTGGTCGCCGAAATTACACCGAGATCAGCGAACATCTGCAAATGTTCTCTCGCGGTTTGCTCTGATACGTGCGCCTCTCCCGCGATCCAGCCGGCCGTCTGGGGCTCCTCGAGCGTCAATACGACGTCGATGACTCGCTCGATGCCCTTCGACTCCTGCTTCCACCGCTCGACTCCAGTCGGGTCATCTTTGGCCCTGGATTCTGCGTCTCCCGGTCGTGCGTCGTCGGTCATGATGCTTGGATATTCGGACCTGAGGTTAATTATCTTTTGGTGGGGTGATTTATTTTACCTGTGGGCGGGCTTTAAACGGGTCTTCTCACGGGGATAGGCACCGGTACAGCCGGTCGCGGGTCGTACCCTCGGCCGCGACGAGATCGTACCGTTCCAATTTGTTCAAGTAGTTTCTAATTATCCGGTTTGACTTCGGTTCCTCGACTCTCTTTCGATATTTATCGATGATCTCCCCGGAGCAATCCGTTCATGTTCCTCGATCACCCGAAAGACAGCTCGCTGGTGTGTGGTCAGCCCATCGATGTTGTTCCGGCGGACCTCCTGTCGGGCCTCGGGGAGCGCATCCTTGACGATGTATTCGGTGATTCGGCCTTCTGATTCCGATTTTACTCGCCTTGTGGCGACCTTTAGGGTCGTTATCGCGACCCGGGCGTCTCCGTTGACGGCCTCGGCGACGGCTTCCAATTCCCGTCGTTCGAGATCCTCTGCTATTCGCTCAGTATCCGTAGACTCACGGAGGATGTCGACGAGCTCATCCACGGTGTACCGGTCGAGAGAAAGTCGCTCACAACCGCCGAGCCGGCTCACCAAGCGTTCGTCGATCCCTTCAAGCAGGTCCTCCTCCCGATTCGCGATGAGGAGGAGCAAAAACCCGGGGAGGTTGAGAAGATCGTAGAGGAGATCCTTCTCGTCGAGTTGATCGACCTCGTCGAGGATAGCCACGCATGGCTGGTCATCGTGGGTACGCAGCCGATCGATGAGGACGTCCCGGGGGGTCGACTTTCGGTGAATGTCCACCGTGCTCTCAAGTTGGTCCAATATTCGGTAGAGCGTTTGGAACGGGGAGTGGTCCTCCCAGCAGTTGACGTAGACAGCGTTGAGTCCGGGGTTCTGCTGGCAGAGTTGGTCGACGGCATACTTCACGGTGTGTGTCTTTCCGGACCCGGTTGGACCGGTGACGAGAACGGCGTCTGCCTCACTGCCCACGGTAAGCGGTTCGAGGATGCCGGTGAGCTGGTCGATTTCGGTATCGCGATGGATTGCAGCCGTGGGCGCATCGGAGAGGGATAGACCCGTTGCCTCCTGTAATTGAGTCCCAGTTTCTGGAGGAGCGGATTGGGTGGTAGCTCTCGTCTCTTCTTCCGGCGTCTCCGCCGGGTCCACATCTCCGGCAGTGTCATCTCGGGAATGCGATGGCTCGGTCATCGGAGGAACGATCACGAAGTTTGCGAGTTCGTCACCGTTCAGAATGAGGTCCGGACGGGTATCGGCGCGATTGGTCGGTCGCGGGAACCAGTCCGACGAACGAGTGTCGATCGTCCGCGTCCGGAACTGCTCCAGCTCGTTCTTCGCGCGTCGTTCAGCCCTTCGCGTCAGCAACGCACCGGCTCGGAACCGACTCCCGTCGATTTCGTAGTATGGCCCATCGATCGGGTCAAATGCGGAACACAGGTTATCGAGTCGGGCCTCTAGATTATCGATCTCATCCTCAGTTCTGGGGAGCGCGAGCAGCCGCGCGTTCACAGTGAACGACCGCTTCGGTGTGTTCTCTCGAAGCAGATCGAGCCGAGTTGTGGTTTTCTGGTTTCGCTCTCGATCGCGCATTTCCGCTCCCTGCATCGGAGGGGTCTCCCAGCCGGAGGACACACGATTGGAGTGATTCCTCCTCCCGCCGTACCCATTAGGACCGAATCGACGCGGACCCGGAGATTCGAGCGAGAGGACCTTCAGAAGGAGCGTATCCCTACCGGCGAGCAGTGCGCCGGACCGTCTTCGGGCCTGCCTCGACCAGTCCGGTTTGCGACGGAACAGTACCTGGTATGACATCGGCGGTTCCGCCACGGTCAAATGGTCAACTAAGGGGACCAGCGGTGCTCGACCCGTTCGAGTGGCGTTCTGCTTCCCGGAATCGGGCCCCCCGGATAGTCGCTTGGTCAGTCCGTCGAGTGTCGTCATCCAGTCCTTACGACGGTCGACGCTCCCTTGCCAGCGAACGCCTCGCGGTGTGACCTCGTCGAGTGGTGGCCGGGCCTCGATCGTCCCGGCGCGGCTCGAACGCAACTCGTTGTTCATCAGTCGCCTTTCCAAGACCTCAGGGTCGTACAGCCGACTCTCGGTCAAACGGTCCCGAAGCTCCGATGGTTGGTACTCGACGGGTCGAAGCAGTTTCTGAACGGAGTCGACCTCAACTCGGTCGATATCGAAGGAGGCCGGATAGATGGTTTGGAGCCGCTGCTCGAGAACGTCGAGGCGTGCATCGGAACCAAAGTAGAATTCAACGGGTTCGTCCCGACCCTCGCTAATCGCAAGGAACTCGAAGGTCACGGGGACGTCAGAGCTGAAGGGATTCAGACGGGCCAGGGCGCTGTCCTTGCCGCGAACAGATAGCTTGTACAGACTCTGCAGGGACGAAGAGACCGGGTCAAGTCGTTCCGACGACGGAGTGATTCTGAGGTAGTCGCGAATCACGCGGCACCACCTCGGCCAATCGAGGCAACTTCTAGCGGTAACTTTTTGTCAAACGATGGATAGACCGAACATGGCGGTCGTACCAAATTACGAACGTGTTTTTCGGGGAAATCCGGATTCGACCTCCCCGATTACGTCTCCCGATTAGACTGGGATAAGGGTCCCTTTTTATGTGGGAATGTGTAATAGAAGTTACATGCCACCTCCCGGATTTGAACCGGGGACAGCTCGATCTTCAGTCGAGTGCTCTCCCAGTCTGAGCTAAGGCGGCTCGCAACCCGAGCGACGCCGACACGGGAAAAAAGGATTTCGAACCTGAATTCGCCCGCCAGCGGCCGCCTTTCCGTTGAAAGTGCGACAGTAAGTACCCTTTTCTACCGGCGCGGTAGAGTGTCGCTTGATGACTGTCGAAGACCATGCCGAGGAGCTCGCCTCCGCTCTCGGCGTTGACAAAGAGGAGGTCCAGAAGGATCTCGAGAACCTTCTCGAGTACAGCGTCCCGGTCGAGGAGGCCAAGGAGAGCCTCCGGCGGAAGTACGGCGGCGCGGACGACCGGGAGTCGGCGGAGCCAGAACCTACGAACATCGGCGCGATCACGACCGACCACGCCAACGTGACTGTCACCGCCCGCGTGCTGACTGTCGGCAAGCGCTCCATTCGGTATCAAGGGGAGGAGCGGGTCATCCACGAGGGCGAACTCGCCGACGGTACCGGCAAGATCTCGTACACTGCCTGGGAGGACGTCGATTTCGAACCCGGCGACTCCGTCACGATTGGCAACGCGAGCGTCCGCGAGTGGGAGGGCAACCCCGAACTGAACATCGGCGGACAGACCAGTATCATGCCGGCCAGCGAGCAAATCGAGGTCGACTACCTCGTGGGCGGCGAGTCGGACCTCATCGACCTGGCGTCGGGCGATCGGGGTCGGATCGTCGAGGTGACCGTCATCGACGTCGAGACGAAAACGATCGACGGTCGTGACGGCCGGACTGACATCCTCTCCGGGGTGCTCGCTGACGAGACCGCCCGGCTCCCCTTTACTGACTGGGAACCACACGAAGCGATCACGGGGGGAGCGACTCTCCGGCTGGCGGACGTCTACGTCCGCGAGTTCCGAGGGGTTCCGTCGATCAACGTCTCCGAATTCTCGACGGTCGAACCGATCGACAAGGACATCCAACCCTCGAAAGCCACTCGGATGGGGATCGGCGATGCGGTCGAGACCGGCGGCGCCTACGACATCGAAGTGACCGGCCACGTCGTCGGCGTTCGTGACGGGTCCGGCCTCATCCAGCGGTGTCCGGACTGCGGCCGCGTGGTCCAGAAGGGGCAGTGTCGGAGCCACGGGGAGGTCGACCCCGTTGACGACCTCCGGGTGAAGGCAATTTTGGATGACGGTACCGGGACCCTGACGGTGGTCCTCGGCGACGAGCTCACGTCGCAGGTCTACGGCGGCACGCTCGAAGACGCCATGGAGGCCGCCCGTGAAGCGATGGATCAGGAGGTGGTCGCCGACGACATTCGGGATTCAATCCTCGGCCGGGAATACCGGGTCCGGGGGAACCTGAGCGTCGACGAATACGGGGCAAGCCTGGAGACAACGACGTTCGACCGGGTCGAGGCCGATCCTGTCGACCAGGCCGACCGGTTCCTGGAGGCGGTCCAATGAGTTCCTCTGACGGTGGGCCGGGTTCCCGGGAAGTCGCCTATCGGCTGTTCGCCACAGAATACGACGACGCCACCCTCGACCACTCGGAAAGCGACGAGGAGCGGGCCCCGAACTACGTGGTCACCCCGACCGGCGGCCGCGTCAACCGCCTGTTCGTCATCGGTGTTCTGACGGAGGTCGAGTCCGTCTCCGAGGACGTTCTCCGCGCCAGGGTCGTCGATCCGACGGGCGCGTTCGTGATCTACGCGGGCCAGTATCAACCCGAGGCGAAGGCCTTTCTCGATCGGGCGGAGCCGCCGACCTTCGTGTCGGTGACGGGCAAGGCCCGGACCTATTCGCCCGACGACTCGGATCGGGTGTTCACGTCCGTCAGGCCGGAATCGATCAACGAGGTCGACGCCGATTCCCGGGACAGGTGGACGGTCCAGGCGGCCGAGTTGACGCTCGACCGGATCGCCACCATGGCGGCCGCGATCGACCGGCCCGAACGCGGGGAGGACCTCACAGCCGTCCTGCTGGAGGCGGGCGTCGATCCCGGGCTCGCCACGGGCATCCCGCTCGCGATCGATCACTACGACACGACGACCGGCTACCTCGAAGCGTTGCGGACGGTCGCGATCCAGACCGTCGAGGTCGTGGCCGGCGACCGGAACGAGGTGGAGCCCGTCAACCTCGCGCCAGCCGAGGGTGGGGCGGTCCGGGTCGACTTCGCGGCCGACCTGGACGCGGCCGAACCGGGTGCTGTTGACGTCGAGCTTGAGGCGAGCGAGGCCCACGAGCCGGAAGAGGTCGCTGAACCGGAACCCGAACGGGAGCCGGAGCCAGCATCGGAACCCGAACCAGCAGCCGAAGGGGCCGACGAGGCACCGTCGGTGGAGGCATCCACACCGGACATGGCCACCGCGGAGGTCGAGACCGACGGCCCGGGCGATTTCGACGATTTCGGCGAATCAGCCGCGTCCGATGACGATCTGTACGAAATGGACGAGGACGAGCGCCGCGAGGTCGAGGAGGAGTTCGGGACCGAATTCACGGCCGGCACCGAGGTCGACGAGCCGGGCGAGGCGGACCTCGAGACCGAAACGGAACCCCCGTCGGCCGGGGAGGAACCGGCTGGCGATGCGGCGGCATCGGAACCCGAACCGGAACCGGAAGAACCGTCGGAACCGACCGAGCCGGACGAGGCCGAAACCGAACCGGCGGAACCGGTCGATCTGGAGTCGGCCGTCGTCGAAGCCATGCGCGATCTCGATGACGGTGACGGGGCTCAGCGGGATGAGGTGGTCGCCACGGTCGGCGACGCCCATAACGTCGCTGAGGACGAAGTCGAGGACGCAATCGATGATGCACTCATGAGCGGCCAATGTTACGAACCGGAGGACGGTCGACTCAAGGCCGTCTGATGTCCCCCGTCGAACCGGTCCCCGGTGCCCCGGCAGCGATCGCGACGCTGGATGAAGAGCGGGCGCTCGTCATCGCCGACTACCACGCCGGCATCGAGACCGAGCTCCGATACGAGGGCATCGAGGTGGACAGCCGGGCCGACGAGCGGCGGGAGCAGCTGCTTTCGCTCATCGCGGAGACCGGGGTCGATCGATTGATCATCTTGGGTGATTTGGCCCACTGGATCGGCGAGCCGATCGGGGCCGAACTGGACGAAATACAGGCCCTTATCGAGGCGGTCACCGACCGGGTGCCGGCAACGCTGGTCAAAGGCAACCACGACGGCGAGATCGAGGACGCCATCGACATTCCCGTCACCGCCTCCTCGGGGATCCGCATCGGCGATGTCGGGTTCGTCCATGGCCACACGTGGCCATCGCCCGAGGTGCTATCGGCCGATATCGTGTGTGTCGGCCACGAACACCCCGCCGTCAGCCTCGAGGACGAAGTCGGCGGCCGTCGTGTCGAACGGGTATGGATGCGGGGGCACCTCTCGCCGGACGCCTTCGAGGACGCGGAGGATATCGACGGCGAGTTGGTGGTGTTCCCGGCATTCAACGAACTGGTCGGCCGGACCTGGGTCAATGTCGAAGGCCAAGGGTTCCTGGCCCCTTATCTTCCTGACGGGCTCGTCGACGCACAGACCTACCTCCTCGACGGGACCCGGTTGGGTACCTACGCTACGCTCTGAGCGGCGGGAACCGCCACCGTGAATTGGCCGAAGCCCCTAGCCGGCGGACACCGTGACAACTTCGGTGATCGTGGGCTGTGGGTACGTCGGCACGGCGCTAGCTCGCCAGCTCGTCGGTCGGGACGAACAGGTCTACGCAATCTCCCGGTCCGGCGTCGACATCGACGGGGTCACCAGCCTCGAACGGGACGTTACCGAGCCGGGGTTAGCGCTCCCCGACGCCGATCGGGTGTTCTATCTCGTGAGTGCCGGTGCCAGGGATGCGGCGGCCTACCGTGCGACCTACGTGGCGGGCCTTCAGCGAACCATCGGCGCCACCGGCGGAAACCCCGCGCTGGTCTACGCCTCGAGTACGGGCGTGTACGAGGTTTACGACGGGTCGTGGGTCGACGAGACGACGCCGCTCGATCCCTCATCTGATCGGGCGAGGATCCTCCTCGAGGCGGAGGAGGAGGCGAGATCGGCTGGCGGCACGGTGGTGCGGTTCGCCGGTCTGTACGGCCCCGGCCGATCCGGGGTCGACCGATATCTCGATGACGCCCGCGTTCCTGCCGGCTATCTCAACCTCCTGCACCGGGAGGACGCCGCACGCTCGATGCTCGCTGCCGAAAAGGGAGACCATCAGCTGTACCTCGCCGTGGATGACGAACCGGTCCACCGACACGACCTCGCCCACTGGCTCGCCGAGTTCACTGGCCGACCCCACGGGACGCTCGTCGACTCAGTTGATCGATCGAACAAACGGTGCTCGAACGCGCGACTTCGCGAGACCGGTTGGAATCCAGAGTTCCCGACCTATCGCGATGGCTTCGCCGACGCGCTGACCGGCGGTTGACACCACCGAACCGCCGTCATTATTCCCGAGTGTCCCCCCAACAGTCGTATGAGCTCGGGTCCACGTGAGGCGATCCAGGCGATGGTGGATCGCGAGACGGCGGCCTGGGACGAGCAGGACGTCGAGACGCTCCTCGACCTCTTCCACCCGGACATGGTCTGGGCGTGGCCCTCATCCGCCCACGATCACGATCCGGTTGACTGGGAGCTCGAGTTCGGCCGGTACGACCGCGACCGGTGGCGGGCGGAGTGGGAGGCCCTGTTCGACACCCACGACTTGATAAGGAACGATCGAACCACCTGTCAGGTGACGGTGAGCGAACAGGGGGATGCGGGGATGGCCGTGGTCGATATCGATACTCTCTGGCGGCATCGTGAGACCGGCGAGGACTTCCACTGGGCGGGCCGGACGGCCAAGCTCTATACCCGGTTCGATGGGAGCTGGAAGCTTATCGCTCACTGGGGCGCCCTCGCGTTCGACGATGACGGTGAACCGGTCACGGAACCGGGCGGTGAAGCCTAACCGGCTTCCCGTTTCTCGACCAACCCGAGGCCGGCCATCGTTAATACCCGGTCATCGTGCTGGTTCGTGGTGGTGACCTCCGCCGTTGTATGTCCGAAGAGGGGGTTGTCTCCGGCGTGTTTATCGACGAGTTCGACCGAGACCGAGAGCGTGTCACCCGCGTAGACCGGACGATGCCAGCGGAGGTCGTCGATCCCGTTACCGCCGAGTGTGGCGTTGTTGTTCATGTACTCCTTCACCAGCAGTCGGGCTGAGAGGGCAGCGGTCAGCCAGCCGCTCGCGATCAAATCGCCGTACATCGACTCCGCGGCCGCCTCGGGGTCGATGTGGAAAGGCTGGGGATCGTAGCGGGTGGCGAACTCGAGCATCTCCTCCTCGGTTACCTCGACGCTACCACAGTCGACCGTCTCGCCGACCTCGAGGTCCTCGAAGTAACGGTGATCGTTGTCTGCCATCGCGTCCCCCTTCCAAACCCGAAGGGGTTAACGTTTCCCGCAGGACTGTAAAGGGGTTTCCATACCTCAGGTCGGGAGGGCCAGGATCACGGCGATCAGGAACAACGGAACCGCGAAGAGCGCCGAGTACCACGTCGACCCCCCGATGAGGAGCAGCCAGGTGGTGCCGTCGTACCCGTTCTGATCCCAATCGATGCCGATACTGGGGAGGCCTCTGACGGCGATCGCGGGGAGGCCGATGACGTAGCCGCTCGAGACCGGGATCATCACGTTCAGGAGGGCATTGGCCATGGCGCCACCCGTCTGACCTTTCGTCGCCATCATGGCCCAGACCGCCCCGGCCAGATACGGGACGGAGAGGCCAATCGTCACCCCCAGATAGCTCACCGCCGCCGAGCGGGCCGGGGGCAGGGATCGAAAGAGCGCTCGGAGCCGACTCGAGAGGAGAAACGGGCTCCAGAGGAGCGAGGCGACGAGGCCAGGACCGACGACCAGACCGAGGGTAACGCCCCACCCGCCGATTTCCTGGGCTGGCATTATCACTACCTGATCGGCGCCACCGGGAAAACCGGTCCGGCATCGGTTCACCGGAGACGGCCTGACGGTAGTCCTTACTTGGAGGCCAGGCCGACGGGGGGTGTGACCCCGAGTTCCTGGACCATTCGAAGCGTATCCCACTGCGACCAGATGCGGGCGATCCGATCGTTTTCGATGGTGAAGACGTTGATGCCGTCCTCCTCGAACGTCTCCCCGGTCGACTCGATATCGAAGAGGTCGCTCTCGTGGGTCCCGGTCGCCACCCATCGAACCCCCACTTCCTGGTCCGTCCCAAAGATGTGCTCGACAGAGTACCAGATATCGGGGAACGCGTCCTGATACACCTGGACGTATTCCTTGATATCCTCGGGCCCGTGCACGTCTTTCGGCGTGAGGCTCAACGGGCCGTTGTACTCGACGTCCGTCGTCAGTATTTCGTCGGCAACGTCCAGGTTCCCCTGATTGAACAGCTCATTGAACCACTTGTAGACGAGGCGTTCGTTGTCGCTCCAGGAATCTCTGGGTTTCATACCGTCTCCCTCGGTTACCTCTCCAGCCCTGGGTACATAGCTCTCCCCCCGTTCGGACCGTTGATAGCCGGCCGGCCCGGGCCGACGGAGGACGCGGCCGTCGCATACGACCGGGACTATCGCTTCCCGGCGCGCGGCTCGGGTGGCTCGCCGGGCGAGATCACGGAGGCCTCGATCGCTCCCGCCAGAACCTACCTAATCCGTGTCTCGATCATCGGGAACACCGGGCACGCCCGCCGCCATCACCACTACTATCCCCCTGATACGGATTCGTCGGGTGACGGTCCAACGCTCTTCGTCGAGATCCACGGGGGAAGACGGCACTCCCCGTCTCGAGTTGTTCTGATCCAGTCCCGAACGGCGTCTCCGGGGGAGTATTACGTCTCGGGAGAGTAGCCCCGCCAACCAATGGCTCGTCCCCCATCGCCACCTGTCTGGAGGGCCCCGGAATGACCCGGAAGGACGCCGAGGCCGTCCATCGGGCCTGGGCGGAGCGGACGGGGGAATACTCGCCGGGATATTACGCCTATTACGGGTCGACGGAGGTGAGCGAACGGATCAGGGGCGCCCTGGCTGCGGCCCTCGACCGCGACGCCGCAGTCCTCGAACTCGGGTGCAGTTCCGGTCGCCATCTCTCCCACTTGCACGATCGCGGGTTCCGCAACCTCGCCGGGATCGACCTCAACGAGGCCGCCTTCGACGTGATGGAGAGGTCCTACCCTGACCTCGCCGCCGACGGCACGTTCTATCGTGACACGATCGAGACCGTGGTATCGACCTTCGCGGACGACCAGTTCGACGCCGTCTATTCGGTCGAAACGCTCCAGCACATCCACCCTGAAAGCGAGTGGGTCTTCGAAGAGATCGCTCGAATCACGGACACGGTCCTGATCACGGTTGAGGTCGAGGCCGATGACGGGTCGGTCCCGGGGAGTGACGGCGTCAACTTCGTCCGCGAGGACGTGCCGCTGTACTACCGGGACTGGGGCCGCATCTTCACCCGGCTCGGGTTCGAACAGACCGACCAATGGACAGTCAAGAAGGACACGGGTCGGGTGTTCCGGTCGGACGCCGGCTGACCGCCGTCAGAGGATCGCGTCGGCCAGGGATGCGAGCCGATCGAGCTCCTCGACCGCCAGCCACTGGAGCATCACGCGATCGGCACCCGCTTCATCGAGCCGGTCGAGGTGGGCAGCCACCTCGGTCTCGGTTCCGACGATCACGCCACTGGATTCGAGGTCTCCCCGATCCCGTCCATCGAGCACCCGATCGATCTCGTCCTCATCCCGCCCATACAGGACCTGGGTCATCAACGATCGCCTGATCTCGGTCGGGTTACGGCCGGCTCCGTCACAGAGGCGATCGAGGCGCGAGTTCAACGCCTCGAACTCCTCCGGCGGGAGCAACACCCCGTTCCACTCGTTGGCGTATTCGGCGGCGAGGGGTAACGTCCGACGCCGGCCGTTCCCGCCGATCAGCACCCGGTCACCGAGTCCGTGAGCCGGTGACGGGACGAACTTCGCGTCGTCGAGCGAGAAGTACTCACCCTCGAACGAGCTCGGACCATCGTCCCGGAGGAGCGAGGTGATGACGGAGACACCCTCTCGGAACCGATCGAAGCGCTGGTCGAGGTCGAGGAGGTCGAACCCGAACATCTCGTGCTCACGTTCCTGCCACCCGGCCCCGACCCCGAGCACTAACCGACCGCCGGCTAGGTTGTCGACGTCCTTGGCCATCCGGGCGGTGAACACGGGGTGTCGAAACGACACCGGCGTCACCAGCGGGCCGAACTCGATCCGTTCGGTGTGCTCGGCCAGCCAGGTAAGCGACGTCCACAACTCCAGCGAATCACGAAGCGGCCCCTCGGCGTCGGTGAAGTGGTCGGACCGATGCAGGCCAGCGAACCCCAGGTCCTCGGCGGTTCTGGCGAGCCGTTTCCAGGTATCCCAATTCACCCCGTGCTGGCCCTCGATCATCAAGGCGATCTCCGGCATGATGTCCCTCTACGTGCCGGCTTCGAGCCCCCGCGATTTCGTTCTTCCCGTCGGACTCGGCTATTGTGTGCCACTCGTCACCACGGCTGACAACGTGTTTAACCGGCTCCCATCCATAGGGCGCTCGATGGGAGATAGTCGCCCGGCGGCGGCCTTTGCGGACCTCGGCCCGGAGGTCCGGTCGGCCCTCTCGGATCGTGGCTTCGAGACCCCTACGGAGCCACAACGCCGGGCCATCCCACCCCTCGCTGCGGGCCGTGACGCCCTCGTCATCGCCCCGACCGGAACGGGGAAGACCGAGACGGCCATGCTCCCGGTGTTCGACGCGATCGTGGAGAAGGGGCCCCAGTTCGGTATCTCCGCCCTGTATATCACGCCGCTCCGGGCCCTCAACCGCGATATGCGGGATCGCCTCGACTGGTGGGGTGAGACGCTCGATCTCCGGGTGGACGTCCGTCATGGCGATACGACCCGCTATCAGCGAACCAAACAGGCCGACAACCCGCCGGATGTCCTGATCACGACGCCGGAAACCCTCCAGGCCATGCTGACGGGCGAGAAGCTCCGACGCGCGCTGTCGGACATTGACCACGTCGTCGTCGACGAGGTCCACGAGTTGGCCGCCTCGAAACGTGGTGCCCAGCTCACCATCGGCCTGGAACGCCTCCGTGAGCTCGCGGGAGATTTCCGACGGATCGGCCTCTCGGCCACGGTGGGCGATCCGAAGGAGGTGGGTCGGTTCCTGACGGCCGGAGACGACCCCGCGATCGTCCAGATCGATGCGGGGAGCGCTCTCGAGCTATCGGTTGTCGAGCCGGCGATCGAACAAGGTGACGAGAAGCTCGCCAGCCAACTAGTGACGGAGCCCTCGATGGCGAGCCACGTCCGGTTCATCCTCGATCAGGTCGACGCCCACGAGTCGACGCTCATCTTCGTTAACACCCGCCAGACCGCCGAGGCACTCGGGTCGCGGTTCAACGCCCTCGACGCCGCCATCGGCGTCCACCACGGGTCTCTCGCCAAGGAGGCACGGATCGACGTCGAGGACCGGTTCAAGGCCGGTGAGATCGACGCGCTTCTGTGTACGTCATCGATGGAGCTTGGGATCGATGTCGGTCACGTCGATCACGTCATCCAGTACGGGAGCCCGCGCGAGGTCACCCGGCTGCTCCAACGGGTCGGTCGGGCCGGCCATCGGGCCGGTCAGACGTCGAAGGGGACGATCGTGACCAGACACCCCGACGACACCTTTGAGGCTCTCGCGATCGCCCGACGGGCCACCGCCGGGGAGGTCGAACCCGCGGCGATCCACGAAGGGAGCCTCGACGTGGTCGCCAACCAGCTCGCGGGCCTCGTCATGGACATGGGCGAGCTCCCGGCCCGCCAGGCCTACCAGATCATCACGCGGGCGTACCCCTTCCGTGACATCGACGAAGCCGCGTTCAAGGACGTCATCCGGGAGGCTGCCGGCAACCGGCTGATCTGGCTCGACGAGGACGAGGACACCATCAGCAAACGGGGCGATACCTGGGAGTACTACTACCGCAACCTCTCGATGATCCCCGACGAGGAGACCTACGCCGTCGCCGACATGGCCGGGGGTAACCAGATCGGGACGCTCGACGAACGGTTCGTCGTCAACTTCGCCGAGCCGGGGGCCACGTTCATCCAGGGCGGCCGGATGTGGCGGATCGTCGAGGTCGATGAGGACGAGATGCGGGTGAACGCCACGCCAGTCGAGGACCCCGCCGGCGAGGTCCCCTCGTGGGTCGGCGAGGAGATTCCGGTCCCCTACGAGGTCGCCCAGGAGGTGGGCGAGATGCGGGCTGTCGCGGCCGAGCAGTTCGAGACCGGTGCCTCGATCGATGCCGTCGCCCGGTCCTTCCTCGATAGGTATCCTTCGAACGAGTACACCCTCGAACAGGCGCTGGACCCGGTCCGCTCGCAAGTCGACGAGGAGGTCGTGGTCCCGACGGACGATCGGCTCGTCATCGAGGGTGGGGGCGGGACAGTCGTGGTTAACGCCTGTTTCGGACACCAGGGGAACGAGACGCTCGGCCGCCTCGTCTCCTCGCTGGTCGGACAAGCCGCGGGCTCCTCGATCGGGATGGACATCGACCCCTATCGCATCGAGTTGACCGTCCCCCCCGGCGTGTCCACGGGCGATGTCGTCGGCGTGCTGGAGGAGACGGACCCGGCCCACGTCGAAGCCTACCTCGAACTCGCGCTCAAACGATCCGACGCCCTCCAGTTCACGCTCGCCCAGATCGCCGCCACATTCGGTGCACTCAAACGATACAAGGGGAAGAACTCGAGCTTCGGGGGCAACCGGATCGTCGCCCTTCTGGAGGACACCCCCGTTTTCGACGAGGCGATCCGATCGGTCTTTCACGACGACCTCGCCGTGGCCGTTACCCAGGACATCCTCGATCGCGTCCAGAAGGGCGATCTCGACGTAGTGACGGTGCGCGGGCGAACGCCCCTCGGGTCGGCTGGCCGGTCCTCGGGCCGCGAACTGCTCACCCCCGAGAACGCCGATGCCAGCGTCATCAAAGCAGTCAAGGAACGGCTCCACGAGGATCGGGTCCGCCTGATCTGCCTCCACTGTACCGAGTGGGAGCGCCGGACGAAAGTGGATCGCGTGCCGGACCAACCGTCCTGTCCCGAATGTGGCTCGACCCGGATCGCGGCCCTCAATCCGTGGGCGGACGAGGTGGTGCAAGCGATCAAGTCCGAGGACAAGGACGAGGACCAGGAGAAAATGACCCAACGCGCCCACCAAGCAGCCAACTTGGTTCAAAGCCACGGCAAACGCGCCGTGATCGCGCTCATGGCCCGCGGCGTTGGGCCGCAGTCGGCAGCCAGGATCATCAACAACTGGCGGGAGGACGAGGACGACTTCTACCGCGATATCATGGCTCGAGAACGGGAGTATGCCCGGACCCGATCCTTCTGGGATTGATCGGCCGGCGTTACTCGATCACGTCGACGCCGGTGAATTCGAACCGGGCGCCGTCGTGAGGCCCGGCGGTCAGGGTGACGTCCCAGCCGTGAGCCTCGGCGATTTCACGGACAATGTTCAACCCGAAGCCGGCGTTCCCGTCCTTAGATGACCCCCCGGATTCGAAGACTTCGTCACGGTCCTCGACGGGGATGCCCTCGCCATCGTCCTCGACGTAAAACCCGGTACCGTCCTCGAGAGGTCCGAGTCGGACGGTGACGTCACGGCCCCCGTGCTCGACCGCGTTCCGCATCAGGTTCTCGAGGAGGTTCTGGATATGGGCCTCGTCGGCCCGCACCTCCAGGCCGGATTCGACCGTGAGGGTGGCGTCGACGGTGTCGACGTTCGACCAACAGCCGTCGACCGTGGTGTGCAATTCGACGTGGTCCGTCGGCTCGACACGTTGCCCGGTTTTCGCGAGGGCCAGCGTGTCGTCGAGCATCCCCTCCATCCGGTCGAGCGAGGACGCTATTGCTTCGAGGTGTTCCTCATCTTGGGATTGCCTCGCCAACTCGATGCGACCCTGGGCCACCATCAGGGGGTTTCTGAGGTCGTGTGAGAGGATGTTGATTACCCGTTCAAGCCGATCGTTCTGTCGTTTGAGTTCTTCTTCCCGGTCGAGCCGATCCGAAACGTCCGCACAGGCCCAGATCGTCCCCTGACGCCCCTCGCCGAACTCTACCCCCGTGACCCGCGCCTCACAGGGCACTGTCCCGGTCGTCGCCGTCTGAAGAGGCCACTCGACCCGGTTGATCTCGTCCCTCGTCGGTTCAGTGACAATGTCGGCACACTCCGCCCGAGCCTCTTCGTCCATCAGCAACGAGAGCGTGCCGTGTTCCAGGGTCTCGCGATCGAACCCCGAGAGATCCAGCAGGCGCCGGTTGATCAGTTCGAAATCCCCGGTTTCGTCGACCATGAAGACCCCCGCCGCAACGGCATCGATCGCCTCCTGGTACTGGACGAGATCGCGTTCCCGTGCCTTCCGCTCAGAGATATCGCGACCCGCTGCCATGATCGATGTGACCGCCCCGTCCTCGTCGGTGACGGGCTGGAGCTCCCCGTCGATCACCACGAACCGGTCGCCGAGCCCCTTGTGCTCCGCCTCGAACGAGATCCGTTCGCCCGCGGCGGCCCGGTCGATCCAGTCCTGGAGGTCGGCCTGAAGCGATTCCGAATGCGTCCACCACTCGGTGTTCCAGAACCGGTTCCCGACAACGTCTTCCAGGTCCTTCCCGATGAAGTCCAGGGCCGATTCGTTGGCGTCGATAACAGTACCATCGGGTTCGAGCAGGGCCATGAACGAAACGGGGTTGTTGAAGACCGTCTCGAACCGCCGCTTGGCCTTGGTGAGTTCCCGCTCGCGTTCCGTCTGGGCCGTGATGTCCTGAACGCTTACCAGTAGCCGATCGCGCCCGTCGATCTCGGCGGTGGTCATGTCGACCTGGACCCAGATGACCTCGACGTCTTTGGTCTCGTCCGGCCACTGGAACGATGCCGACCCTTCCTCCTTCGCCCGCTCGAGTTTCTCCTGGGCGAGCTCGCCCGAGTACCCCGGGACGTCCGCCGTCAGGTCATCGAGGGAGAGCGAGAGCACCTCTTCACGCTCGTAGCCCAGCATCTCGCAGTATCGCTGGTTGACGTCCAGTACCTCGCCGGATTCGAGGTCCCTGACCGTCAGCCCGATGCTGGCTTTGTCGAAGATTTCCCGATAGCTCACGTCCGACTGGACGCGGTCGACCGCGTCCAACACCCGGTTCGCCAGGACGGCGTAGTGATCCGAACCGATCTCCTTCTGCAGGTAGTCGGTCACGCCGGCGGAGATGGCTTCGCTGGCGATCTCCTCCGACCCCTTCCCGGTGAAGAGGATGAACGGGAGTTCGGGATGCTCGGTCTTGACCCGATCAAGAAACGACAACCCGTCCATCTCCGGCATGTCGTAATCGCTGATGACACAATCGACCGAGTTCGCCTCGAGCCGTTCGAGGCCATCCTGGATCGTCGTCGCGATCTCGACGTGAAGCCTCCCGTCCTGCTGTTCGAGGAACTCTGCGGTCAGCTCAGCGAAGTCCGGATCGTCGTCGATGTGGAGGACCCGGACCGGCTCCGTCATGGGTGGACCTGAAACCGTGACATATCAAACCTATTGCCCTCAAATTATTCCGATCGATAACAACTGATTGATACGATAGTGTGGACCGGCACTACTCGCCGGTCGCCCGTTCGAGGATGGCGTCCCTCACCTCGGTGGCGCAGTCGCGGTTCGACCGGCCGAAATACAGGGTGTTCTCGTCCACCGGATGACTGAGGAACCCCCCGGTCGCCGGCTCCATTGAGACCAATTGAAGCTGGATGTGGCCGGTGACCAGCCCTGAGGAGTATTCGACTCCCCTGATGTCCGTCATCGGGATAGTTTTGTCTTCGAACATCGAGCTACCGGTCCGGTCGATCTCCACCCGGTCCTCGAAGACGGATAGCGTCCCGCCTTGGAGCTTACACGTCGCGACGGCCTCGGACCCGGTGTCATCAGCCATTAAATCCGAGTACTGGAGACGCCGCGAAAAAGGTACCGTGCCGCGGTCAATCGGCGCCCGTTCTCGACAAGTCGTCGATCAACGTCCCGATCGCGTCGCTCCCACCACCCACGACGTTTGATCCGTGGGTAACGAGCACGGTCTCGATTTCGTACTCAGCGAGTCGGGAGACGACATCTCGGGCCCGCCGATCCATGGCGTTGTGGTCTTCGTCCATCACCGTCAGCGGCCCGGTCCACTCCCCGTCAGCCGCGTACTTCGAGTCGACACCGGCCAGGGTGTCACCGGCAATCAGGACGCCGTCTACGAGGTAAGCCATGTTGCCCGGGGTATGTCCGGGGAGTTCGATGGCACGCACCCCGAAAAACCGATCACCGTCTTGGAGACGGCGATCAGGCTCGATCCCCTCGTCCAGCAGAAACCCCGCATCCCCTGCGGGCACCGCGACTGCGAGGTCGAGGGCCTCCCGGAGGGCGGGAACGCCGCGGTAGTGATCGACGTCCCCGTGTTCGACAACCACCGCGTCAACCGCATGAGCGCGCGCGATGTCGACCAGCGCCGCCGACGTGTACTCGTCGCCGGCCCCGAAGAGGACCGTAGCCTCACTCGTCTCGACGACGTGAACGGAGAGGGGCTCGCCCCGGTTCCACTCCAGGTCATAGGTTTGGACCCCCTCGGTTACTTGCATATCAATGGTTCCCTGGACTGACAGGTTAACCGTACCGGTCGCGCTATCCGACGGAGTCGACGTGCTCGAGTGGGACGACGACACGGTCCGCGATGTCGCCATACACGTCCCGGACCGTCGGGAGGACCTCGTCCGGGCTCGCCTCGATGGCGAACGCCGAGAGCATTTCATCCGTCACGAGGTCCGGCATTTCGTCCCACTGTCCATCCGTCGAAAGCCGGTGAAGCTCCATGCCGACGTCCTTCCACCCGTGGTGCTCGAGGACGTCATGATAGGTGCGAGTACTGGCGTAAAACGCCACCTGTCGCCGGACATCCGCCCGCTGCCGCTCGACTTCCTCCGGGGTCTCGCCGGTGATGACGAACGGGCTTGCGGAGATAACGACATCGTCCATGGATCGGCCGCCCATATCGGCACCCTCGGCGACCGTCGGATGGATCACCTCCTCGGTGTAGGCGGGGGTGTTGAAGGCATGCATCGCGAGGCCGTCACAGAGCTCACCGGCCAACTTCAGGTTGTATTCGTTGATGCCGGCGATGTAGATGGGAACGTCGGGTGTGTCGATCGGTCCGGGATGGAAGAACTCCGTCATCAGCGAGAAGGAGTAGTGATCGCCGTCGTATCCCAGCCGGGCATCGCCCTGGAAGACCGCGAAGATGTGCTGGAGGGCCTCGACCACCTCGCGGAGCCGCGGGCCCGGGGCGGTCCAGTCGACGCTGAATCGGCGCTCGTTATGTCCCTTTACCTGGGTGCCAAGTCCCAGGATGAATCGACCGTTCGAATACCGGGCGAGGTCCCACGCCAGATACGCCAGGACCATCGGACTCCGGGTGAACGAGAGGGCGATCCGGGTCCCGAGGTCGATGTCGCTCGTATGCTCGGCCGCGAGCGTCAACGGGAGGAACGCGTCACCGTCGATCTCGTGCGACCAGATACCGTCGAAGCCCCGGTCTTCGGCGGTTACGGCCGCTTCGATCACCTCGTCCGACAACCGGGGAATGTTCGCCTCGATACGGAGGTCTGCCATGGCCAAGCCTCTCGGGGACCGCCCTTGAGTCTACGGCTCGTGCCGCATCGAGGAGGCGATCACCGACCGCTGGATCTCGCTGGTCGCCCCGGCGACCGTCGCGCTTTTCCCCTCCCGCCAATACCGTTCCATGTCGTTCTCGGGAAAGAACCCGGCACCGCCCAGGATCTGCATCCCTTGCCGGGAGACTTCCTCCAGCACCTCTCCGGCCTTGAGCTTGGCCTGGGCGGCGAGCCGTCGGGAGCCATCGCCCTCGTCGAGCCGTGAGGCCGATCGATAGACCATGAGGCGGGCGGCGTCCACTTCGGTCTGGAGGTCCGCGAGCCGATGACCGATCGCCTGGAACGATGCCACCGATCGACCGAACCGTTCGCGGTCGGTCGCGTGGTCCAATGCGGTGTCGACTGCGGTCTGGGCATTCCCCACCATGGCCGCGGCGATGTGCGTGTGCTCGCGGATGAGGTGGTGTTCGAGCAGATCCCATCCGTCCCCTTCCGCGCCGATCCGGTTGTCATCGGACACGGAGACGTCGTCGAAGAAGATGTGGGCGGTCCCGACGGCCTTTCGGGTAACCAGGGGAAGCTCAGTCAGCTCGACCCCGTCACGGTCGTTCGGGATCAACAGGACCGAGAGCCCCTCACGACCCTCGCTCGGGCCGGTCCGCACGTAACACCCGATGGTGTTCCCCGGCGCCTGGGCCCCGGACTGGTAGATCTTCTCCCCGGTCACCCGGTAACCCGTCTCGGTCGGCTCGGCCCTCGTCTGAATGCTCGCGGCATCGCTTCCGGCCTCGGGTTCGGTAACCCCGATGGAGAACCGAAGCTCGCCGTCGAGGACCCGCGGCAGCAGCCGTTCGCGCTGGGCCTCTGAGCCGTGGTCGATAAGCAGGTCGGCCACGGTCGCCGTCGTGAGAACGGGCATGCTGAAATCGTAGCCGAATTTCCCCAGCGCCTCGAGGAGGACCGCCAACTCGACGTGATCGCCACCTTGCCCGCCATAGGCTTCCGGGATGGCGGTGCCGATCCAGCCGTTATCGACGACCGCGTCGTAGAGGGCGTGTGGATACGCTCGGTTCTGATACCGTTCGCGGCAGTACTCGACGCCGATCTCGTCGTCCATGAAGGACTCGACGGTCTCCCGCCAGGCACGGAGGGCGTCGTCGACGGTGAGTCGCATGCCGACCGGTTCCCCGGCCCGTGAGTTATACTTTCGTCAGCTCAGGCTGCCCCACTCGCCCCGGAAGAAGGTGAGGGCCTCGCCGTGGGCGAGCGTATCCGCCGCCTCGACCTCGCCGACGTAGATGGTGTGGTCGCCGCCCGGGAAGGAGTCGTGCAGTCGACAGTCGGCGTAGGCCAGGCTCTCCTCGAAGATCGGGGCGCCGGAGGCTTCCGTCCGGGTGGGGTCGGCCTCGAACGGGGATGGATCCAAGTCGAGCATGTCGGCGAAGTATTCGCCCAGGTGCTGCTGATCGGCCGCGAGAATGTTGAAACAGAAGCCGTCCACCTCGCCGTTCTCGAGGAGTTCGTAACTCTTGGTCCCGTGATCGATACAGACGAGGGCGAGCGGTGGGTCCAGGGACACGCTGGTCACGGCGTTGGCTGTAATCCCATGGGGCGGGTCGCTGGGATACGTCACGATCGTCACACCGGTGGCGAAATTGCCGAAAACCGACCGAAACCGATCCGGATCGACACTCATGCACGCGGGTTGTCCGGGCCCGGTCTATAAGGTGTCGGACCCGGCTTCCGGCCGGGGCATCGGTGGGTGCCAGGCCAGGATAAGGGTCGCCCCGACGACCAGTATCCCCCCGCCGACGGCCATGGCGAAAAGCGGCGAGACGAGGTCCGAGAGCACACCGCTCCCGAGCTGGAAGGGAACCACCGTCACCCCGCTGACCATCGCCATGGCGCTCAACACCGTCGCCCGGCCGACGGTCCGTATCCGGTCGTTGACGTATTGGCTCGCCAACGACCGCGTCACGTCGACGATTCCCCGGGTCACGAGCAACGTCGGGAGCGCGAGTACGGGTACGAAGAACATCGCCACCATCGCCCCGCCGATACCGAACGGCAGCCCGACGAACCAGCGTCGGAGACCGATGCGGTCCTTGATCGCGCCGGCGTTGTAACTGAGGGCCGCCCCGACGAGGCTGTAGGCGCCGTAGAACCACCCGAGGAGGGGTTCGACCTGCGATGCGGATATGCCCAGATCCACGACGACCGTCTCGAAGATCGGCTGGAGGAAGATGAACGCCAGGTAGGTCACGGCAGCGAACAGCACGTAGTAATACAGGATGAACGACCGCAACTCCCGCCGGCTAATGGCGTCGCGGACGATACCAAACGTCTGCCGGATCCCTAGCGAGTCCGAATTCGACTCGCGGTAGGTCTCTGATTCACCCATGGTAAGCAGTGCCGGAACCCCCAATGCCGTAACGCCGGAGGCGACGAACCAAGGGTAGGACAGGTCGATTCCCCCGAGGTACCCACCAATGACCGCAGCCACGACCCCGATCCCCAGGGCGACGGCCTCTCCACGGCCACGGATCAGCGTGAACATTTCCTCCCCGATGGCATCCGCGAGCGTGTCGTAGAGCCAGGCGTCTTCGCTCCCCGATCGGAAGGTATAGCCGAGCGACCAGGCGACGTATAGTCCGGCGAACGGCAGGAAGGACTCCGCGAGCCCTAGTCCGAGCAACGAGCCTGCAATGAGGACGGTTCCGACGAGGAGACTGTTCCGGCGGCCGACCCGGTCGCCGATGTACCCGGTCGGAATCTCGCCAAAAACCGTCGTCAGGTTGTACAGGGCTTCGAGGATGGCGATCTCCGTGAACGTGAGCCCCTGGGAAAGGAAATAGAGGAACATGATCGGCCGGTAGAACTCGACCGCATTGGTGGCCTTAAAGAGGTAATATGCGGCGATCGCACCGACGTCACCACTGCCGATTCGGCCGATAGCCATTCCTTACCAACCCGAGGCGGGCGTGACAACTAAGTTGCGCTCCCCTGGCGACGGGTTCGGAAGCCACCCCTCCGGATCACGGGGCGTACACGAGATAGGCGAGGAGGTACCCGCCGACCGCGAGGGTGACGGCTGCGAGGCCCGTCGCGATGGGCGTCAGATACCCGTTCCGGACGGGGGTCCGGTCCACCAGTGTGGGGGCGACGCCGAGGACTGCCCCGGTCGCAAGCGTCCCGAGGGTGAAATGATAGGCCACGGCCAACGTCGGGGGGCGAATAAACAGGACTGCGGCAGCGAACCCGATCCCGATGGTGGCCCGCCACGCGATGTGGTCCCGAAGGGTATCCGCTGTGACACGGGTGATGAGCCAAAGGACGCTCCAGGCGAGCAAAATCTCGATCGCAAAGAGCCCGATCAGGTTGACCGTGGGATCGGAGGCAACGGCGACTTTCTCGACGGAGGGCTCCGTCAGGACTGGGTACAGGAACGCAGGCGGCCGGCCCATGAAGACGTCACCGAAGGGGTGGGTGAGGAGCCCAAGCGCGGCCGTCCCCCCGACCACCCGGGCGGGGAGATCGGCCCTGACCGCCAGCGCCGTAATGGCGAGCGCAACTCCGAGATACAGCCCCATCGTTGCCACGCCTAGGATGCCATCACTCAGGAACCCGACCGCCACCAGGCCGGCAGCGATCCCCACGACGAGCCCGGCGGCGAGGAGACGATGACGGTTCCGAGGGCGGCGGATCCCGGTGGCGACGATGAAGGAGAGTACGGCTGTAACAGCCCCGATAAGCAACGAATGGGTGAGCGACCGGTGGACGAACCACCCCTCGGTCGTCCACACGTATTCGGTGGTGGGAAACACGTTGGAGGGGCCGGCCCGGAGCACGGCCCAGAGGGTATATGCCGAGTCGACGTCGGGCACGATGGCGAAGCCGGCGGCGGCCGCGCCGACCAGCAGGACCGTCCGCTCCCGGGCACCGTATCCCCAGGCGACGAGCCCGGCGAGGGTGAACGCAAGGAGCGAATGCCCGACGTACATTGCGTTCCAGTAGGGGAGCGAGCGGATAAAAGTAGCGCGGCTTCCAGGGGTTGACCCCGCCGCCCTCGCCCGGTGACCGCCGAAGCGGGGCGTTTTCAACTCGGGAGTCCTCGTAAGATGTATGGGTGATAGGCGATCGGTGGGTTGGATCCTGGCCGGCCTCGTCCAGCTGGCCCTCGCGAGCATCCTCGTCATGAGCCATTTCACCACCACCTCGCCGTTTGTCTACCCCCACTACGTGCTCCTCATCCTGTTCCATCCGCTCCTCCTGCGCCTGGTGAGCGTCAGGATCCCGCCGTGGCAGCGGGGCTACATCGCGACGGCCCTTTTCCTTCACCCGATGGGCGGCCTCTACGGGTTCTACAACACGATCTGGTATTTCGACCACATCACCCACTTCATGTCCGCCACACTGGTCTCCGCGATCGGATACGTGCTGGCGCGCTCCCGGTGGGGATACACCGGCCATGGTCGGTGGCTGGTCCCCGCTTTCACCCTGGTCTTCATCCTCACCGCCGGGTTCTTTTGGGAGATCATCGAGATCCTGACGCCGGTCCTGACGGTCTACGGGCCGAACGACACGGCTTGGGACTACGTGTTCAATACCCTCGGCGGGCTGGTCGTCATCGCCTTCGGTCGATACATCCTCGCCGAGGCCGCGGACGACCTGGACACCCAGATCGACCTTGAGACCCTTCCGCCACAGCCAGCGGATTAACTACCACCGGGCGTAGCGGTTCCAGTAGACGTCGGTGGTCCGATGGCGGTCGTTATAGGCCTCGATCCCCTCGCCGAGGACTCCCCGGAGGCCGAGGTCGTCGTACAGCGTCGAATGGGTGTAGTCGACGAACGTCATCGGGACGACGAGTTCGCCGTCGTCACGGATGGCGCTCGCGATCCCGGTATAGACGTGTTTATGCCGGGCGTCAGTGACGACGGCCCCGAAGACGGGGACGGTTTGTTTTGCCGCCGGAACCGCGTGAAGTGCCTCGATTGATCGGTAGGCGAACTCGTAGCAGAACAGGCCGGTGTTCTCGCCGGCGAGGAGGCCCTCGAAACTCGCCGGCGAGCGGAACGGGTCCCGGAGGTCGCCCGCGCCGAACAGGATATTGTCCTCGATCGAGCCGGCGGCGTATCGGGTGAAGTCGTAGTTCGAGAACTCCCGGAATCCCCAGGCAAGCCCGTCGATCGTCGGCGCCACGGCCGTAGGATCGGTATCGGTGAATCGGCTGACCTGCTCGACGGGTGGCATCCTGAACCGTTCGCCCCGCAACGCGTCGACGGTCGCCGCCCGGGCATCCGCGGATGTGATCCGATCGAAGAACGCGGGAGTTCGGGAGAACGCGAACTCGACCTCCCCCGCGCCGATCGCCGCAAGGTCGGTGCCCAGGTCGTGGACTGATTTAGGGGCGTCCGACAGGGTTCCCTCCTTGGGCGTTGCCCCGAGTGCAACCTGGTCTAGCGTCCCGTCTGGCGATCGGACGGCAACTGTCTCGGACCCGAGGCTGACCCGATGGCCCTCGATGGTTGTCGAAAGCTCGCCGGACGGAAACCGTTGGGCGACGTATCTCTCGAGATCCTGATCGAGGAGGTTCGTCCCGGTGAGAACCCCGTAGCCGACGAAAATGTTGTCGACTGCCTTGCCGCCGCCGAGCGAGAGGCCGCCCCCGACGACCCCGCCGAGCAGCTCCCGGCGTGACAGCTCGATATCCGCGAGGTCGGCGACCTCCTCGCGACGACTCATTGTCCGGTGATTACCGCCGCCAGCCAAGTATCTTCTGCGGTCGCCGACATCGGACCCCCCGGTCGGGTCAGGGCTGTCGATCCGCGACCGCAGCGTCGAAATGCCGATCCTCGATCCTGATCTCCTCGGCGGTCTCGTTGGCTGTCGCCGGCCCTCGCTCGCGAACGGCCTCGCGGATGGCCCGCATCGCCGCTCCCCTGACGACGCCGGCCAGATCAGCTCCGGTCGCGCCCTCGAGTGAAGCCGCGATGTCGTCGAGGTCGATAGCCTCATCGAGCGGTTTGTCCCGGGTGTGGACCTCAAGGATCGCCCGCCGGGCTTCGCGGTCGGGCAACGGGACCTCGATGTGATCCTCGAGCCGCCCCGGTCTGAGGAGCGCCGGGTCGAGGACCTCCTTCCGGTTTGTCGCCGCCAACACCACCACGTTCGGGTTGTCGATCACGCCATCCAGTTCGGATAGGAGCTGTGAGACGACGCGTTCGGTGACCTCGTGACCCTCGCCGCGGCGGGCCGCGACCGCGTCGATTTCATCGAAAAAGACGATCGACGGGGCGGCCTGGCGGGCTCGCTCGAACACCTCGCGCACCGCCTTCTCGGACTCCCCGACGTACTTGTCGATCAGCTCGGGCCCCTGGACGTGGATCACATTCACCTCGGTCTCGTGACCGATCGCCCTGGCCAGGAGGGTCTTCCCCGTCCCCGGTGGCCCGTACAACAGGATCCCGGTCGGTGGTTCGGTCCCGGTCTCTTCGAACAGCCGTGGGTAGGCCAGCGGCCACTCGATGGCCTCCCGGAGGGCCGCCTTCGCATCCCCCAGTCCGCCGATGTCGTCGAAGCCGGTCGTGGGCGTTTCGGCCACGAACTCCCGCATGGCGGATGGATCCACCGCCGATAGCGCGACCTCGATATCGGCCTTGGTCACCCGGAGTTCGTCGGTTCCCGCCTCCCGGGACCGCCGGAGTGCCGCCATGGCCGCCTCGGTGATCAACGCCTTGCAGTCGGCCCCGACGAACCCGTGGGTTCTGGCTGCGAGTCGGTCGAGATCGACATCCTCGGCCAACGGAACGGCACGGGTATGGATCCCGAGGATCTTCCGGCGGCCGGCCTGGTCGGGGACACCGATCTCGATCTCTCGATCGAACCGGCCGGGCCGGCGCAGGGCGGGATCGATGGCGTCCGACCGGTTCGTCGCGCCGATCACGACAACGTCGCCCCGCGTTTCGAGGCCGTCCATGAGCGACAACAACTGGGCGACGATCCGGGTCTCCATGTCGCTCCCTTCCCGCTTCGCCGCGAGCGCGTCGATCTCGTCGAAGAACACGATTGCGGGTGCGGCCTCCCGCGCTTGGTCGAAGATCTCGCGCAGGCGTTCCTCGCTCTCGCCCTTGTATTTGGACGTGATCTCCGGCCCGGAGACGTGGAAGAAGGTCGCGTCAACCGCGTTCGCGACCGCCTCGGCGATCAGCGTCTTGCCGGTTCCCGGCGGGCCGTGCAGAAGCACGCCGGTCGGGGGATCGATCCCGAGTCGGTCGAACAGTTCGGGCTCGGCGAGGGGGAGTTCGACCATCTCCCTGACCAACGAGAGTTCCTCGGCGAGGCCGCCGATGTCGTCGTAGGTGGTTCGGTCGATCTGTTCCTCCGAAGGCTTCTCGGCGGGCTCGGTCGCCCTGATCGTGATCGCGGTTTCGTCCGTTACTCGTACCGGCCCATCGGGACGCGTGTCGAGAACGGTCGCCGGCCGGCCGTCGACGGTCAGGGTGTCGCCGGCCGTGACCGGCCGATCGCGGAGGGTATCGCGGATGGCGGACCTCGCGGCCCCACCCGCCGACGTCGCGTCCACGGTAACCGACGCGGCGTCCGGGACGCGCTCGGCGCGCACCGTCACGGTCCCGCCGGGCTGGACCCCCGTTCGCGATCGGGTGCCACGGTCGAGGATGACCGCGTCATCCGACTGCCCCGACTCGCCGGGCCAGACGGTCGCGACGGCGGCCTGTTCTCCCTGGACGATCACGGTATCACCGCTCAATACCCCGAGCGATCGACGGACGGGTTCCGGCAACCTCGCCGTCGGTCCGGACCCGTCCTGACCGCCGGCCTCCCGGACAGTTAGTTGGGCTTGGCTCATTGGCCCTCCCGCCTCGGGGTAACGCATTTAGCGATGGATCGCCCATTTCCACACATGGTCGTGAAGACCGAGCGCGATGACATGACGTGGTACCGGTGCGAGGAGTGCGGCCTCATGTTCGACGATCCAGATGACGCGCGTCAGCACGAGGAGAACTGCGACGCCGAGGAGCCGTCATACATCCAATAATCACGGTCGACAGGCTCGGGGTCACTCTTCCGTCTCCTTCTTCTCGATGATCTCGAACGCCCGTTCGCCGAGATCGTCCTCCTCGAAGACGAAGACCCGGCCGCCGGCGATAGCCAGCTCCGCCTCGACGACGACCGCATGGCCATCCATCCGCGCGGTCACGCCTGGGAACACTTCGGCGGACTCGCCGGTGTCGAGGACGACGCGGCCGACCCCGGTCGACTCGAGGATCTCGTCGTGGGTTTTCCGATCGTTCACGTAGACCATGACCCCCTCGGCGGACGTTGGGTCGGTGACGAGGATGTGGACGTGTTTACCGGGCTGGCACCTGACCATCGCCGATTCCGGTGTGGGGTCGTCCCGGTAGGTAACTCGCCGCCCGTCCAGGTATTCGACGATGATGGCCTCGTCGGTCACCTCCACGCCGATGGTGCTGGGGGAGACATCGCTCCGGACACTCATTACCGACGGAGTAGAGCCGCCCGCGGTAAAAGGTCGCCGCCGTCAGCGATAGACGCCCTGAGTGACACTCACGATGCCGTTCCCGAGCTCGATGAGGACCGTATGGTCGAGGTCGGCATCGACCTGACAGGTGCGGGTCACCGACCGGCCGTTGTCGATGTCGACCGTCACTTCGTATTCTCCCGGATCGATCTCGTCGATCTCGCTCAGGAACGCTCCGGACCGGAGCCAGTAGGTCTCGCTGAAGACCTTATCGGCACCGTCAGCGACGTCAACGGTCACCCGGTAGGCGCGTTCGACGTCGTAGTTCCGGATGTGAATGTCTTCCGAGTAGGCGGGGGACACGGTCGTGGCGGCCTCATCGAACGAGTCGTCGGGCGTGTCGTGAACCGTAATGCCTCGCATATTCCGTGCTACAAACCCGGTTTAAAAGGGCCTTCTCTAAGCACAAATCGTGGTTTTAGTGTGGGTGGTTCACAGGGTACGAGCCGGCGTGATCCACCGGTGGCCAGCGGTCGTAGCCGGCTCCGCTGGAACCTCTCAGGCCGTCACCAACCGCTCGGTGGCCACCACGGGTTCTGCCTCGAGTTCGCCGAGGAGGCTGTCATCGGGTGTGGAGCTGCCATTCGCTTTCGTCGTCCAGCTCCATGACGGCGTCGAACAACGTGGTGAGCGTGTTCCGTTCGCGTTCGTCGTGAATGGACGGATCCATGTGATAGTGGGCGATCGCACCCACGGCGCTCATCCGGCCGGTGAGGACGTGCAGGAACCGGAACGCCTTCTGGAGGTCGGCGTACTGGAGGAGGATCGTGAGTGTGTGAAAACATACGACGATTTGTTGCGTCCCATCAGCGAGGTCCTCGAGGAGATCACTGATCTTCATTCCCAATCCGGTGAGGTCAGCCGGGCTGGACACGGATTCGATCCGGGCGTCGTCCGGGCCAACATCTGTTGGGGTCCCCCCATCGAACGCGGCGCCCGACCTGATCTGATCGCCGGCGGTGACGAACCCCGACCTCCGTGGGGGCTCCTTCGAAACGTGCGACCGCCAGACGTTCAACCGATCGTCGGGACCCTGAGAAAGCGTGACCGAGAGGTAGACCAGGCCGTCGGCCGAGGGGACGTCCAGCAGCCGGCCGCACGCCTCCTCGCCAACGGGATCCATCGTCGGCGCGAGGAGCAGCACGTTGGCGCCTGCCCCGAGTTCGTCATGGATCGTCGAACGGTGCCGACCGACCCGGCTCATCATCGATGAAAATCAATGAGGGCGTATAAACCCCGTGTCCCAGTTATCTCTTCCGATAATACCGAGTTTACTGGGGGAAATAGCGGTATCGAATCATGGATCGTCATGTGTAAGTGGACGGCCCCTACTCAGCAGGTATGCGTGGTCGTGCCGAGGCCCCGGCGGCGGGAACGGTTCTCAACGCGCTCGCCAACCATACGGGCGCTGCCTTCGCCATCGACGCCTCGATCACGGCCGAGGTCGAATTGGGCGAGGACACGGTAACCGGCGAGGTCGAAGGTCATCCGGAGGCGGATACCCGATTGATCGAACGCTGCGTCGAGCTCGTGATCGATCGATACGGTGACGGCCAGGGGGCTACCGTTCGCACGACGAGCGAGGTCCCGATGGCCGCCGGCCTGAAGAGTTCGAGCGCGGCCGCGAACGCCACCGTCCTCGCAACTCTCGACGCCCTCGATCGCCCTCTCCAGGCGACCGGTCTCTCCCGGGAGGACGCAGCTCGGCTCGGCGTTACGGCCGCCCGAGACGTCGGCGTGACCGTGACCGGGGCGTTCGACGACGCGAGCGCCTCGATGTTGGGCGGCGTGACCGTCACCGACAACGACGCCGACGAACTCCTCCACCGGGAACCAGTTGATTGGTCGGTCCTCGTGTGGACCCCCCCTGTTCGGGCCTACAGTGCCGATGCCGATGTGGAACGCTGCGAGCGGTTGGCCCCGCTCGCCGACTTCATCGCGGAGACCGCGCTCGCAGGACGATACGCCGAAGCTATGACGGTCAACGGGTTCGCCTTCTGTGCCGCGTTGGACTTCCCGACCGATCCCCTGCTGGAGGCGCTACCGGCAGCGGACGGTGTCTCGCTCTCGGGGACGGGCCCGAGCGTAACGGCTATCGGGCCGGGGTCCGCGTTGTCCGATATCGAGTCCCGGTGGTCCGAACGGGAAGGAACTACATGGCTGACGACGACGCAAAACCGCGGCGTACGGACGATATGAGCCTCGACGAGCTTCGGGAAGAGATCCAAACGATCGACCGCGAACTGGTCGAACTCATCGCCCAGCGCACCTACGTCGCGGATTCGATCGCCCGGGTAAAACGCGATCAGGGACTGCCGACGACGGACGAGGATCAGGAACGACGGGTCATGGATCGGGCGGGCGAGAACGCCCGCCGGTTCGACGTGGACGCTAACCTCGTGAAGGCCATCTTCCGGTTGCTGATCGAACTGAACAAAGTGGAGCAACGCGACTCACGGTAAGCGGTCTCCGTGGTCGGTAACCGCTCAGTATTCCCACAACCGATGGATCCGCTGGTCGATCTCCGGATGGGCCCGTCGGAGGGCGTCGACCTCCCGCTCGCCGTTGACGTTGATGACGTGTACTTCCCCACGTCGCCCTGGGTAGACATCCTGGAAATCGTACACCACGCCGATGACGGATACCGTCTCCGGGACGTCGTCGCTTCCTACCAGGAACGCCACCTGTCGGTCGACGTTGAACTCGACGAGGCGGTTGATGGCGGCATCATGGTCGAGCCCCTCGGGTAGCTGTTCGAGACTTGCCGCGAGATATCCTTCAAGGAGGTCGAGGCAGTATTGGATGCCCGCCGGCTCTGAGCGCCCGTTGGATAACGCCTCGTAGACGCCGGTGACGGCTCCACACCCGGTATGGCCCATCACGATCGCGACCTCCGTCCCCGTGTGTTCGATCGGAAACAGGACGTCGCCCGAGACGACCTCGCCGGCCTCGGTTCGCTGGACCACCCGGTTTCCGATGTTCGCACACGTAAAGATCCGTCCGGGTTCGTCGTTTCCCCAGACATGGTCCTGAAGGACCCGCGAATCCGAGCAACTGACGGTCACGACATCGGGGTGTTGGCCCGCCTGAACCGCATCGAAGCTGGATTCGAAGGTGTCCACGTGGAGCAAATTATCCTCGAGGAGCGAGACGACGGTCGGTTCCATGGGCGTCAATGAGGGACGCCCGCCACGTAGAAATCCCGGTTCGACCTGCGCGGAGCCGCCCCTACCCTTCCGAGGTCGGGCCAGGATAGGTCTGGGCCAACGCATCGAGTGACTCGTGTCGCTCGGTGGTATGTGGCGCCGTCAAGGGGGAGACGCTGACCTTACCCTCCATGATCGCTCGGCGATCCGACCCTTCGGGATCGTCGGCGTCGCCTTCCATCATCGCCGTCCACACGCGGTCGTGGAGCGTAATGTACCCGTTGTCGTCGTGGGTGGCGTCCATGTTGTGAGTGTGGGAGGGATAGGTGATCTCCATCGGGGCGACGGTATCCCCGTCCGGGATCGGTGCGTTCACGTTGAGGTACTCCGCCTGCTCGAATACCCCGGCGCCCCGGGCGTGTTCGGCGAGATATCGCGTCGCGAGGGCGGCGTTCGAATATTCTCGAGGGTTCGGTTCGTCCGGCCAGCGGTCCTGTGGGATGTAGAGCGAGACGGCGATAGACGGGACACCGAAAAAGGCCGCCTCCACCGCGGCACTGACGGTCCCCGACCGACCGAGGACGTAGGCACCGAGGTTCGCGCCGTTGTTACAGCCGGATACCACCAGATCGGGGTACGGACCGATCGCTTCGAGGCCTGCCACGACACAGTCGCTCGGCGTCCCCTGAATGGCGTAGCCGATGTCGCGTTCCTCGACCCGGACTTCTTCCGACATGGCCCGTCCGATGGCGCTTTGGTCCTCGGCCGGCGCGACGACGAGGACGTCCCCCACCTCTGAGAGGACGTCATGGAGCACCCGAATACCGGTGCTATTGATGCCGTCGTCGTTCGTCAAGAGGATGTCCATACCCTGTTGTCCTCGGCTCCCACAATAAGGACTACCGAACGGTTTCGACGGTCGACTGATCGTCGACGACCAGGTTGTATGCCGCCTCGTCCTCGTTCCACAGCGCGAGGACGTTTTCGAGGAGGAGGAGCGATCCGTACCCGGCATCGAGCAACCCCCGGTTCAGCGACGTTTCGTTGGTGAGGACGGCGTAGTGGTCGATATCTTCAGAGCCGTCGCCGACGAGGAACAGCGGATGGCCATTGTCGCTCAGGTCGTGGCTGAGTTTGATCGCGACGAGGTCGATCCGGTCGGTGACGTGCCGGTCCATTTCCGCCATCTTCGCAAAGCGGGTCGCGTCCAGGGTAACATCGATTCGACGCTCGCCATCCTTCCTGAGGATGGCATACGAATATTGCACATCGACGTTGACGAACTCGCCGTCGTTCCGTCCCGCCGAGTCCAGTCGACGTTGGAACTCCGGGACCTCGAGGGCCGGTCGTACGTCGAACGACCAACACCGCGACCCGGGATCACCCCCCGGCCACAGCCGGATGGTCGGGCTGAAGACCGAGAGCCCGTCAACGAGCTGCCGTTCGACCTCCCGAAGGCCCGTACTGGTCGCCTTATCGGCCGGGGCGATCGTCACCAGGGAGCCGTCAGGGGCCAACGAATCACGGTATCGGTCGACCGTCGTGACGGGCGAGGCGAGTTCGCTCAGGACGTTGACGAAGGAGACAACGTCGTATTCGCCAGCCGGCTCGAACGCCTCGGCCGACTCGCGGTGCACCGTCCAGTGGAAGTTCCGGTTCGTCGCCTCAAGGAACTCCTCAAGGAGGTCGGCGGCGGCGCTGGGTTCGACGGCGTGATACTCGACGAGCGTATCCTCACCGAAGTAATCGTTGAGGCCGAGGGCGGGGCCACCGACGCCGGCTCCGATGTCGAGGATCCGAAGGGTTCGCGGCAGGAGCCCCGACCGGGCGAGTTCATCGACGACGTATCGAACCGTCGCGTATGAATCCGGCAGGTGGTAGATCGCGTATCCGAAGGCGGCCTCCCGGTCGTACGTCACCGAACGGCCCCGGAAGTAGTCCTCCTTGATCTGCCTGATCACGTTGCGGAGCCGGTTTCCCGTCTCACCGTCGGCCCAGTCGATGCCGTATTCGGCCACCAAACGGTCGAGCAGTATCCGACTGTATTCGTTCGGAAAGTTGTCGACATCGCCGTTCGGCTCGACGGTCCCCTCGGGGGCGGGTGTGAACGTTCCGTCGGCTCGTTCGATCACCCCGAGGTCGATCGCCGACTCCCGGAGCACTTGCCGAACTGCGCTCGGGTGGGGTCGGCCTTCGACATACTCGTGGATCTCTTCCGGATCGATCGGTCGGACCTGTTTGAGGTATTTCGCGTTCGCCCGGACCGCCTCACGCTGTTCGGGAGTCATCGGCCGGCATCTCGGAACAGCCCTTCGAAGGTCTCGGGATCGGCCGCCGCGATCCGCTCGGCTGCCGCCGCGACGTCGTCAGCCCCGTCGAACGCAGATTGGATGTCAGCGTACACTCGGGGATTGCCCTCGGTCACCTCTTCGACCAGTTGCATCAGGCCATCGTACACCGGAGTCCCGAAATCGTCGGGGACCGGTTCGGCGGCGAGGGCGAAGGCGAGCACCGCCGCGTGAGCTTTGGCCTGGACCGTCTCCATCGCCCGGTCATGCTCGGCTGGCGTTGTTTCGACGAGTCCGTTTCCACCGGATTCGATGGCCGCAAGGATGGATTCGGTCAGTTCGCCAGGTGCATCCTTGACCACCGCTACCCGCCCGGGAGCGTTCTCGGGGGCAAACAGCGGGTGAAGGCTCAAGCGCTCGCGGTCGGGCGCCTGTCGGGTCATCGCATCAACTGGCGGCCCCATCACGCCGGTCAGGTCGATCAGTGCCGACGCCGCCTTGTCGGCATGGGTCTCGATGGCGTCGACCGTGTCCGGGATCGGCACGGCGAACGTGACGGCATCGAACCGTTCAGCGGTATCCGGTTCGACAGCTTTCGCATCCTGGGAAGCAGCTGCCGATCTCGCTGCCTCGGGGTCGACATCGGTAAATGCCACAGTGGCGTCGAGGAGCGAGGCGAACCACCGGCCAACGGCGCCGGCCCCGACGATCAAGACCTCCATCGAGAGGCCCTATCCCACCTGTTCCTAAAAGGGTTCGCCCGTCAGTCCGCGGCCGTCGACGGCCTGTCGTCAAGGGATTCCTCGCGAATCGAGACGACGCTCGAGTAGATGACCGCCCCGCTCACCAGCAGGGCGGCTCCGAGGATCAGCACCAGGCTGATGACGTCGAGGATCCCGATGCCGTAAGCATTGCCGACCTGTCTGACGGCGACGGCGATCGCCCCGATGAGAAGCATGGCACCGAAGTAGACTTTGATCTCGCTCTCGTCGACGATGCTGGTGGCCGCCGACCCAACACGGGCACCGAGGGCGCTCCCGGCCAGCAGGGGCGCCACGATGCTCAGGTCGACGCCGCCGGATTGGGCGTAGAGGAACGACCCGATCCCACCCGAGAACATGATCTCGAACAGGTCGGTGCCCACGGCGATCGGGACCGGAACCCCGATCAGGTAGAACAGTGCTGGCATCCGGATGAAGCCACCCCCGACGCCGAGGAACCCAGAGAGGAGCCCGGTAGCGAAGGCGACTGCCAGGATCATCCAGAGGGAGACTTGGATCCCGCCACGAAGCGAGATCATCGGGGGCACCCGGTAGGACTGGATCTTCTGGGCGATGTCCGGGATCGCGTCGGCATCGACCTCCGCGTCCGTGTCGTGGTCGATCCCGCCGTCACCGTCGCCCTTGAGCGCCTCGTAGGTGACGAACAGACCGATACCGCCCAACAACAGGACATAGGTGATGCTGATGAGGTTGCTGGCGAGCCCGAGCTCTTCGAGGAACAACACGATCTCCTTGCCGACCTCGATGCCGGTGGCGGTTCCGACGATCATCAACACCCCGAGCTTGTAGTCGACCTGCCCGAGGTCACGGTGTTTGAGCGTCGCGATGACGGACGTCCCGAAGACGAACGCCATCCCGCTCCCGACGGCGACACGGGCCGGATAGCCCATGATGAGGAGCGCGGGCGTCACGAGGAACGAGCCGCCCATCCCGAAGAACCCGAAGAGGATTCCGATCAGGATGCCGAACCCGATGAAGAGGCCGATCAGGAGGACGCTGATCCCGAGTATCTCCATCTCAATCACCCCGCATTATGGTCATAAGCGGCGGGCCGGCCACCCGGGTCAGCGTCCCGTAGCCGACGTATAGTACCATCGCCTCCACCAGGACGATCCCGACGATCGCCGTGGCGTAGGAACTGCCGGTCAGAGTCTCGATTCCGAACATGTGTCGTAGTGCGCGTTCTGGCTGTTGTGTTGGTGACCCTCCCCGACGGTGGCAGGGTCGTATGAGTTCTGGTCGCTATTGTGAATACTATACATTACTATTTGCCGTTCACCTGATTCGATGGATGTTATCGGAGTCATCAATCCGCGCTCGTGGGTCTGGGTTCTAGTTGATCTGAGCCGGACCGCCAGTGGGCCTGGAGATAGGCCCCGGCGAACATGCCGGCAATGGCGATGAGGATTGGGTAGTTTCCGGTCCCAAGGCTGGCGTAGGCGGCCCCCGGACAGATGCCGGAGAGCCCCCAACCCACTCCGAAGATCGCCCCACCGCCCAAGACGTTCCGATCGAACGACCGTAGCCGACGCCCGAAGTCCCGACCCGTCAGCGGCGCTCGGTCACCGACCCTGCTGCCGATCGCAAACACCAGGCCGCTGACGACGGCAGCCCCGCCCATGACGAAGACGAGTCCGAGGTCTTGCAACTGAAGGAAGTCCAGGACAACTTCGGGCCGTGCCATGTGGCTGGCGCCGAGGCCGAGGCCGAAGATCAGGCCGCCGACGAAGACCACCGGGTGGAAGAGCGGGTGGCGGCTCATGGACTCACTCCGAGGGCGTTCACGAGCTGGGCCGTCCCGATAGCAACGGCGAGAAACGTGACGACATTGACCAGCGAGGTCCGGGAAGCGGAGCCGAGCCCACAGACGCCATGGCCGGAGGTACACCCCTTCCCGAGACGGGTGCCGGCACCCACTAGGACCCCGCCGATCAGGAGCCGCCACCACTGGACCGACGTGGTCCAGATTCCGCCCTCGAAGGCCAGGGCGTAAACCGCGCCTCCGGCAACGATCCCGATGGTGAAGAGGACCCGCCAATCCCGCGAGCCGAGAAGCATCGGATCACGGAACCGTTCGAGCCCGGAAACGTACGTCCACGTCGATTCGAGGAACGTACTGGCACCCGGGATGAGGCCCGTGACCAGGTAGATGAATCCGACCCCCAGCCCAATCAGCACGCCGCCGAGCAGGTAGCGACTGATCCCGTTGGGGAAGAGGCCCGTGAGCGTCTCCTGAATGACTGCGTCGAGTACCATTTCGTGGAATGACCCCCGTTATTAGTCGCCGGTGAGGGCTTCCTGGCTCGCCGCGCAGTTGTTGGGACCGAGTTCGAGTCTGAAGGCTTCGTCGTCATCGGGCGCCGCCTGGCCGAGGTTCGTGGCGATGATCTCCTCGTAGTTCGCTGGTCGGGGTGGCATGTCCGATAGGATGAGGTCGACGAAGTCGTCCTCGTCCATCGAGAGGGCATCCATCTCCTCGGTCAGCTCGCCGATCGTGGCCGTGTACGTGCCGTCGTCGGCCGGCTCGGCCGCGTCACTGAAGTGCGCACCCGCGACGATCACGTCGTCCTCGAGGGAAAGGATTCGCTGTTGAAGCGACTCGAAGAGCTGTCGGGCCGCGTCCGGTGCGCCCTCGTCGCCTTCCTCGAGGTCGGGCCTCGCGACACTCTCGGTGAAGAGGCCGTCGCCGGTGAGGAGGACGCTGTCGTCGATGAGGTAAGAGGTCATGCCGGAGGTATGACCGGGGGTGAACACGGTCTCGACCGTCGCCTCGCCGACCTGATATTCGTCGCCATGTGCGGCCTTGACGAATTGGTCAGCATCGGCCACGCCACGGTCGACGGCGGCGGCCGGGATGACTCCGGTAATTCCCGCATCGTCCAAGGACCGGATCCCCGAGATGTGGTCCGCGTGGACGTGGGTGTCGATGGCGTACCTGAGGGCCGCTCCATGATCCTGGGCGTCCTCGAAGTATCGATCCGTGAAAGCCCGAAGCGGGTCGATCACGGCTGCTTCGTCGTCATCCACCAGCAGATAGCCAAGACAGCCGCTCGACGGTCGTTGGTACTGATAGATCGTGCCCGCACCCGCGTAATCCTTGATCTCCACGGCCTCGTAGATCGATGCCCAGCCGTTCATCCCTTCGTCCAGGTTGACGGCCGTTATGTCGAGTTCCTCCATCAGGAGGTCGGCGATGAATTCGCTAGAGTCACCCTTCGCACAGATTACGACCAGCGGGTCCCCGACGGGAACGACGTCCAGGACATCGTCGTCGACCCCATCTAGGAACTCGAAATACGGGATGTTGACGATCTCGACGTCGTCGCCGTCGAGGTGCCACTCCTCGAATTCTGATTGCGCCCTCACGTCGAGGATCGTGACGGACTCGTCGCCGTCGATACGATCCTTCAGAGCCGCTGGGGTTAGCGATTCCACCGGGACCTGCGGCGTTGGAAACACAGCTTCACTCATGCGCTGTAGCACCCCGTATCGGACATGCCAGTAAAAAGGTTTTGATAGTAATACACTAATCACACAATACTATATCTCGGGATTGGCCGTCTGGATGATTACTAGAACGGCGGTTGATAACCCTAATTTTTGGGATTTTGGGGCGATCGGTCGATGGAATCTGAGAACCGATATTCTTTTCAATGGATGTTCTATATTGTGCGATACACCCAACCGCGGGTGACTGGCCAATGAGCACGGAATTCGAAATCACTGAAACGTTAGACGTCACAGGATTGAACTGCCCGATGCCGGTCGTCAAGACCAAACAGTCGGTCGACGAGCTCTCCTCGGACGCCGTCCTCGAAGTCCTTGCCTCCGACCCCGGGAGCATCCCGGACATCGAGGGATGGGCCGATACCACGGCGGGAGTGGAACTCCTCGACCAGATCGAGGACGGGGATGTCTACAAACACTACGTCCGGAAAGCCGAATAAATGAGCACGGATACCCCGGCCCAGGCCCAGAACGTCGACCTCGCCGACCTCCAGCAGCAGGTCGAATCCCTTCGGGCGGAACTCGCCGACGTCAAGGAGGACGACGGCAGTCGACAGATGACCATTATCGCGACGAAAGGCTCCTACGACATGGCCTATCCGCCCCTCATCCTCGCGAGTACGGCGGCCGCCTTCGATTGGGACGTGACCGTGTTCCACACCTTCTGGGGCCTCGATATTCTCCATAAGCAGAAGTCGAACCAGCTCAAACTCAGTGCGGTCGGCAACCCCAGCATGCCGATGCCGAACGCGCTCGCGGCGATCCCGGGCATGGACGCCCTCGCCACGCGGATGATGTCCAAGAAGATCGACGAGAACGGGACCGCCTCGATCCAGGAGCTGATCGACCTCTCGCTCGAGAGCGGCGTCGAACTCCAAGCCTGTGGGATGACGATGGACCTGATGGACTACGAGGCCGACGACCTCTACGACGGCGTCACCACCTATGTTGGCGCGGCGACCGCGCTCCAACACATGGCCGACGCCGATATCCAGCTTCTCGTCTGAATCCGCCTGGTTTTCGCGTTAAACGACGAGTTCCTTCGGATAATCGGTGTAGTTGTCGTACCCGTTTTCGGTGACGACGACCAAGTCCTCGAGGCGGAGCCCGCCGATGTCCGGATCGTAGAGGCCCGGTTCGATCGTGATGACGTGACCAGCCTCGAGAACCTCACCATCGGGAGCGATACGCGGAAGCTCGTGAACGTCGAGTCCGACCCCGTGACCCGTGTTATGGATGAATCCCGTTTCCGTTTGCGGGTCGGACCGGAGGGTGGGATACCCGGCGTCCTCGTAGACCGAACAGGCCGCCGCGTGGACCTCGGCGCCCGTCACCCCGGCTTCCACCGTCTCGAGGGCGGCGTCGAAGGCCCGTCGAGTAACCTTGAAGAATTCCTCGACGGCGTCAGCCGGTCTCCCGTTGACGATCGTTCGCGTCAGGTCGCCGTGATACTTGGTGACCTTGTCCCGAGGGAAGATGTCGATCACGATCGGCTCGTCGGCGGGCAGTGGGCCGCTCCCGCGGTCGTGGGGGTCGGCCCCCTGGCTACCCCCGGCGACGATCGTCTCGTCTAACCCACAGCCCGCTTCGAGGAGGTCTGACTCGATCGCCGCCTTGACCCGTTCGGCGGTGAGCGGTTCGCCGTCGAGTATCAGGGTTCCGTCCTCCGTGGTGGCGGTGGCGATCATCTGCTCTGCGGTGGCCATGGCCGACTCGTTGGCGGCTTGCACCGAGCGGATCGCTTCGATCTCCTCGTCGGTTTTCACCGCTCGGATCGTCGTGACGATGTCCTCCTGGTCAGGTTCGACGGCGATTCCTCGCTCGCGGAGCCCGTCGGCCGAATCAACCGGAAATCGGCGCGGCACGGCAACGGCCCCGACGTCGACCTCCTCGACGAAGGCCGAGAGCATCCGCCGCCGGGCCTCGTTCGGCCCGTGCTCCTCCCGCATCGACGCGAAGTCGAAATCGGAGAACCGCCACACGGTGTCGGCATGGCTCTCAGAGCGGGCACGCCCGAACTCGAGTTCGGAGACGAGTAGGAACAGCGCATCGGGGGTATAGAGCGTGAAGAAGGGGTCGGGGGCATCGAATCCAGAGAGGTACCGCTGGTCCGAGTCGTCGCCCGCGGCATCGATCAAATACCCACCAGCGCCGACCTCCGATAGGGCATCGTCGAGACGTTCGTGACGTGACATGGGGACGAATAGGAGGCCGATGCTTTAACCCACCACCGGTCCCGGATGATTGAAATCCTGCCCACCCATATCGCCGCCTAGCTGGTTGATGGATTGGCATAGTCTTCCCGAGGAACGCGTTCTCCAGGAGCTAAATACGGATGTCGAGGGTCTCTCCAAAGCTGAGGCCGCCAACCGGCTCGAGGAACACGGCCCCAACGAGCTTCGGCGGGAGGACGGTGTCTCCCCGCTTCGAATCCTGGTGTCGCAGTTCCGGGACATCCTCATCTATCTACTCTTCATCGCGGCGGTGCTCTCGATCGCCGTCGGCTTCCTCCCCGGCCAGGATCCGGAATACATCGAAGCGATCCTCATCATGGGGATCCTGATCGCGAACGGGATCTTCGGGTTTATCCAGGACTACCGCGCCGAACGCGCCATCGAGGCCCTCCGTGACCTGTCGACGCCGGACGCGACCGTCCGGCGCGATGGCAAACGGGAGGACATCGATTCGACCGCCGTGGTTCCCGGGGACGTTATCCTGATTGAGCAGGGCGACGCGATCCCGGCTGACGCACGCCTCCTCGAGTCGACGGCCATGGAGACTAACGAGTCGGCCCTGACGGGTGAGAGCACGACCGTTCCGAAGGCGGTGGAGACGGTCGACCCGGACACGTCGATCGCCGACCGGTCGAACATGGTCTACATGAACACCACTGCGGTGTCCGGGCGGGGAAAGGCCGTGGTCGTCGGTACGGGCATGGATACCCAGGTGGGATCGATCGCCACCCAACTCGCCGAAACCGAGGACCGGGAGACGCCGTTCCAACGCGAAGTGGACCGGCTGGGTCGCCGTATCGGAGCCGGCGTCGTCGGCCTGATCGTCCTGGTAGCGCTGGTCCAGGTGGCCTTCACTGCAGCCACACCGCTCAACATCGTCCTCGTCGCGATCACCCTCGCCGTCGCCGCCGTCCCGGAGGGCCTCCCGGCAGTCGTGACGCTGACGCTCGCGATCGGATCACGGAAACTCCTCGACCGAAATGCCCTGATCCGGAACTTGCCCGTGGTGGAGAGTTTGGGGTCGGTCGACGTGATCGTGACGGACAAGACGGGGACCCTGACGGAGAACACCATGACCGTCCGACGGTGTTTCGTTTCCGATCGCACCTACGAGGTTTCCGGGACCGGTGTCGACCCGACCGGGGAGTTCACCCGCGACGGCGAAACGGTCGGCCCCGCTGAGCTCGAAGCCCTGTTGCGGGCCGGTCGGGTCTGCAACAATGCCGAACTCGACCGCGAATCGGAGGAGTTCGCAGGGGATCCGACCGAGGTCGCGCTCCTCGTGTCGGCCGAGAAGGCGGGAGTCCAACCGGACGTCGAACGGGTGGCGGAGATCCCCTTTTCGTCCGACCGAAAACGGATGACGGTGGTCGTCGACGGCGAGGCGCCGACGGCGTACATGAAGGGCGCGCCGGCAATGGTCCTGGAGCGGTGTGATCGGATCCTCGAGGACGGCGACCCGGTTCCGTTGACCGCGGAGCGCCGGGAACGCGTTCTCGAACGCAACAGCGAATTCGCCTCCGACGCCCTCCGCGTCCTCGGGTTCGCTTACCGCGAAGCCGTGGACCCCGATGGGCCACCGGAGGCCATCGAATCGGAGATGGTCTTCATCGGGTTGCAGGGGATGATCGATCCACCCCGTTCGGAGGTCCCAGGAGCGGTCGCGGACTGTCGGGCGGCCGGCATCAGGGTCGTCATGGCCACCGGCGACAATATCGATACCGCCCGAGCGATCGGCCGCGAGGTCGGTTTCGATGTCGAGGCCGCGATGAACGGCCAGGATTTCGGGTCGGTCGACGATGCCGACTTGGCCGAGGTGGTCGAGACCACCGACGTGTTCGCCCGGGTTTCCCCGGCACACAAGGTCAGACTCCTGGACGCCCTCCAGGCGAACGGCCACGACGTGGCGATGACCGGCGATGGCGTCAACGATGCGCCCGCGCTCCGGAGCGCAGACGTCGGCATCTCCATGGGTCTCCGTGGGACGGATGTCGCCAAGCAGGCCGCGGATATGGTGCTCCTCGATGACAACTTCGTGACGATCCGCGACGCCGTCGCGGAAGGCCGGGGTATCTTCGACAATATCCGGAAGTTCGTCAATTACCTCCTCTCCGCGAACGCCGGCGAGGTGCTGGTGGTCTTCCTCGGCGTCATCATCGGGAGCGCACTGTTCCCGACGCTGTTCGCTGCCAACGAGGAGGCGCTGATCCTGACGCCGGTCATGCTGCTCTGGATCAACCTGGTGACGGATGGCCTGCCCGCCCTCGCACTCGGGGCCGACCCCAAGGCCGACGACGTCATGGAGCGGACGCCGCGCGAAAACGACGAAGGGGTGATCTCGACCCGGATGCTTGCCTCGATCCTGGGAATCGGGGTCCTGATGACGGTGATCGGACTGATCCTGTTCTTTTACGGCCTCGTCACCGCCGGGGGCCTGATCGCGGCCCAGACGATCCTGTTCACCTTCCTGGTCGTCGTCGAGGTCATCAGAATTCAGGTTATCCGGAGCCGGTACGGCCATGGGATCACGTCGAACCGGTGGCTCGTGGGTGCCGTCGTTATCACACTGCTCCTTCAACTTGCGGTCCTCTACTCGCCACTTAACCGCTTCTTCGGGATTCGACCGCTGGGTCTCTTCGAGTGGGGGTTGATCATGGCCGGCTTCGTCGGGTTCCTCGTGTTGAACGTCCTGTACGAGCGGGGGCTTGAGACGCACATCGCCGATTGACACGAAACCGTTTACCGGCAGGCAACGGACCCTCCCGGTGATGCTCGTCGAGATCGGCCTCTTCCTGCTCGGGTTGATCCTCCTGGTCGTGGGGGCGGATCGTGCCGTGAGGGCGGCCGGTGAACTCGCGCTCTATTACGGCATCTCCCCGTTTTTCATCGGCGTGAGCGTGATCTCGATCGGGACGTCCGTCCCCGAGATGACGACATCGATCTACGCCACGTATTACGATGCAGGCGACCTCGTGGTCGGCAACATCGTCGGATCCGAGACCGCCCAGATCACGCTCGCCATCGCGGTGGTGGCGTTCATCACACCGATCGTCACCGAACGACGGAACATCATGGTGTACGGGACGGCCATGATTCTCGCGATGATCATCATGTTCCTCACACTCGACGACAACGTCATCGGGCGGTCCGAGGGACTCCTCATGATGCTTGCGTATGCCCAGTTCCTCTACATCCTCTATACTACCGAGGGCGGCGAGGAGATTACCGAGGAGGTCGTCGACGAACGCGTCCCGCCGCAGCGGGCGGTTCCGTTGATCATGATCGGGCTCATCTTCGTCGTCGGTGGGGGCCATTTGCTCGTCACCAACGGCGTCACTATCGCGCGGTTGATCGGCATCCCAGAATACCTCGTCGGGCTCATGACCGGGCTAGGCACTACGGCCCCGGAAATCGTCGTCGCCGGGATCGCCGCCAAGGAGGGAAGCGACATCTCCGTGGGAGCCCTGCTCGGATCAAATATTACTGACCCGGTCTTCTCCCTCGGGGTAGGAGCCCTCGTGGCCGACATCACGATCCAGGATCCCGTTTCCGTCCGGATGTCGCTGACCTATATGGTGGTGGTCTCGCTGTTCGTCCTCGGCTTGATGTACTGGCGGAACGGCATCGATCGACGGGCGGGCCTCCTCTGCCTCGGTCTGTATCTGCCGACCTTCATCCTGTTTTGAGCGATAAAACCCTTTGTATCGGCCGGTCAGAGAAGTCAGCATGGCCCCGGTGAGACGGTTAGTTCTCGACCTGATGAAGCCGTACGACCCGCCGACAGTCGATTTCGCTCAGGCAGTTGCCGACATCGAGGGCATCCACGGCGTCAATGCGATGCTGATCGAGGTCGACGAGAAGGTCGAAAACCTCAAGATGACCATCGAGGGGGACGATATCGACATCGATGAGGTCACAAACGCTATCGAGCGACTCGGTGGGAGCGTGCACTCCGTCGATGAGGTCGTCTGTGGCGAACTCCTGATTGAGGAGAGTCGGACCCCCCAGGACTAGATGACACCAGATCTCGACGAGCTGCGTGACCTCGTCGGCGAGAAGGAGGTCCGGTCGATATCGCGACGGTACTTCATCTCCAACGGCTTCGACGGCACCTTGACGGCCATCGGCGTCGCCATGGGGTCATACCTCTCCGGCATCCCCGACGGTGTTACCGTCTTCGCCATCGGCGTTGGCGCGGCGGTCGGTCTCGGCACGTCCGGCGTCTGGAGCGTCTGGGAGATCGAACGCGCCGAGAAACTCGCCGAGATCAAGGACCTCGAGACCGCTCTGTTGACCGACCTCGACGACACGCAGCTGATGCGCCAGAAGGAGGGCGCGAGGATCATCAACGCCGTCAGCAGCGGGATCGGCCCGCTCATCGGCATCCTCCTGCCCATGAGCGTCTACCTGTTTGAGGGGGTCATCCTGACGATGTTCGAGGCGACCGCCATCGCTGTATTCCTCGGGACCGGCGTCCTGTTCGTTTTCGGGGCGTACATGGGCTCGATCGGCTCGCTGAACCCGATCATCGCGGGCATCAGGATGGGCCTGGCAGGCATCGTGGTCGCGCTCATCAACCTCGTCCTCCCTGGGTAAGTGTCGGAAACGTGTGAGAAAATGAATCGACGCGATACGCTTGGGGTCTTGGGAGCGATCCTCGCGACGATAATCGTCGCGAGCGTTCACATACGGGCCCTCGAGCCCGCTGCTCAGTACGCCATTGCGACGATGGTGTTCGCCGCCGTCCTGTGGGTTACCGGGGCGGTTCCACTTCCCGTGACGGCACTTATGATCCCCGTCGTGCTGACCGTTTTCGGCGTCTATCCGGACCTGACCCCGGCGGTTGCCGGGTTTGCCGACCCGGTCGTTTTCCTCCTGCTGGCGGGGTTTGTCTTAGCCGAAGCGCTACAGGCCCACGACATCGACCAGCGGGTCGCCTATATCGTCCTCGGACGGCTCGGGAGCTCACCCGCCCGGTTGGTCCTGGCGATCATGCTCACCACGGCGGTCTTGTCGATGGTCATCTCCAACACGGCCACGACGGCCATGATGGTTCCTATCGCCGTCGGCCTCGTCGCCCAGGTAACCGAGGTCAAACCTGCCCGCGAGGGTCCGACATCGAACCTTCAAATCGCGACCCTGCTCGGGACCGCCTACGCCGCTTCGCTCGGTGGGGTCGGGACCCTGATCGGGACGCCGCCGAACGCCATCGTGACCGGCCAACTCAGGGAACTCCTGGGAGTCAGGATCACCTTCGTGGACTGGCTCTTGGTGGGGCTCCCGATGGTCGTCGTGACGCTTCCCGTCGCCTGGATGTTGCTCCTCAGGGTCTATCCGCCGGAGATCGATGATGTCAGCGCGGCTCGAGCACGGGCGCGGGAACACCTCGCAGAAACCGGGCGGCTCGACCCCGATGGCCGTCGCGTCGTTTACGTCTTCGTCGCCACGGCACTCCTCTGGGTGCTCGGCGGCCTGGGATTTCTCTTCCGCTGGCTACCAGATCCCTGGTACGTCACCCTCTTCGGCGGTCCCGGGCAGTCGATGGTTGGGACCGGGGGTCATCAGGGGATCCTCTATTTCGTTATCGTCGGCCTGCTGGCGGTGGCCGCGCTCTTCCTCACGGACACACTGTCTTGGGAGCAAGCGGCCGACATCGACTGGGGAACGCTAATACTGCTCGGTGGGGGAATCTCGTTGGCGAACGCCCTGGCCAAGACGGGCGCGACCGTTTGGCTCGCCGAGGTCACGTTCGGTGCCATCGTCGGCGCCCCGCTGGTAGTGGTCCTGGGCGTCGTCATCACCGTCGTGGTGGTGGTCGGTGAACTGGCCTCGAACACCGCCATGGCCGCGATTATCGCCCCCTTGTTGATCAATATCGGGCCGCAATATGCCACTTCGCTCGGTGTCACGGACACTACGGCCGCCGTGTTCCTCGCCGTGGCCGGGGCGATAGCGGCGAGCTATGGGTTCGCGTTACCGGTCGCCACGCCCCCGAATGCCATTGCCTTCGGGGCCGGATACATGAAACGGGAACACATGTTGCGGGCGGGCGTCGTCCTCGACGTCATCGTCATCCTCCTCGCGACGATCGTCGTTTCCGTGTTGATACGGACGATTTGGCCGATGGTCCTGGGGTGATCACTCGACCGTTTCCTTGACGGGGGCACCCGGCGCGTTGTTCTTCACGCTCCGGACACCCTTCCGGGCCGCGGCACGCGTCGAGTATCCCTGGCCGCTGTCGGCGATGATATTGCCGTTCTGATGGATCAATCGCCATCGCCACGCGTCCTCCTCGTCCTGGTATACCTCGAAACGGGCCCGGCTCATGTCGGGGAATCATCGTGCCGGTGGCCTATAGATTGGGCATCATTCCTACGAACTGGGGACGAGCGTGGGAGGTTATCCCATCAGGATGCGTAGGTATCACATGGCTCGCGATCTCATCGATGATGACACGACGGAACGGCTGGTCAGGGCCTGCCGCACCACTATCGGCGACAACCTCCGCTCGATCACATACTTCACCCGTGCCGATTATGAGCAGCTCTATCTCCGCTCCGACCTGGAGCAGGACGCCGATCTGACGGGATTCGTCGACTACGAATCCCTCGGGTTCGACGCGCCGGCCGCGTACCGCGGCTCGGAGCTCGGCGAATATCGATATACGATCCGTGTGTTCGACAACGGCTATCTCGTCAGGGTGAACACCCAAGAGACGGGCGTGTTCGTGACCACCGACAACCTCACCCTTCGGGGCTTCGACGAGGTGGCGCGGGCGGTTGCTGAGGTGCTCTGAAGCGAGTGACTCCGCTATCGGTGGCCAACTCGACTGGTACAGTCCGTACACAGCCCTCGTGAGGCGTCGAAGTGGTCGGCGCACACGAACGAGGCACATTGGTCACACTGGTACTGGGCCCGTGCGTGGCCACAGATGTCGCAGGTCGTGGAGACGCTCACGCCCGGGCCTTGGATGGGCGGAAGCATCAATCCGCCGCCGGCCGGTTTTATGGACTCTTGTACCGTTCGATCGGGTATGGAAATGGTCGCCGAGGAGATCGACATCGGCACTCGGTCGCCGACCATCCTCCTCCATACGGACGATGCTGATGAACTCGGGGCGCACCCCCTTGATCGGGTCGAGATCCGAGAGAACGGCCGAACCCATACCGGGATCGCCGAAGTGACCGACGAGTTGGTCGAGCCCGGCCGGCTCGGCGTGACCCGCCCGCTCGGACACGTATCCGGAACGGTCGGCGTTACCTTGGCGCCGAAGCCCGATTCGGTCTATTACATCAAGAAAAAGCTTGACGATATCGAGCTCGAACGCGACGAGCTCGAGACGATCGTCCAGGACATCAACGCCGATCGTCTCAACGATGTCGAGCTCGGAGCCTTCGTTTGCGGTACCTACACGAATGGACTCTCGCTCCAGGAAACGATGCACCTGACGGAGTGCATGGCCAACGCGGGCGAGTTCATGGACTGGACGGACGGACCTATCGCCGACAAACACAGCATCGGTGGGGTAGCCGGGAATCGGGTGACGCCGATCGTCGTTCCCATCGTGGCCGCGGCCGGGATCAAGATCCCGAAGACCTCGTCCCGGGCAGTGACCTCGCCGGCGGGGACGGCGGACACCCTCGAGGTCCTCTGCGATGTCGAGTTCACGATCGACGAGATCCGGTCCATCGTGGACCGAACGAACGGCTGTATGGTCTGGGGCGGGGCGGTCAATCTATCCCCCGTCGACGACAAGATCATCCGGGCGGAGACGCCCCTGTCCGTCGACCCGCCGGGTCAGATCATCGCGTCCGTCCTCTCGAAAAAACAGAGCGCCGGCTCGACCCACGTCGTGATCGACATCCCGTATGGCGAGGGCTCGAAGGTTGAGAGCCTCTCTGCCGCCCGCGAACTGGCGGAGGATTTCAAACGCGTCGGCGCTCACATCGGAATGACGATCGAGTGTACGATCACGCAGGGCCAGCAACCGATCGGCCAGGGTATCGGGCCGGTTCTCGAGGCCAAGGACGTCCTTCAAGTTCTCGAGAACGACGGCCCCGTCGACCTCCGGCTGAAGAGCCTGCGTATCGCTGATATCCTGCTCGAGATCTGTGAGGCCGACGAGCGGGCGTCGGACATCCTGGAGTCCGGCCGTGCCCTCGAAAAGTTCCGGGAGATCATCGATGCACAGGGGGGTGATCCCACTATCGAGCCGGCCGATCTCGACCCCGGCCGACTGACGGAAACGGTCGCGGCCAACCGATCCGGGCTCGTCAACCACGTGAACAACCGGCTCATTAGTGAACTCGCCCGGCGGGCCGGAGCCCCCAAGGACAAGCGGGCCGGGCTCTTCCTGCACCGATCGGTGGGCGATCAGGTGGACGAGGGCGACGATCTGTTCACCATTCATGCGGAGAAGGCCGATAAGCTCGACGACGCGGTTTCGCTCGAGGACCGCGTCGAGGCGATCCGCGTCAGAAGCCGTGACGAGGCGCTGGTCGAGCGGCTGTAGTCGACCGTGGTAGCACCTGACACGTTTTTAGCCGAGCGGGCCTGAGTGGGGCTATATGGCCGAGATCGCGCCGTCGGTGGCGGAGACGGCGGACGACATCGATTCGATGGAGATCCGTGGGGCGGCAACCATCGCCAAGGCGGCGGCGACGGCCCTCCGCGACCAGGCCGAGGCGAGTAACGCGAACACGCCGGCGGCCTTCCGAGCCGAGCTGCGGTCGGCGGCCCGCCACCTCCACGAGACCCGGCCGACCGCTGTGAGCCTCCCGAACGCCCTCCGTTACGTCCTCAGGGGAATGGAGGGGGACACGGTCGACGAACTCCGGCAAAACACGGTCGCTCGGGCCCGCACGTTCAGGCGCGATCTGGATCGGGCCCAGGACCGCCTCGGCCGCGTCGGCGCCAACCGACTCCGCGATGGCGATGTCGTCATGACGCATTGCCATTCGACTGACGCCCTCGCCTGTGTGGAGGCCGCCTTGGAACAGGGCAAGGAACTCTCGGCGATCGTCAAGGAGACCCGGCCCCGGAACCAGGGGTTGATTACCGCCAAACAGCTCCGCCAGTGGGGCGTCCCGGTAACCCTGATCGTGGACAACGCCGCGTCACGATACCTGCCCGAGGTGGATCAGGTCCTCGTCGGTGCCGACAGTATCGCCGCCG
>CAYOLR010000002.1:0-39229 GCA_964404815.1 uncultured Halobacteriales archaeon
CCGTCTACGACGTGACGATCGAGGTCAAGGTCCCGCAGGGACTCATGGAGGAAGACCTGGCGAGGCCGGTCATCTCGGTCAAGAACTTCGAAACGGGCAAGCCCGAGTACGAGATCTATCTCTTCAGCCGGCAGGTCGTCACCGTACCGGTCACCGAGCAGGAGGAACTGGAGAGCGGGGTCGACCGGTTGGCACGACAGGAAGTCGAACGCGAGATCCGCTCGATCGCCCGCGGCCACGTCGATGTCGAGATCCAGGGGCGGGACCGAGCGATCGTCTACGTTGACGAGGACGACATCTCCACCGTCATCGGCAAGGGTGGCGGCCGGATCGACGACGTCGAGAACCGGCTCGGAATCGATATCGACGTCCGAACCCACGCCGAGCGCCCGGAGCCAGCCACGGCGACGGGCGGGGACGGCGGTTCCGCTGCCGGCGAATCGGTCACCCCCGACGTGACGGGCCAGCACATCATCATCCCCGTTGACGGTCACGCCGGCGAAACGGTCGAGGTACAGGCCGATGGGGAGTACCTGTTCACCGCGACCGTCGGCCGTGGCGGGGAGATCCAGGTCTCCAGGGGCAGCGCTATCGCCGCGGAACTCGAAGACGCGATCGATCGCCGACAACGGATAACGGTCGTCCCGGCTTGAGGCTATTCCGCCGGACGGGCATCGGCAGGCTCGACGGAGAGTTCGTAGAGGTTCTGCCGGGCGTCGGCGAAGTAGACGTCCTCGGACACGGCGCCGATATCCTCCAGCCGCTCGAGGGCGTAACGGACCGTCCGCGGGGAGAGCATGGACTCCTCGACGATCTGCTTTTGGGTCAGACCCCCGTTGTACTCCAGGACCTTGAAGACGAGTTTGGCGCTGGGGGGCAGATCGGCCAGGGCTTCGTCCTGAGACATCGGTTCTAGTGGCACACGTCCCGGAGCATAAAGCTACGGGGAATCCCACCGACGTACCGGCTGACGGCGTTACGTCGGGAACGAACCGCTTTTCACCGCGGCTCGCGGAAACGCCGGTATGGCCACGGAGACGGTGGACCGGAAAGCCGCCCACCGACGCAGCCTCAAGGTCACCGCCGTCGCCACGCTCGGGGGTGTGGCGGCAGGGGTGGTCACGCCGATGGTGGCGAGCAGCGCCACCGACCAGCTCGGGCTCGCGGTGTTCCTCGGAGCCGTCCTCGTTGAGCAGTTAGTCATGCGCCTGCTCGGGGTGGCGGTCGAGGACTTCTCCACGAAGGACCACCTCTACGTCGCGTTCATGACCTTCTCCCTCTGGTTCGTCACCTGGACGATCCTCCTCACCACCGGTACCTCGATCCTGTAATGGCCGACGACAGTATCGCGGTCGTCGATCTCGACCGCTGTCAACCCGACCGCTGCAATTACGAGTGCGCGAACTTCTGCCCGCCAAACCGGACGGGCAAGGAGTGCATAATCACTCGTGAGGAAGCCTACGAGGAGGACGAACCCTTTGCCGGCAAACCGGATCAGATCGTCATCTCCGAAGAGATCTGTCTCGGCGAAACCTGCGGCATCTGCGTCGAGAAGTGCCCGTTCGATGCGATCGAGATCCTCAACCTCCCAACCGAACTCGACGATGCACCGGCCCATCGCTACGGAGAGAACACGTTCGCACTGTACGGCTTACCCGTCCCCCGCGAGGGGCGGGTGACGGGCTTGCTCGGGCCCAACGGCATCGGAAAATCGACTGCGGTCAAGGCGTTAGCCGGCGAGTTCCGACCCAACCTCGGTCGCTGGGACGAGCCGCCGGACTGGGACGAGATCCTCGACGAGTACCGCGGCACCGAACTCCAGGACTACCTCGAGGCACTCCGGGAAGGGGACCTGTCGGTCGCCAGAAAACCACAGTACGTCGACCAGATCCCGAAACAGTTCGAGGGGAATACCCGCGAGCTCCTCGAACAGGCCGACGAGCGGGACGCCGTCGAACACCTCGCCGGGCGGCTCGATGTGACGAACGTCCTCGATCAGGACATCGAGACGTTGTCGGGCGGCGAGCTCCAGCGGGTGGCGTTGATCGCCGCCCTCGCCCGGGACGCCGACTTCTACTTCCTCGACGAGATCACCCCCTACCTCGACATCAGTCAGCGGGTCGCCACCGCCCGCCTCATCCGTGAGCTCGCCGAGGAGGGCGAACGTTCCATGCTGGTGGTCGAACACGACCTGGCGATCCTCGACCTGCTCGCCGACACCATCCACGTCGCCTACGGAGAGCCTGGGGCGTTCGGGGTCGTGACGGACCCGAAGTCGACCCGCAATGGGATCAACGAGTACCTCGCCGGTTACCTGCAGAACGAGAACATGCGGATCCGCCCGGAGGCGATCGAGTTCGAACGACATGCCCCCCGGCCAGTAACGGGCGGCCGGACGCTCGTGGAGTACCCGGATATCGTCAAGTCCTACGGCGAGGACGAATTCTCCCTCGAAGTCGAGGCGGGCGAGATCCGCGAGGATGAGGTGTTGGGGGTCGTCGGGCCCAACGGCATCGGGAAATCGACCTTTGCCGAACTCCTCGCCGGGGTTACCGAGTCCGACGAGGGTGATCTGGAGCTCGACCTCGAGATCGCCTACAAGCCCCAGTATATCGAGATCGATCAACCGATGCGGGTCGACGCCTTCTTCGCATCGATCACGAACGATTTCGGCTCCTCGTACTGGCAAACGGAGATCGCGGAACCGCTCCAGCTCGATCGGCTGATGGAACAGGACCTGACCGATCTTTCCGGCGGGGAACGGCAGCGGGTAGCGATCGCGGCGGCCCTTTCCGAACCCGCAGACCTCTACCTCCTGGACGAACCGTCGGCACATCTCGACGTCGAACAACGCGTCCGGGCGACACGGGCGATCAGGCGGTATGCCGAAAACGAAGGGGCGACCGTGCTCGTTATCGACCACGACATCTACATGATGGACCTCCTGGCCGACCGGCTGCTCGTTTTCGACGGCCAGCCAGGGGTGCTCGGCCACGCCAGTCAGCCCACCCAGATGCGAGCGGGCATGAACGAATTCCTCGCCAACCTCGATGTGACGTTCCGGCGGGACGAGCGGACGGGGCGACCGCGCGTCAACAAGCCGGGGAGCCAGAAGGACCGCGAGCAGAAACGCGAGGGCGAGTACTACTATACGGCGTGAGACACGACTACCCCTTCGCCGTCCGGCGCCAGAGTTCGGCCAACGTTGGCCGACGGCGCCAGTAGCGATACCCCCATCCGGCGATCACGACACCGAACACGAACCCCGCGGAATGGGCGAAAATGTTGGTGAACCGTCCGCCGACGATGAGGTCAGGGGGGAACATACCGACGACCAGCACGCCGAGGACGACCACCATCCAGAGTACGACGAGTCCGGTACCCGCGACCGAGCGCCACCCCTCCCATGTCGAGGGCCGGCCATGCTGCCACCACCGGAGGCCGATCCCGACGATGGCCAACCCAACGCCTACCAGCACGGCAGCGGTGGCCACGTAGGGGAAACCGTCCGCGTAGATCAACAGTATCTCCCACAACAACAGGAGTAAGACGCTCAAACCGACGAACGTGGCGGTCCGTGGGTCGGTCCGGTCGTTGATGAAGATCAAGAGGGCCACGTATGCCAGCCCCCCGAAACCAGCGCTGACCCCGGAGAACCCCCGCATGGGCGCGACCCATCCACCGATGACTGCGTTCATCATGTGGATCGACGTCCAGTTTACCAAAACCGGAAGCCCGAGGACGAGCGAGGCAGTCGCGACCCAGAACCACCGCCGTTCGCCGATGAGGAGGCAGAGGAGGTAGGCGTAGCCGGCACCGATGACGAACGCCGCCAGGTTCCCCAGCAGGTGATCGAGGCCGAGGTGGAAGAAGGCCGCCGAGAACAGGGTTAAGGCCGTGGCCGCCCCCGGCCGGAGGACGAACTGCTCCTCTATACCCGGGGGGACCAGGAAATGGATCACAGCGAGGAAAACGGGGACGCTGGCGAGTAACAGCAGGTCGACCCCGACCTCGCGGGGGGACCGGTCGATCGACGCCATTGCCGGGGAGGGGAACGCCGAACGGGAAAAACCCACCCCCGATCGACCGGCAGACGAGCGTCTGACGTAGCTTCATGTGTACGGATTCTATATTTTCGGATGGGCACCCATGCGAGTCCAACCGATGGGCGTCGTCCTCGCCTGCATGACGGTCATGGCCGCCTCGCTCCTAGTGATCGTCTTCGCGATCGGCCTCGCGGGCGGCCGTTCCGCCGGGGGGCCCCTTGTCGTGATCGCTGCCATCGCCGCCCTCACCGCTGCCGCTTTCGATCCGTTCCGACGGATCGCCCGCCAGTCTTCCCCATGAAGCGTTAAATCGGCCAGCAGACTTTTTATCATCACGATCGTTCATGCAGGTAGGGATGGCGGGTTCCCAACCGGTTAGAGTGTTAAGTGTCGGAGACCGGATCGATCCCAACGCGATCGCGCGGGACGGGATCGAGGTCACAGCGGAAGCCAGCCTCGACGCGGCCAGGCACCGGCTCGAGGCCGATCACGGGTCGGTCGATTGCCTGCTCAGTGAAGTTTCGTCCGGAAACGGTGAATCGCTCGACAGCCTTGAGTCGATTAGTCGGGCCTATCCCGACCTCTCGATCGTGCTCGTCGATGGGGAAGCGGACGCGGCGGAAGGGGTACTTTCGAGCGAATCGACGACGATTGTGGATTCGGCGAATTGTCCGGCAGCAATCGTCGAAGCGATCAAATCGGAGACGGATCCCAACCGTGCCGATCAGCTGGGCGTGTCGCCGATGAGCCATCTCGATGCGATCTCGGACGGGTTCTTCGTCCTGGATGATGAGTGGCGGTTCACGTACATCAACCCCGAGGGGCAGCGACTGATCGAACGCGATGCGGATGAAATCCTCGGCGAGATTGTTTGGGAGGAATTCGAAGAGGCCGTCGATCTCGCCTTCTACTCCGAACTCAAACGGGCGATGGAAACCCAGGAATCGGTCCGGTTCGAAGATTACTATCCGCCCCTCGACACCTGGTTCGAGGTCCACGGCTATCCGACGCCGAACGGGCTAGCGGTTTACTTCATCGACATCTCCCAACGGAAATCCCTCGAGCGGGCACTGCTGGCCGGTGGCGGGGTCGAGCTTGAATTCGAGATCGATGGCGCCGACATCGACATCGTGGAGTTCGCCAGGCGGATTGACGGCTGGTTCCGGTTGGAGGGTATCATCCCCCACATGGGCCGGTCGGGCACCGCCTACGGGACGGTCGGGGATGCCGAAGTCGAGACCGTGATGGCCGTCGCCGAAGAAATGGATGTGATCGCTAACGCGCGACTGATCGAGACGCATGACCAGGGCATGCTCTTCGAGTTAACCCTCAACGACCTCGGATTCGCCAGAGGGCTCGCCAAACACAGTGCCACCCTGAAAGGGCTCAACGTGACGGGGGAGGGCGGCCGGATGATCGTCAACCTCCCGCATTCGACTGACGTCAGGGACTTCGTCGAAACCCTCAAGGGAAACCGGCCGGGAATCACCCTGATCGCCCAACGTAACGATCCCAAGATCATCGGCCGGGGATCTAATCGGCCCCTCCAGGAGGCTCTCACGGATCGACAGGTAGAGGTCCTGGAGATGGCGTTCGCCAGCGGGTATTTCGACTGGCCCCGGGAGATCACCGGTGAGGAACTCGCCGACAGCCTCGGGATCGCCCCACCCACGCTGCATCAACACCTCAGAAAAGGCCTTTCGCACGTGTTGGAGACGGTGTTAGCGACGAGGGGGGAATCCTCACCGGGGGAGTGAGCGGGTCCTCCAGACCGCCCAGTGCGTTGAGTCACGGTCGAACTGAAATGGGAGAGGTTCCCACCGGGCGACGGTGTATTGGAGATCGCGGTCGTCCCCCGTGAGTAACGGCGATTTATTGTCCAGCGCGGCCGACCTCCGGCCATGATCACCGAAGCGGCGCTGGGCGGTGCAGCCGAACAGCTCCGGACCGGCGATCTCTCGCCGGCGACGTACCTCGATCAGGTGCGGGATCGTATCGAGTCTGGTGAACCCGAGATCCACGCCTTCGTCGACGATCCCGACTGGGACCTGCTCGAGGGACAGGTCGCGTCGCTGACGGAGCGCTTTCCCGAGCCGGCCACCCGACCGCCGCTGTTCGGAGTCCCGGTAGGTGTCAAGGATATCTTCCACGTGGACGGGTATCCGACCCGAGCCGGGACGTCGATTCCCCCGCCCGCGTTCGAGGGCCCGGAGGCAGATGCCGTTAGCCGATTACGGAGCGCCGGAGCGGTGGTTCTGGGGAAAACAGTTACGACCGAGTTCGCCTACATGGATCCCGGTCCGACGCGGAACCCACATGACACCGACCACACCCCTGGCGGCTCGTCCAGCGGGTCGGCCGCCGCCGTATCGGCCGGGTTCTGTCCGCTCGCCATCGGTTCACAGACGATCGGTTCGGTGATCCGGCCGGCGGCGTTCTGCGGGATTGTCGGGTTCAAACCGTCCTACGGGCGGATCCCGATCGGTGGTGTGATCCCCCTGGCGGAATCGGTCGATCACGTCGGAATGTTCACCCAGGACGTCGAGGGGATGCAGACCGCCGCGCCGGTCGTCTGTGACGACTGGCGATCGCTTCCCCGACCGAGACGGGACCCACGGCTCGGCGTTCCGGCGGGACCGTATCTGGACCAGGCAAGCACAGCCGGAAAACGGGCCTTCGAGGCCGCGGTGGAAACGCTCAAGGCCTACGGGTTCCAGGTCGAGCAGATCGCGATGTTCGACGATATCGACGAGATTAACGACCGACACACGGACCTCGTGGCCGGCGAGGCCGCGCTCGCCCACCACCAGTGGTTCGAGGCGTATGGAGACGAGTACGCACCCGCCACTGCCGAACTGATCAGGACTGGAAAGGGGATCACCATCGATCGGCTTTCCACGGTCCGGACAAGCCGATCCGACGTCCGCCAACGGCTTCACCAGGCCATGGACGACCACGGGATCGATGTCTGGGTCAGCCCGGCCGCACCGGGACCGGCCCCGTCCGGGATCGGCGATACCGGCGACCCCGCCATGAATCTCCCGTGGACACACGCCGGCGTCCCCGCCCTGACCGTCCCCGCCGGGACGGCCGATGGCCTCCCGGTGGGCCTGCAATGTACGACCAGGTTCTGGGCGGACGAGCAGCTCTTAGCGTGGGGTGACGAAATCGTGGACGCGCTCGGGGATTTGACTTGATCGAAGGGGAGGTTACCGGACCTGGATCCGCCACTCGCCGTCAGGACCGGGTTCGGCCACGGCGTCGAAGAGGCCCTTAACCGTGTTAACCGTTCGTTGGTCGACCGACGACGGGTCGAGATGGAAGTGGCCGAAAGCGTCCCCAGCTCGGATCCGGCCCGTGAAACCGTTCAAGAACCTGAACGCACGTTCGAGATCGACGTGCTGGAGGATTGGATTGAGAGAGTCGACACAGACGGCCAGCCGGTTATCGTCGTTCGCCCAGGCAGTTTGATACCGGCTTCTGGTCATCTCGAGCCCGATGAGGTCGGCCGGGCTCTCGATCGTCTGAATGGATAACGGATCGGCGGGGTCGCCGACGTTGTCCGCACCGGACCGCGTTTCCCCGGAGATATCGATGAAACCGAACCTGGCCGGAGGTTCGTCGCCGACGTGATGGTGCCACGACTCGACCCGGTCGTCGGGCGTGCAGTTCGCGGTTATACAGAGCACGTTAGCCCTCGACGGCGGCGATGCGGCGAGCAGCTCGATACAGCCCGCCTCCGCTCGGGAGTCTCCCGGTTCGGCGATGAGGAGGAGGTTGGTACCCCCTTCGACATGGGATGACAGCATTGGCCCCGGGGCGTCGGCCGCGCTCATCGAAACGTGAATCCGGCCGAGGATATGATATACCCTCGCTGCGAGTTATCACGATTGAAACCTTTCCGGTCGATTATACGGGATCGTGTTCGAGCGATTTTCGTGGGCTGGCGGTAATTTATCGGATCCGAGAATCAGGGGAGGACCTTCCGTTGGCAGGTGCCACAGAGCGTCTCCTCCTTCCGATCCACCTCGCGGACCGTCGGGGAGAAGTTCATCACACACCGGTGGTTATCGCAGTGTTCGAGCCCGAGCGTGTGTCCGATCTCGTGGACGACCTCCTTGCGGACGCGATCGGAGAATATCTCGCTCGCGGACATGTTCGAGAACCCACCATCCGACGACGTTTGGAGCCGGTACGTGGAGACGACGCTCGCCTTCCCGTCGAGGTAGGCCAGTCCGAAGACGTAGTTGCGTCGCCGGTAATAGAGGTCCTTCGTCGTAATGGCGATGTTTTTCTCGCCGTCGCCGACCCGGCTGGCGAGCTCGATGAACTCCTCGGCCCGGTACTGGTCCCGTGACTCATCGTACGCGCCACCGGGGATGGATTGTCCCTGGTGGACGGTTACGTCGGCTTCGAGAACGGACCTGAGCGCCCCGGAGGCCTCGCGCTTGACCGGCGCGGGGACCTCGCCGATCGGGACGACGTCGACCAGCATGTAAACACCTATGCGACGGTGGTGCCATAAACGTCCCGCACCCGTGCGATCACACGACCGTCACGCTCTCGTCGACCGATTTCGGGACTACGAGTCGGTCGTCGAAATCGGGGTCGGTGAGCAGACGGACGTCGCCGCCGCCTTGGTCGACAACAACGTCGACGTGACAGCCACGGACATCGTCGTACGGTCGGTTCCGGAGGGGGTGACCTTCGTCCTGGATGACGTCACCGATCCTGAGCCGAGCGTCTACGAGCACGCCGACCTGCTGTATGCGATCAACCTCCCTGGAGAACTCCAGCGGCCGATGGCCGACCTGGCGGCCACCCTTGGATTGCCCTGTGCGTTCACCACTTTCGGCACGGAGGGGCCGACCGTTGCCGCCGAGCCCGAGGCGATCGGCGGCGATACCCTCTACTGGGTTCGGCCCGATCCCCAGACCACCGGCTGATCGGCCGGTCGCACCGATCCTACGTTCGTGTCTCGTCGACAGGTTCACCCTCGACGCCCGAGAGCCGACACGAGTCCCGGCCGAGGACCGCGTTCATGTAACACCGTTGGGTGATCGCTGTTTGGCACATACGAAGCCCGGCAAGGACCAGGATCACCGAGACGACCGTCCCGGCGAGGCCGCCCACCACCGCCACCAGCCCGGCGAGGGATCCCACGCCGATACCGATCGCCAGCGGTCCGATAACGCCGCGGGCGACGCGTTCAGAGCCGCCGACGTTCTGCTTACCTGCCTTGACGTCCCTGAGCCGGTCGGTTACGGTCATGATCGATAGGGGCTCTAAAACGGATGGCCGATTAACTGCACCCGATGGGAGGTTCTCAGGGTGTGAGAAGCTCCTTGGCCCGAGCCGGGGGCAACGGGTCGGCGGCCTGTTTGATTTCTTCGAAGGTTCGGCAGGCCCACGGAAGGATTAACTCGTCACCGATGGTTACCAGACCCCGGATCGCACCATCGTCGTCGGCCACCAGGAACATGGTGGTTTCATCGGCGATAATCAACTGGGGCTCGATCACGTCGGTCAGGACGTAGAGGTCAGCCGAGCCATCGGTCAATAGTTCCGATAGCCGCTCCGCCAGCTTCGGGTCGGACGCGACGACGTCGAGGACACCCTCGGCGATGACCCCTTCGAACCGGTGGCCGCGCTCGATCACGTTCTGGCACTCGGCGAGGATCGGCCCGTGGATCACGCTGTAACAGAATCCCCTGACGTGTTCCCTATCGTCGATCACCTCTGCCGCCGCCTTGACGGGGGCCATCGGATCAATGGGGGTCGGGAGCGTGACGTCGACGCCCTTGAGGTCGCTAATCGATAGCTCCAGGCTATCGAGGGGAAGCCAGTGCGCGACCGCCTGGAGGGCTGCCATCGACTCGACCGAGGATAGAAGTCCCGCAAGCTCCCTGGCCACGTGATCGCCGAGGGGCGTGAGCTCGAATCGGTAGCCGTCACGGACAGCAAGTTCGTGATCACGAAAATCGGCCAGTATTCGACTCAACGTTGCCCGGGGGATCGCCGTCGATTCCTGGAGCTCGACCCGCGATGCGGGCCTATCGTCGAGAGCATCGAGGACCGTCACCCGGTTTTCTGAACGGGTGAGGAACGAAACGAGCTCGAACGACGAATCCATGTGTGTCAATGACTCACGAACGGCTAAAGCGTTTCGCGAATTCGGCGGTTCGACCGGAGTATATCCCGGATTTCGGACGGTTCGGGGATTTCCGTCACGGGGGCTACCGTTCGGCACCGCCGTTCCTCCGATCGAACAGTCTCGTAACTGGCTTAGCCGCCCGATCCCTGGGGAGGACCAATGCGGGTCGACACGGTCGTCCTGGACATCGACGGCGTCCTCGTCGACGTCGCCCGGTCGTATCGCCGGGCCATCGTCGAGACGCTTGACAGACTGTACGGGACAACCATCACCCAGAACGACATTCAGGCCTTCAAAAACGCCGGGGGATTCAACAACGACTGGGAACTCACGGACGCCGGCGCCCTCTACCTGCTGGGGCGACGGGAGGGCTTGGAGATGGACGTCTCCACGTTCGCCGGGGCCATCGATACCCGTGGCGGTGGCCTCAAAGCGGCCCGAGCGATCATCGAGGACCGTGTGGACACGGCTGACGCTGTCCTCGACAGCTGGGACCCTCAGCGGATCCGCGAGGTATTCCAGCAGCTGTACCTCGGCAGCGACCGGTATCGGGAGATCGAAGGAGCGGAGCCGGACCTCGACGTCGCCGGGTTCATCGAGGAGGAAACCGTACTCATCGACCAGACGACTATCGATGCCCTCACCCGAACCTTCTCGGTTGGGGTCCTGACCGGGCGACCCGCGGCCGAGGCGGCGATCGCTCTCGACCGTGTCGGCCTCGACGTTCCCCCGGACCATCGCGTGACGATGGACGACAACGTACCGGGTAAGCCGGCGCCGGACGGGCTGATCCAGTTGGCGGACCGCCTCGACGGGTCGGCGGTCGCGTTCGCCGGGGACACGCTGGACGACATCGAAACGGCGGCCAACGCGACCGAGGCGGACCCGGACCGCGAGTACTACGGGGTGGGTGTCCTGACCGGTGGGGTAACGGGTGCGGCGGGCCGTCAGCTCTACGCCGATACCGGCGCCGACCTCGTGCTCGAAACCATCAACGAGCTTCCCGGCGTCCTCGCTCCGTTGGGCGGCACCTATTAAGTCGACCCTCCCCGGAGCCCGGCGTGTGCGGCTCTCCTGGGTCGTCCTGGCCACGGTACTCATCGCCGGCTGTACCGCCCCGCCGGGCCCGGCTCCGGTCACGGTGACGCCGGCCCCCGCCCCCACCGCATCCGCGAACCCGGGGACGGGGACGTTCGTGATCGACAACGACGGCGTATCGCCGGCCCGGGTGACGGTGACGTTACTCGCCGGTGAGGTCGACCGCGTCTCCATGGTCTATCTCAACGGAACCACCCGGGTTCGATCGACCGCGGACCGAGCCGTGCGGTTCGACCTGTCCGCCGGCGTCGTCGCCGCGGTCGAACCGGCCGGCGAGCGAGTGGCGTCGTCCGAGGTGACCGTCCAACCGGGGCAACGACGGGTCATGCCCCTGCCTGCGGTCGACGGCCGGAGCACGATCGTCATCGGGGTGAAAAACGGCTCGCTCGTCCGGCGGGTGAAGACCGCAACGGGTGGTTGGACCGTCCTCGCCGATGCCCTCCTGCTCCAATGTGATTCCGGCACGCACGATCGGGTGGAACTCTTGCTTACGGGCGACGGCATCGACCGGTGGTCGAGCCGGTGTTGATGGGCGGGGATCGCCAGGCCCATATCCCGACCGATCATCGTGATCCCCATGCGAATCGCGTTACTCGGCGGGACCGGCGATATCGGTGAGGGGCTCGCCCTCCGGTGGGCGTACCACACCGATCACGAGGTGGTGATCGGATCCCGCGACCCCGACCGTGCCAGGGCCAAGGCCGAGGAGTACGAGACCGAACTGGCCAGCCGTGACCGAGATCGGTCGATCAACGGCTTCGTCAACGCGATGGCGGCCGACCGGGCGGACGTGATCGTCCTGTCCGTCCCGGCCCACTATGTGACTGACACCATCGAGGCGGTCGCCGACCGGATCGGAGACGCCATCCTCGTCTCGCCCGCCGTCGGAATGAGGCGCGACGAGGCCGGATTACATTACAACCCACCCCCGGTCGGCAGCGTCACGGCCTACGCCGCCGAGGCCGCCCCGGACGACGTCCCGATCATTGGGGCCTTCCATAACCTCTCGGCCGACCGGCTGGCCAACCTCGATTTCGAGCTCGACCTCGACACGCTACTGGTCGGGGACGATCCGGACGCCAAGGACACGGTCCGGCTGCTCGCCGAGTCGATCGACGGTCTACGGGCGCTCGACGCGGGCGGTATCGCGAACGCCCCCGAGGTGGAAAGCGTGACGCCGTTGGTGATCAATATCGCCCGGAACAACGCCGGGATGCACGACGTCGGCGTTCAGTTCAATTAACGGCTATGCGCCGGCCTTCTCGAAGGCAGCTTCGATGTCTTCACGTTGGGTGACGCCGACGAACCGTTCGACGACGCCGTCCTCGTTTTCGACGACGAGGGTCGGGATGGATCGGACCTGGTACTGATTGGCGATCTCCTGGTTCTCGTCGACGTCGATCCGTTCGAACTCGACATCGGACCAGTCGTCCTCCATCTCCTCGAGGATCGGTTCTTGGGTCTTACACGGCCCACACCAATCCGCATAGAAGTCTTTGATCGTGACCGACATACTCCCCCTTCACCTCCCCCGGGAATAAGGATTTCTCACGATGGACCCCTTGCCGCATAATTCACGAAAGGTTTAGGCGGCGTGGTCGCTCACAGTGATACATGAGCAAGTCCGAAGGCTCCGGACTCATGAGCAGTGCCGGGTTGGTCCGGTACTTCGACGCCGAGGACCGGAACGCCATCCGCATGGATCCGCGGACGGTGATGGCGTTCGGGATCCTCTTCGGGATCCTGATCGAGCTATTGAACCTGATGGGGTAGGCCGGCTACCGTCGCGCCCTGAGTTCCGCCCGGAGATCCTCGATATCCATGTCCTTCATCGCCAGCACGACCAGTAGGTGATAGACGATGTCGGCCGCCTCGTGGGCGACATCCTGGCGGTCGTCGTCCTTGGCCGCTAACACGAACTCCGTCAGTTCCTCGCCGAGTTTCTCGAGGACGGCGTTCTCGCCCTTTTCGTGGGTGAACAACGACGCGGTGTAGGAGTCCTCGGGGAGGGTCTCCTTCCGATCCTCGATGACGGCGAACAGCTCGTCGAGGATCCGGTCGGTCATGCGAGATCGACCACCTGTTCGATCGTGTCGAGGTCCTCAAACTCGTCACGTTCCTGGCGGCCACTCTCGAACACCGACGCCTCGACCTCGATGGGGGCGTTTGTGCGGGCGGCGAGCGCCAACGAATCGCTGGGCCGTGCATCGACCACCACGTCTTCGCCACGAGGGGTGTTGATGTGGAGATCGGCGATGTAGGTGTTATCCTCCACCGCGGCGACGACGACCCTTTCGATGCGGCCGCCGAGCTCCTCGATCACGTCGAGCATCAGGTCGTGGGTGAGGGGCCGCCCGATGTCCTCGGCGGCCATCCCCCGGGCGATGCTCACGGCCTCGTCGAACCCGATAAAGATCGGCAGCACGTCTTCGGTATCCGTGTCGATGGCGAGGATCACCACGGGCACCGCCCCGTCGGGTGTTCCCGCGACACGCACGGCGTCGATCTCGGCCTTCATGGGTGCACTCAGGCGAGGACGAATGAAAAGCCACCGGCCGTAGGCTCGCCATCAGGAAAACAGGCCGGCGACGGCACCGCCGATCGCGCTATCGATCGCCAGGATAACCGCGGCGCCGACCGCGACGGCGAAGGTCCCCATCCCGATGAAGATGCCTAGCGGTCCCGCGCCGATCGTGCCGAGGAGGGTGGCCCCGATCGCGACGAGGATCGCGATGACGATCCCACCGATCGATCCGGCGAGGAGGCCGTGCCAGGCCCCGCTCCCGATCCCGCCACCGGCGATCCACCCCGCCACGAACCCGCCGAGCAACCCCGCAGCCGCGTGACCGATGCCCGGGAGGGCGAACGCGAAGACCCCGACGACGATCTCGACGAGGAACCCGATCCCGACGGCGCGCCAGTTGGTCATGGCCGGGGTTTGGGCTACCCGCGGAAAAGGCCGCCGGGGAACGATTCGCCTTTACGTTCAGGCCGAGTAACAGGTCATAGTGATTTTCGAGGGGCTTCCGACCACGCCGACCGCCGACGAACTCCTCGATCAGGCCTTCTCCCGTGCAGCCCGCTCGGGTCGTGCCAAACACGGGGTCGAGGCCCAGGAGTCGATGCTCCAGACGGCCTCCAACATCCTTTCCGACAACCTCGAAAACGTCGTCCGATCGTGGCCGGATTTCGATTCGATCGACCCCTTCTATTACGAACTCGCCGACGTGCTCGTGGAGGTCGATGCCCTCAGACAGAGCCTGTCGGAGGTGACGTGGGCTTCGCGAAAGACGGCGGAGATCGGCCGTGACTACCGGGGCAAGGTTCGGGGAAAGGACCCCGATGCAGCCCGTCGGATCCGCAAACAGGGCTTCGCCCGGATGGCAGACGTCGTCGAGGAGGTGGAGGCCGACCTCGCCAGGATCGCCGACGCCCGCAACGTCCTCCGGGACCTGCCGGACATCCGGCCCGACGAACCGACGATCGTGATCGCGGGCTATCCCAACGTCGGAAAGTCGTCGTTCCTGAACGCCGTAACCAACGCCCGCACCGAGATCGCAGAATACCCCTTCACCACGAAGGGGGTCCAGATCGGCCATGTCGACCGCCATCACATCCGTTACCAGCTTGTCGATACCCCGGGGCTACTGGATCGACCGATGGAGGAGCGGAACGAGATCGAACGACAGGCCGTGAGTGCGCTCACCCACGCGGCCGACTGTATCGTCTTCCTGGTGGACGCCAGCGAATCCTGCGGCTACCCTGTCGATGCCCAGCTAGAGCTGCGGCGGGAACTTCGAGACCGGTTCGAGGTTCCCTTGCTCACGGTGTGTAACAAGTCGGATCTGTCGAACGCGGTCGAGGCCGACCACTACATGAGCGTGACGGAGGACGAGGGCGTCGAGGGCGTGCTCGCGGCGGCGATCGAGGCCATCGGATACGAGCCCGAACTGCCGTTCGAGCGCTCCGAATAGCGATCAACCCTCGATCGAATAGGTGGCCTGAACGGTCGCGGAAACGGAGACCGGCCCGGGTTCGAGGACGGTCCTGTCGGCAACCGCCTCGGTCCGGATCTCGAACGGGACGGTGTTCACCGAGCTCGTCGACGCGGAGTGGAGCCCGATGATCGTCACGCCGGTCGAGGCCGCGATCGTATCAGCATCGGTTCGGGCGTTGGACAAGGCCGCACGGATCGCCTCGACCCGGAGCTCATCTCGCGTCGCCGGAGCGAGGGTGAACTCGACGCCGTCGACCCGTGTGGCCCCGTTGTCGACGGCGATATCGATGGTCTCGCCGGATCGGGCTGGATCGACTTCGATCTCGAAACCGTGGCTAGCCCGGTACGCCACCAGTTCACGGCGATCGCTGGCGAAGTCGTAGATCGGTTCCAGATTGAAATACGTTGTTCGAACAGCGTCGTCCGTGATTCCGGCCTCCCGGAGGGCTGACCGAAGGGTATCGACGGCAGAAGCCGTCGAATCGCGGGCTGCTGCCGCGGTATCGGCGTCGCTCACAACGGCGACCCGGACGAGCGCGAGGTCAGGCGCCGCGGTGGCTGCCCCGCTCGCCCCGACCGAAATGGTTCGATCCGCTGCCACGTCACCTGCGGGCTGCCCGACCGAGGCGGGTGCGGCACCCACACACCCCGCGAGGGTGAGGAGTGCGACGATACTCAGCGTAATGAATGGGAGCCGTTCAGACATGATACGTGTAAGGTTTTCTAAGAGTATAAACCAATGAGCCTGCTCCCGCCGGATGGGAAACCGGTATCAGGCCCGGTCAACGATGACGTATCGCACTTCCACGGAGACGTCCCGCCCGGCTCTAGCATCCACCCGGGCGTCGATCTCCGTCGCCAGATCCGGCGGTGGCCCGTTGATCGGGTATCCGATGGTCACGATGACCGTTCTGGGCTCCTGGAAGGGTGGAATACCCGAGTATTCGAACTGGATATCGAGCAGACGAGCGTCCTGGGCGTCAAGCAGCCCCGTCACATCTGCCTGGACGTCGTCCTGGAACGTCGCGTTCTGGTAGCTCGAATACGTGACCCACCCCAGGAACAGCGAGAGGACCGCGATCACGGCGATCAGCACCGCCACCCGCTGGAGGGTCGCATGTCGTGCCTCGCCCACCCGAAACCAGGACCGTGACGGGCGATAGCCTTGGTACCAGAGGGTGACCAGCGCGGCGAGGTTGATCGAGACGAAGTTGAGGAGCGCGAGGACGAAGGCCCCGATCACCACCTCGGGCAGCGACCAGGCGATCCCGATGCCCACGACGGCGACGGGCGGGACCAGCGCCGCCGCGATCATCACGCCGACCAGGGCGGCCGAAACGCCCGTCGAGAGGCTGAACGCGCCGGCGGTCCCCGCCCCCAAGGCGACGGCGAGCGAGAGGAAGTCCGGGGCGAGCCGTTCCCTGACCTCCCCCAGGGACACGATGTCGATGCCCGGCGGGACCAGGTGGATCGTCTGAATCAACCCGGCGAACAGCGCCGCAGCGACGATGCCCAGGGCGAACCCGACGGCCTGGAACTTCACCCCCTTGACGAACAGCTCCCGATCGATGATCACCGTTCCGACGCTCGTGGCCATGGCCGGCCCGATGAGGGGGGCGATCACCATCGACCCGACCACGATGGCCGCCGAATCCAAGAGCACGCCCGCGGTCGCGACAATAACGCTGGTGATGGTCAGAAACACGTAGGCCTCGAAGTTCGGCGTGAGATCCCGGGCCCTATCACGGATCTCCTCCCTCGCGATCCGTTCGGGGCTTTTCTCCTCCTTTTCGTATCGTTCCCGCAGCTGATCGAAGCGTCGGGAAATAACGGTCTGGGCGTCGATAATGATGGTGTAAGAATCATCGGATAGCCCCGCCTCCCGGAGCTCGTCCAGGACGGGTTCGACCGCCTCCGTGGGGAGAGGAAATGACACGACTGCGGTGTAATCCCGGCCGCTGACCTCGTCGGTCACGACGTAGTCGATCTCCTCGTTGTCGAGGGTCCCGAGAACGGCATCGCGTTTCCCGCTGGGGATCGTGACCTCGACGAGTCGCACGCCGAGTCAGTCACGGGGGGAGGCCAAATAGCCAGTGGATCGCCAGCCGCTTAACGGCCCGCGGCGTACCGGCCTCCATGTTCGAGGGGCGGCCCGACCGCAGCGCCGAGATCGTGTTCGTGGGCCGATCGAACGTCGGCAAATCCACCCTCATGCGCGAATTGACCGGCCATCAGTTCGATACCGGTCGGTCACCAGGAGTTACCCGGTCGCCCAACTTCTACGACTGGGCCGCCGAGGACTTCCTCCTGACGGACCTCCCGGGATTCGGCTTCATGGAGGGCGTCCCCGAGGAACGACGGGAAGCGATCAAGACGGCTATCGTCCGCTATATCGAGGACCATGCAACCGACATCCTCGTTGCCGTCCTTGTCGTCGATGGAAAGAGCGTCGTGGATATCATCGATCGCCACGAGGACCGTGGCGAAGTCCCCTACGCCATCGACATGTACGGGATGTTGACCGATCTCGGCATCCCGACGGTCATCGCGGTCAACAAGATCGACAAGGTCGATGACCGCGACGAACGGCTCGACGCCATCGCCGACCGGTTCGGGCTCGTGCCCCCCTGGCGACAGTGGCAGGACGTCATTGCACCGATCAGCGCGAAACGTGGCCAGATCGAGCCCCTGGAAACGGCGATCCGCGATCACCTGCACGCCCAAAAACGCGACGACCTGTTCAAGTTCTTTTAGGGGGTTGATATGACTGATCGCGGGCGACCACTGTCTCGGGGTCGAACCGGATCACGGCGTGATCCGCGGGTTTGAGGTCCGCAAACCTGTTGGGCCACTCGTTCTCCTCGTCGCCCAGATAGCGGGCGATGAGGCGGTCGGCCAGGTCCGCGTCGAAGGGTTCGATCAACGCCTGACCCCGCATGCCAATGTGCTGGACGCGACCCGTTCGGGCCTCGAAATCAACGATCGCAAGTGCCGTCCGGCCATCGGTTTCGATCCGATCGACGTAGGATCGTGAGCGGGTCGCGATCACCCAGATTCGGCCGTCCTCCCAAAGGTACCAGAGTGGCGAAACCCGAGGGCCGCCGGGCGAGCACTGGGCGAGAAAGCAGAACAACGGCCGTTCGAGCACTGCATCCAGGCCAGCGTCGATCGTGTTCTCGACGACGTCCATCGGTTACACGACGCGGTTGACCCAGTCGCCGCCGGTGGCCCGGGCGTCGACGTTGTCCCTGACCAGGTCGGCGACCAGCCGGTAGTAGTCGATGGTGAAGCCGGCCTGATGGGGCGTCACGATCACCTCGTCCATGTCCCATAACGGCGAGTCCGGCGGGAGGGGTTCCTCCTCGAAGACGTCGAGGGCGGCCCCGGCGATCGTCCCCGTCTCTATGGCGTCGATCAGGGCGGACTCGTCGATCACCGGCCCCCTGGCGACGTTCATGATGATGGCGTCGTCACGCATTTGCTCGAATTCTGCCGGCCCGAACAGGTGGCGGGTCTCCGCATTGAGGGGGACGGCCACCGCGAGGAAGCGGGCGTCCGCGATGGCCTCGTGGAGCGCATCGGGGGTGTAGACCCGATCGACCCCGTCGACGGGCGAGCCCGAATTCCTGACGCCGGTGATCTCTAGACCGAGGCCGGAAGCACGGTCGACGATACCCTGACCGAGGGTCCCCAACCCGACCACGCACAGCGACTCACCGGCAATGGTGTAGGCCGCGTCCCACGCCGGCTGCTGCCATTCGTTGGCCTGTTGGTTGGCGATGGCGCGGTGGAACCGGCGGCCGAAAAGCAGCATGTAGCAAGCGACCGACTCGCCCACGGCCGGCCCATGAATGCCCGTACTGTTGGTGAGGACCACGCCCGCCGCCTCGAGGTCGTCGAGGGGGAAACGGTCGACGCCGGCCTGGATCGTGTGGATCCATTCGACGGCATCGAGAAAGGCCTCCCGATAGACGAACGTGACGACGGCGTCGCAGGGCTCCAGGCTCGCCGGCGAGCCATCGACGATCTCCACCCGGACGTCGAGGTCGGCGAGGTCGTCCCGGATCTGCTCGGGCGGGAAGACGGCGGACACCGACCGGTCGATCCCGATCCTGGAAAGCTGCATGGCACGCTATGGGCCCCGTCGGGGATTCAATCTTTAGGAATCGATGAAATCGGCCGCTCGGAGGTACCGCTCGACGAAGGGGTGAAACTCGACATCGTCGAACGGGGGCCGAAAGACCCGAAGGGCCTCGTGCTGGTCGTCCGGGGCGAAGGTGTCGTCCTCGACCGAAACCACATAGGCCACGGGAACGTGGTGTTTGCCCTCGATGTCGGGGAATTCCGAACGGTCCCAGTGGTGCTCATCGACCCCGAGTCGGTAGTCGATCTCGACATCGATACCCAGTTCCTCCCGCGCCACACGGTGGACGGCCGCCTCCAGTCGCTCGCCCTTCCTGACCCGGCCGCCGGGAACGAACCATTCCCCCTTGCCCGGTTCGTTCTTTCGTCGGCCGAGAACGACGCCGCCATCGTGTTTTACGATGAGGTCGACCGAGACGATCGGGACGTTGTCGACGACGGTCCGCCAGTCCTCTTCGGCTACCCAGCCCGCATCACGGGTCATTCGTCACGGAAGAGTCGAGCGCCCAGGCTCTTAGCGGGTACGGAAACGGGCGGCTCGGATTCAAGTCCCTCGTCACACGGGGCTCGGTGGGGGTAACTCCTCGTCACCGCCGCCCCCCGATGCTACGGGGTCGATCACCGTGACTCTTGCTCCTCCCAATCCGCCAGGTCGGCCATTTCCGCCGCGATGTCCCCCATCTCGTCCGGAGTCATCCGGCCCCGATCCGTCACGATGCCGTCGATCAACTCCGCCGGGGTCAGCTCGAAGGTCGGGTTGGCGATCCGGAGGTCGGCATCGCCGTCGTAGACCTGGGACGGGTCACCTTTCTCCAGTGTGATCGCTGAGTCGTGAGTGACTTTGTCGACCGAACAGGCCACCAGAAACGGGATCCCGAGATCGGCCGCTGCGAGGGCTACCAGGCGGGTCCCGGTCTTGTTGACGACGCTCCCGTCCGGACGGACGGTATCCGCACCCACTACGGCGGTGTCGACGTCATGTTCGGCCATGACCTGGGCGATGGCCGCATCGGTACAGAGGAGCACATCGAGGCCGACGCCGGCCAGCGTCTCGGCGGTACCCACACCCTCTCGGGCCGGCCGTGACTCGGCCACAACAACGGTGGGTCGCGCCGCCATGAGCGTCCGCCGGACCGTCCCGGATCGCGAGAGGGTGAGGACCGTGCTCCCGACGTGGGCGGCGGCCTCGGCTGCAGCGGCCTCGTCGACCTCGAACGCCCGTTCGATCCCCTCGATAGCCGCACGCTCGGCGTCCTGCGGCGAGTCGGCGGCGGCCATCGCCCGGTTGACGCGGTTTCTGAGGACCGCCATGGCGGGGCGAGCGTCGAGCAACGCTTCCGCGGCCCGCACCACCGTCGCCATCTCACCATCAGACGTCACCGCCCGTCCCGCCTCGTCGCGAAGCACCTCCAGCGCGGTGATCGAAATGGCCGCCGACCCGTGTTCCGTATCCTCCCGAACAGAGGCGACCGTTGGGGCTACGTGAGCATAGGACGTTCCAAGCGCCGGAACCGTCGGGCGTCGAAGGATCGCTGTCGGCGTCGTCCACTCCGCCTCGGCAGTTTCCTCGTTCAGATCGATAGCCCTGCTGGAGACATCAAAGAGAAATGGATGGACCCACCATTCACGGTCAGCCGCGTCCTCCCGGATCGAAAATGGTTCGCCAACTCGGACGAGCGACGGGTCCGTGATCCCGGTCTCCTCTTGGATCTCAAGCCGCGCCGTCGCCTCGGGATCGCCCGCCTCAACGTACCCGGATACTGACCCCCATCGTCCGGCAAAGGATCCAACCTGGTCCGACCGTTTGAGCAGGAGGACCTCCCCGCGGTGTCGGAGAAAACAGGTGACGACCGCAGCACGCCCCATGGGCTTGATGTTGCTAGCGCGGGATTTCAATCCACAGGGCAAAAAGAGCCTTTGAGTCTGACGTGGTCCTTTATTCCCGTCTGTCATTCCCCCTTCCATGAACCGACGAACCTTCCTCGCCACCTGGGGATCATTACTGGCCCTCCCCGGCTGTCTCGCCCCGTTTGGGAACGGGACCGAGGAGACCGGGACGCCATGTCCGACTCTCGAGGCCGACACTTCATGTGACCCGATGAAGGAAAGCGTGGTGAAAGCCGATCCCGGCGCCCCGGCCGACAGCTATCGGTCGTCGATCATCCTGCCCGTTGAATCGCTTCCCCGCTGTGAACGGGCAATCGCGGAACAGGTCATCGACCGGGGGAGTATCCGGATCTGTGGCACCGGCCCACCCAGCCTCGGATCGTTAGCCAGACGGGCAAGCGAGCAGGCCGAGGACCACGAGCTCTATCTCGCCTCTGAGGGGACCGGCTACCGGCTCTATATCCAGATCCAGGACCAGGTGTTCGTAGGGTAAGCTTCGTGACCTGTCCGACCCTGCATACGAAATAGAGGGGTCTACCGGGCTTCGCTCGATTTTTCACGGCCGCCACTGACGGAGAGGCATGGAGGTCCAGGGGATCGAGGGGCTACCCGAGATCCGCCCCGGCGACGATCTGGCCCGGCTCGTCGAATCGTCCACAGCCCTCGAGGACGGCGATGTCCTCTGCGTGGCAAGCTCGATCGTCTCGAAGGCCGAGGGACGGGGCTTCGACCTCGCCGATTTCCCGGCCGGTGACCGGGCGAGGGCGATCGCCGATCGCCTCGAACGGCTGTCCGGCGAGGAGAAGGACCCACGGTTCGCTCAGGCCGTCCTCGACGAGAGCGAGGAACTGCTGATGGAGGCCCCGTTTCTCCTCTGTCGGACCCGCTTCGGCCATACCGGGGTCAACGCCGGGATCGACCGTTCGAATACCGGGGAGAGGGATCTCCTGCTCCTCCCGGACCGGCCGAGCGCGTCGGCCGAACGCATCCGCGGCGGCCTAACCGCCGATGTCGCCGTCATCGTGACGGACACGTCAGGGCGGCCGTTCCGGCACGGCCAACGGGGCGTCGCGATCGGGTGGGCGGGATTGCCCGCCAGTCGGGACTGGCGCGGGGAAACCGACCGGGACGGCTATGAGCTCGGCGTCACCGTGGAGAGCGTCGTCGACGAACTCGCCGCGACGGCCAACCTGATAATGGGAGAGGGGAGTGGGGGTGTCCCCGCCGTCGTGGTCCGCGGCTTCGCCTTCGGCGACCACGAGGGGAGCGACAACCTGTTCCGCGACAAGGAGACCGACTTCGTCCGACAGGCGCTCCGGGAGTGGTCGTACAAACCCGGCTAGGGTGATTCCCGGCGACCGTGGACGTGGGCGACGGCGTCCCCGCCGAACAGGTTCGCGACCGCCCCCAACGCCAGGTACCCGAAGAACAGGAAGGTGACGGCCATCAGGATGGCCCCACACGCGAAGATTACCGTGGAGAGCGGATCGGCTCCGACGATCGTGCTGAACCGGTCGGCGATCTGGAGAGCGAGCATGTGCCTCACTCTGTTGGGGGGATACTTGGAACTGCCCATCCCCCGGCAGGCTTACGGGACGGGTCGCCGTAGGTCCGCCAGTGACCGGGAACCGCTCGCTCGACGAGTTCGCGGGGTCGGACGCGCCGGGGGAGGCCACAGATCCGGGATCGGAGGAGAAGGCGACGCCGAAACCCGAACCAGCCGACTCCCCGGCCCGAGATTCGGATAGCGCCGACGTCGAATCGATCGAGTCGACGTACGACTGGACGCCGGGCGGCGCCCCGTGTGCCATGTGTGGCGACGCAGTTGAGGAACGGTGGCGGGATTCGACGGGGCTCGTCTGTATCGAATGTAAGGTCTGGTAAGCCATCTTGTTCGACGTGGACTTGATCGTCCCCAGGTGTACCCAATAGACCCAGGTCCCGGCTATCTTCGAGAGGATAGGGTGACAGGGCCGGGCTCCGGAAGGTGACAGTTATTAGCGATCACCTGCGGATTGGGAACACGGTGAACGCCGTGAGTAGTAAATACTCGGGCTGGATGAGCGAAGAGTCAGTCGGTGAGGGGAGCGCCTCGATGGCGGATTGCCTGTTTCGGCAGGCCGACGAGACCCCCGCTCGCCTCAGGTTCCTCGATCCCGACGGATCCTATGATGAAACCGCCGTCCCCGACCTCAACCTCGACACCCACCACAGGCTCTATCGGTGGATGGTGATGCAACAGGTCGTGGATGAGCGGATGGTCAAGCTCCAACGACGAGGCGAGATGGGGACGTACGCGTCCGGGCGTGGTCAGGAGGCATCGATCGTCGGCTTCGCCGCCGCGCTGGCCGACGACGATTGGCTGTACCCCTACGGCCGGGAGGCTGCCGCGATGCTCATCAAGGGCATGCCGCTCCGCGACCTCCTGTTGTACTGGCGGGGGGTCGAGGACGCCAACCGGTTCCCGGGAGCCAACATTCTCCCGATCGCGATCGCCATCGGGACCCACGTCCCGGTAGCCGTCGGGAAGGCATGGGGGCTGAAACTCGACGACGAGGACGCCGTGATGGGCGCGATGTTCGGCGAAGGCCATCCCAGCACCGGCGAGGTTCAAGCCGGCCTGAACTTCGCGGGCGTGCTCGACGTCCCGGCGGTCTTCTACTGTCAGAACAACCTCTATTCGATCTCGTGCCCGTTCGAGGACCAGACCGCGGCGAAGTCGGTGGCACAGAAGGCGCTCGCCTGGGGCCTTGACGGGATCCGCGTGGACGGCAACGACGTCCTCGCCGTCTACGAGGCCACCCGCCGCGCCCGCGAGCGGGCGCTCGACGGGACTCCCGTGATCCTGGAAGCCGTCACCTACCGGCTCGAAGCACACACCACAAACGATGACCCCTCGCGATACCGACGAGAGCGGGAGGTCGAGTGGTGGGAAAAACGGGACCCCATGGCTCGGTACCGATCCTACCTCGAGGCCGAAGGGATCTGGGAGGCGATCGACGAAGAGGCCATCCGGGAGGAGTGCAACGAGGCCTTCGACGAGGCCAAGGCGGCCGCCGATGCATTCGATCCCGGCGGCCTCGACGAGATCTTCAAATGGGTGTACGAGGAGACGCCCCCGGCGGTCCAACGGCAGCTCGAGGAGTTCGAGGCGTTCCTGGAGAAGCGACCGGACGCCTACGACCACATCGAGGAGCGCCCGAAGCGATAACATGGCAAACCTGACACTGGTGGAAGCGGTCAACGACGCCCTTCACACAGAGATGAGCAACGACGATCGGGTCATGGTCTACGGCGAGGACGTCGCCCAGCAAGGCGGCGTGTTCCGGGCCACCGAGGGGTTGCTCGAGACGTTCGGCGAGGATCGCGTCCTCGACACGCCGATCTCGGAGATCGCCATCGTGGGGTCGGCGATCGGGCTCGCCATCCACGGGTACCGGCCGGTGGTGGAGATCCAGTTCTCCGGGTTCGTCCCGCCGGCGTTCAACCAGCTCGTCCAGAACGCGAGCCGAATCCGGTGGCGCACCCGGGGGGAACACTCGGCACCGATGGTCGTCCGGACGCCGTACGGCGGAGGGGTCCGGGCGCTCGAACACCACTCCGAGAGCCTCGAAGGGGCGTATGCCCATATCCCCGGCCTCACCGTCGTCATCCCGAGTACGCCCTACGACACCAAGGGGCTCCTGCTCGCCGCGATCCGTCATCCCGATCCGGTGCTCTTCCTCGAACCGAAGCTCGTCTACCGCACCTTCCGGGAGGAGGTCCCGGCGGATGACTACACCCTCCCCATCGGCGAGGCGGCTGTCCGCCGGGAGGGCGAGGATATCACCCTCATCTCGTGGGGGGCGATGATGCACCCCACCCTCGAGGCGGCCGCCAACCTGGTCGAAGAGGGGCTCGATCCCGAAGTGATCGACCTGCGGACGATCAAGCCCTTCGACCGAAAGACCGTCGTCGAGTCGATCAAGAAGACCGGCAAGGCCTGCGTGATCCACGAGGCGCCGAAGACCGGCGGCTGGGGCGGCGAGCTGATCGCGACCATCAACGAGGAGGCCCTGTACTACCTCGAAAAGCCCATCAAACGGGTCGCCGGCTTCGACACGCCCATCCCGATGCTCGCCCGGGAAGACCACTACCTGCCGAATCCGCCGCGTATCGAGGAAGGGGTCAAGGCGGTCATCGAGGCCTAACCGGGCGCACGAACGCCCACGTAAACTGCCGGCCCCGACAGACATACGTAGTGGGCATCCCTTTAGGAAGGAGTACGTGGAACCGACACATCGCAGGCAGCCGATCACTGTCCGTGGCGGCCACCCCCCTGATCAATGACAGATGGTAATCCGCAACCCAAAGCGACGAGTCGTGGCATCGACCCGCTCTCGGTGGACGAGGCCACAGACTTCGCCGACGCCGTCGTCGACAATATCGAGCGCGTCATCGTCGGAAAGCATGCCGCCGTCGAGCACCTGTTGACGACCATCCTCGCCAGGGGCCACCTCCTCCTCGATGATGTCCCGGGGGTGGGCAAGACCATGTTGGCCAGAGCGGTGGCCCGATCGGTGGACTGCACCTTCAACCGTGTGCAGTTCACGCCCGACCTCCTCCCCTCGGACGTCACGGGCGTAAACGTGTTCAACCAGAAGACGAGGGAGTTCGAGTTCCAGCCCGGTCCCGTGTTCGGCAACATCGTTCTGGGCGACGAGATCAATCGGGCACCCCCCAAGACCCAGTCGGCGCTGTTGGAGGCGATGGAGGAGGAACAAGTCACCGTCGACGGCGAGAGCCACCCGGTTCCCCAGCCGTTCACCGTAATCGCGACCCAGAACGCCGTCGACCGGGACCGGACCTACGAGCTGCCCATCGCCCAGATGGACCGGTTCATGAAGAACCTCAGTCTCGGCCATCCATCGCCGGACGAGGAGTCGGAGATGCTCCGACGGGTCGTCGGCCACCACCCGATCGAGGAGCTCGACGCCGTCGTGTCGACGACCGACCTCCAGCGGGCCCGCGAAACCGTCGCCGGCGTCTCGGTCGAGGAACCGATCCGAAAGTACGTCACTGCCCTCGCGAACCACACTCGTGAGACGGCCGACCTCGGGGTGAGCCCCCGCGGGAGCATCCTCCTCCTACGGGCGGCTCAGGCCCGCGCCGTCCTCGACGGCCGGGACTACGTCATCCCGGACGACGTCAAGGCGGAAGCCCACGCGGTCCTCGCCCATCGCGTCCGGCGTGACCCCAACGACCGGGTCGGTGGCGAGGCGGGGCGGGCGGTGATCGACGCCGCGCTCTCGGCCACTCCCGTAGAATGAGGCTCACCCAACGCGGTCAGGCGATGGTCGTTGTGATCGTGGCCGCGATCGCGATGGGGGCCCTGTTCGGGGCCCGGGGTCTCAACGCGGTCGCCGCACCGGGTGCGGTCGCGCTCGTCGCCGCCGCCGTCCAGGTTTGGCGCCTCGAACCACCGTCGTTCGAACGCGAGGTTCCGACCAACGGCTACCGCGGCGAGACAGTGCCGATCAGGCTCCAGTTCCGCGTCGATCGTCCCTTCAGCGCCCGCCTCCACGATATCGTGGACGAGGGGTTGACAGCGGTCGGTAACGAACGGGCACTGTCGCTGCAGTCGGGGACGGTCGAATACGACATCGAACTCCGAGAGCGCGGCGAACGGACGATCGGCCCCACGTTCCTCGAGGCACGGGACGTCCTCGGGCTGCTCAAGCGCACGATCCGGTATCCGGGCCGTGACGAGATTCTGGTGCGGCCGAAGGTCCACCTCCTCGCCGGCCCGCGGCGCGAGGAGCTCGTCCGACTCTATGGCGGCCATAGCGACGAGCGTCAGGAGTTCGATCACCTCCGTCAGTACGAACGGGGGGACCCCCTCCGGGACATCCACTGGAAATCGAGCGCCAAGCAACCGGATGAGCAACTGATCGTCAAAGAGTTCGCGGCCGAGGAGGGGACGCGATCGGTCGAGATCGCGGCCGGCGCCGCCCCCGGCCACGACGACGCGATGGCGGATGCCGCCGCCAGCGTCGCCGTCGACCTCCTCCAAACGGGGGTGGCGGTCGGTCTGACCACGCCGAGCGGCCACCTCGAGCCCGACGTCGGCCTGGAACATCGGAACCGGCTCCTTGACCACCTGGCGGTCGCCCGAGCGGGTGAGGCGAGCGGTGGCGGCCAGGCGGACATCCGGATCGAGAGCACGGCCGACGGCGTCAGGGTGGAGCTCAGGGACGTCGGGTTCAGCTTCGCGGAACTCGCCGGAAACCCCGTCGATGCCGACCGACACCCCGACCGGGAGGTGGTCGCGACGTGAGCACGGCCGTCTCCCGACCGACGTGGCGATGGCCGCCGGTGTCGGTCAACCAACTGGGCGCCGGGGCAGCGGCCGTCGTGCTGACCGCCGCGTACCTCTCCGTCCTCTACGAAGTCGTCAACGTGGTCAGCGGCGGTGGGGGGGTCACCGTCTTCGCCGTCGAGGTCGCCCTCGCGCTCGCGCTCGCCGCCGCCCTCTCGCGGACGCTCACGGTCGAACAGGCGGTCGCCCTCGGGTTCATCCTGCTCGCCGGCGGCCTGATCGGCTACGTGTTGACCGTTCCGGGCGCGTACTTCGACATCGTTCGCCAGACGCGCGACACCATCGCGCTGCTCACCGGGCTCTCCGTCCTCCGGATGACCAAGGCCGGGATCTGGGCCATCGGGTTCACGCCGGCGCCGGTCTTCGTCTCGTGGTACTTCTTCTTCCGACGTCGGTACACCCTCGGGGTGATCGTCGGGGGCGCCGCCTTGGGCTTTTTCCTGCTGACCGGCGACGCCGACACCGTCCTCGGGTTGGCCGGCGTCTTGGGGGCGCTCGCGGTTTTGGGGTTCGGCCGGCTGGACCTCGAAGACGGGACGGCCCCCCAGCGCCAGACGGTGATCGCGCTGCTCATTGCGATCCTCGTGGTCACGACGACGATCAGCCTGGTCCCAGGCGGTGAAGCCCGGCCGCTCCTCCCGGACCGCGGCTCGGCGACGGTGGAGGGCAGTCTGGTCGACGCCAGCGAGGAGATCAAGGTGCTCGGCAGCATCCGGCTCTCCCCCGAAGTCCGGTTCACCGTCACGGCGAACGAGGGGGCGCGGTGGCGGGTAGGCGCTTACGACCGGTATACCAGCGATGGCTGGGTGCGGACCGGTCGGTCGGCCCCGTATTCCGGTCAGCTCACCTACCCCGAGGGCGACGAGATCGACCGGATCCGACAGACGTTCAGGGCCGAGGCCTCGGTGAACGTGATGCCGGCCGCCTGGAAACCCGTCGAGGTCCGTGGACGGGCCGACCGGACGATGGTGACGACAATGGAGGGCCTCCAACCCAGCCGCCAGTTGGAGGAGGGCGACGCCTATACGGTCGTGAGCTACAAGGATCGCCCCTCGACGGTGGAACTACGAGGGGCCGGCACGGACTACCCCGAGTCCGTCCGCGAGCGATACCTCCAGCTCCCCGAGAGTACGCCTCAGCGGTTGACGACGTTCACCAGCCGACTGACGGCCAACGCCGACAACCCCTACGATACCGCGGCCGTGATCGAACGCTGGCTCCGCCGGAACAAGGACTACTCCCTCGACGTTGATCGGCCACAAGGTGACATCGCCGCGAAGTTCCTCTTCGACATGGAGCAGGGTTACTGCGTGTATTTCGCAACCACGATGGTCGCGATGCTCCGAAGCCAGGACATCCCGGCCCGGTTCGTCGTCGGCTACACCAAGGGCCAGCGGGTTTCGGAGAACCAGTGGGTTGTACGGGGGTTGGATTCCCACGCCTGGGTCGAGGTGTATTTCCCCCACCAGGGCTGGGTGGCCTTCGACCCGACGCCGCCGGGGCCCCGGCAGGCACTCGAACGTGACCGCGTCGATCAGGCACGGGCAAACGACGAGGAGGACGTCGACACCGACCTCTCCAGTGAGGGCACCTATACGACGCCGGATCCCGCCACTGGCGAAACCCCGACCCCGAACGATCCCGCCGAGGCCAACGACGACGACGCCGGCCTGAACACGACCGGGACGCCACCGATCGAGCTGTTCGGGCCCCAGTCCGGCACGACCGGCGGCGAGGCGGGATCAGGCCTCGGTTCGGGCGGCCTGCCGAGCCGCGAGACCATGCTCTACGGGGCGATCCTGCTGGTCGGCTTCGGGATGGCCGTCCATCGGAGCGGCGCCGTCAACCGGGGGTATCGCGAGCTATGGCTCCGCCGACAGCCCTCCGGCCGGCCGGCAGCGCGGATCGACGGGACGTTCGCCCGGCTCGAGTACGTCCTCGCCCGGGAGTATCGGCCCCGGCGGCCCGACGAAACCCCCCGTGAATACATCGAGGCGCTCAGGTCGCGCGGGATCGACGATCGGGCGGAAGGGCTCTACCGGCTCTACGAGCGGGCGCGGTACGCCGGGACCGCCGCGGAAGCCGACGCTGAGCGGGCCTGGGAACTCCTCGAAGACCTCCGCGAAACCCGCTCACTCTGGCGATGAGGGCGTCGACAGTGTTTAGTAGGTCGGTGCTGTAGGCCCGTTTTGTAATGGCGGAAGTCTGCTCGACGTGCGGGCTACCCGAGGAGCTATGTGTCTGTGAGGATGTTGCCAAAGAATCTCAAGAGATCACCGTCCACATCGATGAACGGCGGTACGGCAAGGAAGTGACGGTCATACAGGGGTTCGACCCGAAGGACGTCGACCTTGACAGCCTCTCCTCGGACCTGAAATCCAAATTCGCCTGCGGTGGGACCGTGGAGGACGGGACCATCGAGCTCCAGGGGAATCACACCGGCCGCGTGGAGGATTTCCTCCGCGACAAAGGATTCAACGTGGCCTAACCGTCGAGCACACGGGTACGACGGGCCGTTCTGTCGTCCGATTGGCGAGCGGTCGCTCCATCAGCCGGGATCGAGGTATCCGTCGGCCGCCGCCAGGAGGAGGCCCTCGATCGTGGCGTCGTTAGCGGGGGCTGTACGGGCCGCAGGGAAGGCCTCGTCGGCCGGCAGTTGGGTGATCGTGAGGAACTCGTTGCCCTCCCGGTCGGGCTCGCCGGGCGTGAGCCCCTCCGCGACGACGATCCCCCGCTCGTGCCTGAGCACGCCCGTGGCGACCCAGAACTCCTGGAGGAGGGTCACGCGGTCCGGGACATACCCCGTCTCCTCGGCGAGTTCACGGGCACCCGCTCCCTCGAACGACTCCCCGTCCTCGACGATACCGGCCGGGAGCTCTAGAAAGCGTTCGCCCACGGCGGGGCGTTGCTGTTCGACGAAGACCACCTCGCCGTCGACCAGCGGGACGATCACGACGGCGGCCGGGAGGTCGGCCCAGTAGTACTTCTTCCGGGAGCCGTCCGGCTGTTCGACCAGGTCGTACCCGCCGGTATACCAGCCGGTTTCGTACTCAGCGACGGATTCCTCGACGGACCAGTCGGCCATAGGCAACGGCAGACCCGGAGGCGACAAGAAGCCTCCCGCCCGCTCAGAGGTGGTCCTTGTAAAGCCGACCGAAGGCCTGCCGGCGTAACGTGGACACGGCGGCCTCGGGTTCGTCCTGAAAGGTCGCCGCGACGACGGTATCCTCGAAGACATGCCAGACCACGTTGTCGACCTGCTCGCTCCCGACCTCGATCACCTGGAGGTCGCGACTGTCGAGCCACGCCTCGTATTCTTCCCTGGTGCCGACGGTGACCGCGAGCAAGGAAGCGAAAAGCGCGTCACGTGCGGTCTCGACCACGTCGGCAGTGACGCGATCGCGGTATTCCTCCCGGTCGAAGTCCATCGCCTGGGCCGTCTCCCGGACCACGATCTGAGCGGCCGGACCGAGTCGGTCGGCCAACGCCCGGACGTCTTCGCGCGTCTCAGGCGTGAACTCGCCGCGGTGTTCCATACCCGAAGGCTGGTCCGGGGAGGGCTATTCCTCTTCCGACTCCTCGTCGAGCCGCTCCCTGGTCATCTCGATGGCCTCGTCCACCACCCGCTGGACGGACGGGTCGCGGGGGCCGGCATTCGAGCGGTGGTGGACGTGAGGCGCCGCAGTCTCCTCGGCGGTCACGGTCTCGACCTCGATCGTCTCGGCGTAGTCGACGATTTCGTCGGCGAGCGCCTCTGGGGTTCGATCCGACCACCCGGGGGCGACCTCGGCGAGCCAGTCGGCGTGGTCGTCGTCGTGGAGGAGGGCGGTAAAGGCGAGATGGTTGGCCAAGTGAGCCCCATCCGCCTGGGGTTCCTCACAGACCGGGCAGGCAAAGCCCATAGACCCAACAACCACCGGGAGGGGCAAAACCTCACGGGTCGATAACCGTCACGAGCACCAGCGCGTCCTCGCCGTCATCGTAATACTGGGGAATGGTGTGGTGGGCCTCGAAGCCGAAGCGCTCGTAGAGGCTGATCGCCTCCTCGTTCGAGACCCTGACCTCGAGCTTCACCCGGCTCACGCCCTGCTGGCGAAGCTGGGTGAACCCGCGGTCGAGGAGGCGGGTGCCGATCCCGCGATTGCGATGGTCGGGGTGGACGGCGAGGTCTTTGACGTGACCGATGGCCGTTCCGAACCCCTGGCCCGCGTCCGCGACGATGTACCCGAGGATCAACCCGTTCTCGATGGCGACCAGGAAGCCGGGTTCGTCCAGGAACCGGAGGAAGGCGTCGTACGGCCACGGTTGTGGAAAGGACGCCTTCTCGATCCTGACCACCCCTAGCAGGTCGGCCCGCTCGGCGGGGCGGATCGAGACGCCGGACGGGGCCGAGGCGGTGGTCGTCACAGGTGGACCACGCGACCGCGGGCCAAAAGCGTGATCCTCCTCGACCAGTCGAGGCTGTTTTCCCTGTCGGAACCACAAATCGGATATGAGTGTCCTGACGGCCGCATTGGCGTTCGTGGTCGACGTCTCGCTTGGCGTATGGCTGGGCGCTATGGGGTTTTTCTCCTTCGTCGCGGCCCCCCGCGTGTTCGCGGTGCTCGACGACCGCGCCGGGGCGGTTGTCAACGATATCTTCCCTCGGTATTACCTGGTGGGAGTGGGGTTGGGAATGGTCGCGGTGGCCGCGGGGCTGTTCGACGGCATCCTCGTGGGGTTCGATAGCGCCTTACAAGCGATGCTCGCCTTCGGGATTCTCGCGGTGGCGGTGACCGCCTACGCCAGGTGGCTGTTGATTCCCCGGATGGACGCCGCCGGCGAAGGGGCCTTCGAGCGGTATCACCGCCAGTCGGTGATCCTCAACGGGGTGGCGATGCTCGCCGTCGGGCTGGCACTCGTCGCGAGCCACGTCCCGGCCTGAGGTCGGCCGACTATGCGACGTCCCGGGCGATCGACCCCCAGGATAGGACCGACCCGGGCTCGATCTCGATCATCGGCCGTTCGTCGAGGTCGTGATCGGCGTACTGGTCGTACTTCGCCTCGAGGGCGGCCACCGCGGCACCGTGGTCGGCAGCCGATGGCTGGAGGAGGGTGGCAGTCCCCCTGATCTGGACCCACCCCAACCGGTCCCAATCCTCCCGGTAGTGGTCGACCACGAGGGCCACGGTCGGGTTAGCGGTTATGTCCCTGACCCGGCGGAGATCGGTCGGCCCGACGCGTTTCGGTTTCTCGTCGATCGGCGTAGCCAATCGTATCTCGTCGACGAAGGCATAGCAGACCGGGATTACGCTGGGGCGGCCCTCAGGATCGGCGGTGGCCAATCGGCCAAGACGACCGGCCTCGACGTACGCCCGCTCGGCCGGGGAAAACATACGTATGGCATCGGGGGCATCGGGCAAAACTGCTTGGCTCAGGCCGGGCGGCCGAGCGTCCACAGGAACGTTGGCGTCTGCCCCGCGGCCCGGGGCGAGAAGAACTCGGTCACGGTGTCGTCATAGAAGGTCAACCCGGTGGCGCCCAGATCACGGTGGGCGTAAGCGCCGAGGTAGAGGCGCCCGGCGGTGATGGCGGCCTCTAGTTGAGCGAGCCGATACCCACGGTCGCCGAATGCCGCCGTGATCGTGTCGAGGTCGGTCATGAAGTAGATGGATAGCGCGGCGTCCGCGCCGAGGCGCTGGTCAAGGGCGAGATGCCCGGCTTCCTGCCGGAAGTCACCCGTATCGAGCCGCTCCAATGTCGCGTCGTCGGGGTGGAGGTGGTAGGTGCCGTTGGGCACGCTATCGATCCCGTTGGCGAGACAGTAGGCGTCGTTGAACCGAAGTGCCCGATCTGCACCGTCCCCCAGGGCGACGCCGTTGATCGCCCGGTCGATGAGGGTTGATACCTTCCGGAAGTTCAGCGGCTCGCGGGAGTAGCCCCGGCAGGACCCCCGCCTGGCGATCGTCCGATAGAGCGGAACCTTCGAGGCCCGGCCGGACCCCACCGGCGCGAGCTCGATCCGTTCGCCGTCGCCCGCGGCACGGGTCCCCGCCGTGTCCGGCCAGTCGCTGTACCATCGCTCGACCGCCGCCGGGTCGTCGAGGGTGGATGCCGAATATGCCTCGGTGATCAGTGGGTAGTCGATCTCGCGATCGGAGAGAGGTTCGGTGGCCGGATCGATCGGAGGGACCGGCCCGGACGACGGAGGCCGTCCATCCTTCCCGATGGGTATGATCGCGATGGGGGCCTCGTGGTCGGGGTTGACCCCGATGAGGTCGGCGACCATCGAATCGACGAAGCCCGTTTCGACGGTGACCGGGAGGTCGAGCGATCGAGCGACGGCGACCGTGTTCGCCGCCACAGTCCCGGTATCCCAGAAGGCATGTCGATACGTCCGGGGACCGTACTTCCAGGCGTTGCGCCACCACGTCGACGTAGCGACGATCGAGAGGTCGCTCGACTCGACCGCTGGACGATCGCCTGTCGATTCCGCGAGACGGCCTCGATAGTCGCCCTCTCGGAGGACATCGAGCGAGAGCGTCATCGGGTCGACGTGATAGACGCCGGCCTCGAGCCCGCCGATCGGCCCGGTGACGAGGTAGAAGTCGATATGGTAGAGCGCGCCGGTACAGGCGGCCGCTCGGAAGAGGAGTTCTCGGTTCCGCCGGCGGATGCGGCGGGTGATTCCCACCGAATAATAGCAGAGTTGCGTCACGGAATCGAGGTCAAGCGAATCAGCCGATTCGGGGGACGGGTCGGATCCGGCGATAGCGGCGAGCGCGGGTATCGGCGATGGGCGGATGGAGTCCGAGAGCGCTCGCGAGGGTGCCGACGGATAGATCTTGTAGGGGCGTGGCTTGTTGTCGAAATCGAGACGTCGCCCGCCCTCGCGGACGCTTTGCGGTGAGTGTTTCGTCCGCTGGTGATAATCGAGCGCGCTCGTCCCGTGACCCATGCGTGGAGCGATGGGCGGCCGGGACCGAAAAAGGTGGGTCGACCCAGGATCGGGTCGTAGGGTTATCTGATCGGGGAACGATTGAACGGGCATGGCAACTATCGCTATCATCGGAACGGGGTCGGTCGGCGAGGCGCTCGGCACGGGGTGGGCCGATCGTCACGACATCGTCTACGGGTCCCGGGCGCCCGAGGACGCCGAAACCGACGGTCTCGGGGATCAACTGCCGGGGACGCTCACCTCTCAGGCTGACGCCGCGGCGCGTGGCGATATCGTCGTCCTCGCGCTGCCCGGATCGGCCGTCGTCGAAGTGACCGAGTCGATCTCGGCATCGTTGACGGGCAAACCGGTGATCGATTGTACCAACGAATACCCACATCGGACGGCCGACACGTCGATCGCCGAGCGGGTCGCCGCCGCTGCCCCCGAGGCAGTGGTTGCGAAGGCGTTCAACGCGATCGGGGCGAACCGGATGACCGAGCCCTCGTTCGCCGACGGAACCGCCTCGATGTTCGTGTGCGGTGATCCCGACGCGGTCAGCACGGCCGCCGACCTCGCCCGAGAGCTGGAATTCGACGTCATCGAAGCGGGCGACCTCTCGGCCGCGATCTACCTCGAAGACCTTGCACGGCTCTGGATCCACCTCTCGCGGTCGCACGGCCGTGACATCGGGTTCCGGCTCCTCCGCGATCGCTGAAACCAGGGGGATCGTCGTAATTTATCGGCGATCGGGGAGTCCGTCCGGGCGGTCTCGACGAACTCTCCGGCGTGTTTGTTCGGGCTGCCGTGTGAATCGATGTCCCGACAAGGACGGCATTAACATCGTGGAGGGGCCGCTCCATGTCCTCACGTTCGATATCGGCTGGCGATGACGAAAACCGGGCTGGCAATTCACTGACCCCGGGAATAGGGCCGTCAGTTGGTGGAAACCGGTGTCGAGCGGTGGACCCGCTTGAGGCCGGGGTGTTGTCCCCCAAGCCGACGGAGCGCTCGGCGGCTGACGACCGGCGATATCGACAAACTCCCGATCGTGAGCGGGACAGTGACGAACGGCGACAGGGAGAGCCCTGCCGCGATATAGACGAGAGCGATCGCCGACAGGAGAAACGCCACGGCGTGGACGAACAGGTGGATGCCGGCGTAGAGGAGGGCGAGGCGCGGTGTCTGGCTCATGGCCGGTTACCCTCGATCCGTTTCGACGGACACTGCGGTTGCTCGGCGCCCGGGGTCAATTCGATACAGAGGGCGTCGGTGGCGAGGTCGTAGACCGCCATTTCGACCCCCCGCTCGGAGTACCAGGTGTCGACCTGCACGACCAAACCGGCGGCGACGAGCTGGTCGATGTGGTGATGAACGTTCTGGGGGGAGGTTTCGGTCAGGCCGGCCAAGTCGGTCGCCGTCGCGGGCTCGTCGGCGAGCGCATCGACGATTTCCCGGGCGGTCGTCGACTGGAGGGCCGAAATGACGTCGCCGGTTACCTCGTCGTCGAGGGCGAGGGACTGGCGGGAACGGGGCGTGGGATCCGTGGAGGGCCGAAGCGGGAGCAGGCTGGACATTGGAATCACCCCAGGGGAAGGGGACGAGCCGTGTTCGACTTGTTCGGCTCATTCCGAACAATCGGATCGAACGGTTTAACACTTACGAATGTGTACCGGAAACCAATGAGTCAGTCGCCCCCCGATGGCACGCGCAACCCTCCATGACCCGGGATGCCGTCGACGCGATACGGGAGGACGTCATCCAGTCGATGGAACGTTCCGCGGAGGTCTATGGGCTGAGCCGGAGTGCGGGCCGGGTGTTCGGAGTCCTCTACTTCGCGGACGAACCCCTGACGATCGGCGAACTCGTCGATCGGACCGGTTACGCGAAGTCGACGATCAGCAACGTGACCCGTCGATTGACGCGAATCGGAATGCTTCGCCGCCTTTCATCGGCGGGCGGGGGTCGGAAGGTCCAGTTCGAGGCCGAGACCAACGTGTGGTACATCCTCCAGGACGTCTTCCAACAATACGTCGCCCGCGAAATGCAGGCGTCGCTCCGGACGTTCAAACGCGCGGAACGGCGGCTGGAAGAACTCGATGGCGACGACGAATCAGTCGGGGAGATTCGGAAGCGCGTCGAATCGCTCCGTGCGGATTACGACGACCTCGAGGAGCTCGTCAATCTGACCGCAGACCTCTCGACCGACGAGTTGATCGAAGCGGTTCACGCCTACCGGGCCGAGTGAGGCGGCGGTCCCCTCACCAGTTGACGGTGTAGGTACAGGTGTCGTCGCCGCGACGGCGGCAGGTCTCCCCCCGCTCCTCGACGAACACGAAGGCGTCGAGCGGTGCGTAGCGTTTCGCGGCGCCGCGGATGATCCCCCGGTCGAAGACGCACGGGTACGGGTTGCGACACTCGACCTCGCCCTGGCGGTCGTCGGTCTTCTCGAACCGGTAATGGCCGAGTTCGCCGCCGCGATGGTTCTGCTGGTAGGCCTCGTCGATCGACCGAAGCCCGTCCTCGACGGATCGTGAGGACGTGGCGAAGCCGGGGACCTTGTGGACCTGTTCGCCGAGTCGGTCCAGGAGGTGGGGTTCGAGGTCGGCGGCGACCGCCTCGAGGGCGTTGAGCCAGGACTGCTGGGAATACCACCGATCGGGCGACGGGTCGGTGATGCCCTCCGCCGCGAGAACGGAAATGGCGGTCTCACGATAGTGATCGGAGAACAGAGGGAGGACCTCGTCGAGGACGGTCACGACCGCCTGACCGTGAATCTCGACGGTGGGATCGAAGGCCTCGAATTGCGCCATGTGCGGGCTAATCCGCTATCGCTTAAAAGCCCTCTTCCATTGCCGGCCCCCTGCGGATCGCGGCCCTTAGTAGCGGACCCGGAATAGGTGAACTCGGAACCGAGATGGCGGACGACCGCTGCCACGATGTCCGGACGGATCCCGGCGGGGAGCGGCGGCCATGAAACGCGCCCGGTCGGTCGTGGTCGCGGTCATCATCAGCACCTTCTTCGTCGGGTTCGGTGGCGGGGTCGTCTTCCCGGTCCTGCCGAACCTGGGGGCGGTCCTGGGGATCTCCCCGTTCATGGTCGGGCTGATCCTGAGCGCGAACCGGTTCGCACGGATCCTGGCCAACGCGCCGGCCGGATCCCTGGTGGACCGAATCGGCACCCGGTGGCCGTTCATCGCCGGCCTGTTCATCGAGGGGGTCGCCACGCTCGGGTACATCGTCGCCCTCGACTCGGCGTTACCGGCGGCGTGGTTCATCGCCAGCCGGATCCTCTGGGGACTGGGGAGCGCGCTCGTGTTCGCCACCGCCTTCACCATCGCGGCGGACGTGAGCGAGGGCCGCTCACGCGGCACCAGCATGGGTGTGGTCCGGGGCGGCCTCACGCTCGGCTTCCCCGCCGGGCTCGTCATGGGCGGCGTCGTGAGCGACGTCTATGGCGTGTCGACCGCATTCGTCGTCGCGGCGACCTTCGCACTGTTTGCCAGCCTGATCGCCTACCGACTGGTCCCGGAGACCCACGTCGCCGACCAACGGACGGCGGTCAAACCCTGGGAGCTGGATACGAGCGTCCCGGCGCTCTCGGTCGGGGTCGTGAACTTCGGGCTGTTTTTCGCCTACCTCGGGGCCCTGTTCGCGACTCTCGTCCTATTCGTCGACTACCACGGCATCAGCGTGTTCGGGTACGGTCCACAGGGGATGTCAGGGCTGCTGATGGCGATCACCGTCCTCTCGGCGGCGGTGTTCATGCTCGGGGGTGGGAAGTTCAGCGACCTCCAGGGCAAGCGGACCCCGATCCTGATGGTGTTCCTCGTGGTCACGTTCGCGGGCTTTCTCTTGTTGGCACGGGCTTCGGGGCTCGTCGACCTCGTGATCGCGTGCGTGCTCATCGGGTCGGGTCAGGGTGGCACCAGCGGCCCGCTGGTGGCGCTGTTGGCGGACTTCACCCCGAACGAGCGGATGGGTCGGGCCATGGGCACCAATAACGTCATGGGCGATCTCGGAGGCGGGTTCGGCCCGATGGTAACGCTCCCGCTGGTCGAACTCGTCGGGTTCCCCGCCGTCTACGCGGCCTGCGCGGCCATCCCATTGCTCGCCGGATTCCTGTTGCTCGGCGGGGTCTACTCCCAGACCGGCAGTATCGCCCCGGGAACGGAGCCCGCGCTCGACGACTGATGGGCCGGAAATCGAACTGGCTGGGCGTCAGTCAGCAGTGGCCGACGAATCGTCCTCGGCCTGCATCTTCGTGTGTGTGAGCTTCCCGCCGTCGGCGAGGATATCGCGCTCGCGCTGGGAGGCATCAAGCCATGCCTCGGCCTCCCATTCGTCGTTGACGCGAACGGTGAACTCCTCGGCGCCCGATCGGACGGCCGCGGCGACGTCCTCGACGATCTCGATGTCGTCGCCCTGGTCGATCCGCTCGTAGGTCTCCTCGTCGATCGTCAGCGGGATCAGCCCGAAATTGAACAGGTTGGCGCGGTGGATCCGGGCGAAGCTCTGGGCGAGGACCCCCTCGATGCCGAGGTACATTGGACAGAGCGCCGCGTGCTCGCGGGAGGATCCCTGTCCGTAATTTTCGCCCGCGACGAGGAACCCGCCCTCGGCGTCGAGC
>CAYOLR010000003.1:0-38256 GCA_964404815.1 uncultured Halobacteriales archaeon
GGAGTACGACGCCATGATCGACGGCGAGTATGATCCCGGCGAGATGGTCCTCCGGGTGCGGACCGATATCGACCATCCCAATCCCGCCCTCCGCGACTGGGTGGCCTTCCGCCAGATCGCGACCCCCCATCCCCGCCCCGAGGCCGAGGGATTTCGGTGCTGGCCGACGCTGGATTTCCAGTCGGGGATCGACGATCACCTGTTGGAAGTTTCCCACATCATCCGGGGGATCGATCTTCAGGACTCGGCCAAACGCCAACGGTTCGTGTATGAGTACTTCGGCTGGGACTATCCGGAGGTCGTCCACTGGGGCCACGTGCAGGTCGACGAATACGACGTCAAGCTGTCGACCTCGCGGATCGGGGAGCTGATCGAGGCGGGCGAGCTCGACGGCTGGGATGATCCCCGCGCACCGACGATCCGGAGCGTCCGCCGCCGGGGCATCCGGGGTGAGGCGGTGCGGGAGGCGATGATCGAACTCGGGACCTCGACGAGCAACGTCGAGCTCTCGATGTCGACCGTCTACGCGAAGAACCGAGAGCACATCGACATGGCGGCGGATCGGCTGTTCCTGGTCCGTGAGGGTGTCGAGAAGCAAGTCCTCGGCGGCCCGGCGGTCGGCGAACCGCCGGTCCACCCCGAGGACGACCAGCGTGGCGTCCGAACCCTCCCCGTCGCGGCCGGGGTGCTACTCGAACCGGATGACGTCCCGCCGAACGGGCAGCGGGTCTGGCTGAAGGGCTTCGGCTGCGTCCGGCATACGCGGGACGCCCTCGAATACGAAGCGGCCGATATCGACGTCGTTAGAGCGGGCGAGGCCGACGTGGTCCATTGGGTCCCAGCCACGGAGAACCAGCCGGTGAGGCTTCGAACGATGGAGGGCGACGTCGAGGGCGTCGCCGAGCACGGGGTGACAGAATACCACCCTGACGACATCGTCCAGTTCGAACGGGTCGGGTTCGCCCGCATCGATTCCACGGGAAACCCGACCGTCGCCTACTTCGCCCACCCCTGATTAGGGGTCGTGCCTCGCGGAGGCCGCCGCCTCGGCGATGTCCGCCGCCAGTTCCTCGGCTTCGTCCGGCGTATAGAGCGGTGGATCCCCGACACTCTGTTCGATGCGAACGTAGCCGTCCTCGAGATCGATCTCGAAATACGCACGATCCTCGAGTGGCTCCACGGGGCCAGTCATTATCGACTGGTGGGCTGGCCGAGCCTTAAGCCTACTTTCCTCACCGAGAGCGTCCAGCCGTTCAAGGCGAGCGTGCATCGCGGCACCTTCCCCGGGTTTATGCCACATTGCGCCCTGACGCACACTGACCCGAGGTGGCCCCCCCATGCCGGGACAATCGAACAATATCGGGATTCCATCGTCGGATCGAGGCAGGCACCCCCTGCCGCCGACGGACGATGGATGCGGGCGACAAGGTGCTCCCGAATCCCAGCCGGGATAGGGATACCGGGGGCGAGGCGCCCCCAGCACACCGCCGGCGTGCGAACCCGAGGTTCCCAACCCTGCCGCTCCGATGCGGTGGGAAGCCCCGCCGTTGTCGACGGGGAGGACATCACTCGACCGCGTCGTAGCGGTCCCGTTCGGCGGCCGCGACGTCGTTCCCGTAGGTATCGACCAACGGTCGGACGGCCGCGCCGAGGGCCCGCATGCATTGTCGGGTCGAGGGGTACTCGAGTTCGTCGGTGATGGCCGACCAGGGTGCCGCCTGGAGGACCTTTCTAACGAGCAACCGCTCCTGTTCGGTCGTCAACCCGACCGGTTCGTTCGGATCGACGAGATGTTTGACAACCAGTTCTCGGAACGGGTCCGGATCGACATCGATCAGCCCCGGCCCGTAGGCCATGCCGGCGATCCGCCGCCAGTCTTCGTCGGGGAGCGTGAGTTGGACCGTGGTATCACACGCCCGACAGGCCGCGACCGCGATGTCAGGGTCGAGATCGGACAGGGCATCCGAGAGAACGGCCGGGATTCGACGGGCGAACCAGGCCGCCTGCCGGTTGTGTAGTGAGGTTCCGTCGTCGGTGACGGGCTTGAGCATGATCGCTGAGTGTTCACCGCTGGACTCGTTCCGCGTCGTGGAGAGATGAATGGTCGAGTAGCCGTTCCGGGCCCAGAACCCCACGAGCTGCGGTGTCGCGCCATAGCCGACCCCGAACCAATCAACGTCGTTGGAAAACTCGTTCTCGATGCGCCGGAGCAAGGTCGTTCCTAACCCACGGGACCTAACCGCCGCGTGCGTCGCGATGCGCATCACTCGAAACCCGACCGGTTGTGCGGCGGCCTCATCGCGGAGCTGGCTCGCCATGACGTCGGGAAGCATGTTGCCGCGAACCCGCCCGCCTTCGTACATGACGGCCTGTTGCTCCGCGGAGAGATCGCCCTCCCGTGCCAGGAGCGCCACCGAGACGGCGTGGCCGTCGTGTAGCAGGGCCCGAGCGTTGATGTTCGGGGCGTCGAGAAGCCTGGCGAAGTCCGACGGCTCAGTTCGATAGTGGGCAAGTACGAGCAAGCCAAAGACCTCCCGCAGAAGCGGCTCATCATCGAGGAGCATCGCCGCCGTGAGGGCTCGATACTCGACCGTGTCGGGATCGGCCCCCGTAACGACAGCCTTGGTCGCCGGTCTGGCGTCGAGGAGCAACGCGCGGAACGACCAGATCTCGATCGGGTCGCCTTGCGCATACCTGATCGGCTCGGCCATTTCGACGTCGGTTACCGTCAGACCGCTTCGGGCAAGCCGATCGCGAAACCTGACCGAAAAGCCCCGACCAGCCCCCTCGTACCCGTGGATGGTCGTCGTGAAGGCCACGCGATCCTTCTCGAGGAAGTCGGTCAGGAGCGGGACCGAGATCGCCGCCGCCTCGTCGACGATGAGCACGTCGGCCGCCACGTCCCTTGCGGGGTCGGGTCGGCGAAACGACACCCCTCCCCCCGTCCCGGTCGTGAGATCGTGACCGGAGCCACGATCTAGATCGTTCAGCCGGGAAAGCAGGTCCTCGGCCCGGATGAACGCCTCCGCCGCTCGTCGGTACTCGGGAGCCGTTATGACGACACATTCCCCCTGCAACGCGAGTGAGGCAGCCGCGAGGCCGGCGACACTCGATTTGCCCCGGCCGCGATCGGCCTCGACGACGACCGCCGACCCATCCTCGAGCAGAGTTTCGAACGCCAGCAGTGCCTCCACCTGGCCGGACGTCACACACGATTCATAGGCGATTCGGTCGAACCGATGGTCGTCGGGGACACTGGGTGGTTCGGGTGGCGCCCTGGGAGGGGGGTCGGTCAACCCACGGCGTTCGATGCGATCGCTGTCGATATCGACGATGGCGATCCCCGGGTGTGATCTGAGGGTGGTGACAAACCGGCGACGGAAGTGGCCAGCGACGTCGGACACCGCAAAGGGCGGCACCGCCAGGGTCTCGTCGAACGCATCTCGTTCGGTTGGCCAGCTCTCGAGCGACGGGGCCAGTAGGACGAACAGACCTCCGCCCCCGACGGTGCCGACGATTCGACCCAAGACGTTCGGATCGAGGCCTGAATGGCCGTCGAAAACGATCGTGTCTCTGGTCGACCCGAGGAGGGTGGCCGCATCGGCCGGTGCAAGGGTCGGGAGGTCGACGTCCGCCCGTCCCACGTAGGTGACCGCCTCCGGGGCGATGTCAGCACCGTCGAGGACCGCATCGATCGCGTCCAGGCCATCGGAGTGTGAGCCGGCCAGGACGAGCATCCGGCGTTCGTCGACGGCCCTCGCCTCCTCCCGAAGCGCCCCGGCGAGGTCCGAGAGCATGTCTTCACTGACGGGAGGCCAGGCCAAGGAAGTGCCGGTCCGGGGAGAACGCTGATTTGGCCCGACGGTGTCCGGGGCGACATGGCAGATACCAACCGCCAGTGGCTGTTGGCCGATCGCCCGGAGGGGACCCCGACTATGGAAGCCTTCGAGTTGGTCGAGAACGAGATCCCCGAACCGGACAACGACGAAGTCCTGGTTCGGACTCGCTACCTCTCGGTCGATCCGTATATGCGGGGGCGAATGCGGGATAGCGACTCGTACGCCGAGCCATGGTCGGTCGGCGAACCGATGAAGGCGGGGGTCGTCGGCGAGGTGGTGCGCTCGCACCATCCGAATTTCGAGGCGGGTGACATCGTTTCCGGGGATCTCCACTGGGCAGAGTATGCCACGGCCCCCGGCCACCGTTTGGTCCCGGTCGACCCCGAGATCTCGCCAATTTCCACCGCCCTGGGAGTGCTGGGGATGCCCGGGCGGACGGCGTATTTCGGGACGCTCGACGTCGCTGACGTGCGGCCCGGCGACACGGTTCTCGTGTCCGCGGCGGCCGGCGCGGTCGGTTCGGTCGTCGGCCAGATCGCGAAGCTTTCAGGATGCCATGTCGTCGGGATCGCAGGCTCCGATCGAAAACTCGCGTTCGTCACCGACGAGTGCGGGATGGACGCCGGGATCAATTACAACTCGGACGAGGTCAGTGCGGCCATCGCCGAGACATGTCCCGACGGGGTCGACGTCTACTTCGACAACGTCGGCGGCGAGATAACCGATGCGGCCTTCGGACATCTATCGGTCGGGGCACGTGTCGCTGTGTGTGGACAGATCGCCCTGTACAACAAAGAGAGCATTCCCACGGGTCCCCGGAAGCTGGGGACGCTCATTACAAAGCGCGCGTCGGTCGAGGGTTTTCTCGTGAGCGACTTCGACCACCGTCGGGAGGAAGCCACCGATCGCCTCGGACGATGGGTTTCGGCCAACGATATCGTGTACCGAGAATCCGTCACGTCGGGGCTCGAAAACGCCCCCGAGGCGTTCCTCTCGCTTTTCGAAGGGGCGAACATCGGAAAGCAATTAGTTTCGGTCGATACGTGATACCAACCAGGGGTGTAGGCCAGTTTCGACTCCGACGGGTTTCAGGGACGGCTCACCGCGATTGACATCCTCACCCGCCTGGAGGCAGGGTGAATCCCAAGCGTTCGGATATTAAGGTTTGCAGTCTGCCTGTTCTTGTGGATGGAACGCACCCGTGGTTAAATCGAACAGGTAGACTCCGGGCTGTGCCGACCAGCCGTTACTCATATCCCCGGTCGGGGGAGTTTGAGATATCTTTCGACGGATATCACCGCACCGTTCACGTCTGCGTTCATCGTCGTCTCACACGAGTCACAGACGAACAGCCCACGCTCGACGCGATTGGCGTCACGAATCTTCCAACAACACGAACAGGTCTTGGATTGGTTTTCTTCACCCACACGGAGAACCAGTATCCCGTGTTCTTCGGCTTTGTATTCCACCAGGTTCGTGAACCGGTCGAACTCCCACCCGTGCAACTTTTTGTTTCCCCCCTGGCCGCAGTTTCGTGAATCGCCGTCGTCATCCCCTCGAAATCGCTCATGTCGCCAACGGCGATATTCTCGATACCTTCCTCGACACACCACTCAATGTGGGGTTGTCTCCAACGTCGGCCTGCTTCATAACTACTCATGGATAGAATAGTATTACTAGTGTCGGTTGACCGTGGAATATCCTGCCGGGCTGTCCCTCTGTGGACTGTTACTCACAATGTCGGCTTCATCCCCCCGACTGTCCGGTCCTCGGTTCCGATTTGAGCGGTCGGAACACTCGTCCCTCACGGGAAGGCGGGGGAATTCTCCTCGACTCTCTATAACCGCCCTCTCGTTTTCTTGCAGCACTGCGGAGTGGGAGGTTCCTGTACCGACCGCCGAGCCCCGTGACCGCTTCACGAAGAATTTGAGGACGTGGCGGAACCTCGTCACCGATGGTGCCAGTTTTACCTGTATTGCGACGAGTCGGTCGGGATTCGGTTCGGTCACCCCGGCGTCCGTTGACCCTCAAAAAGTCCGGTTGTCAAGGCGGCCCCGGCCCCGTCCACGAACCGGTCGGCTTGCTTCCACCGGGCGGGGTTGGACCGATGAACGATGTCGGAGACCACTACCACGCCGCCGTGGCGATCGAATTCGGTCACGCCGATCGCCGTTGGTCCGTCCAGGCAGCATGGTGCTCCCGAGACGGGTCAGGAGAAATAGCCCGCCAAATCCATCTCGCCTGCGCTGGTGGTCTCGGTTCGGGAAGCACCGTCCCGGAGCTTTCGTATTGCGGTGACGACACGTTCTCCGATCGACCAGTAGGCCTCCGCAGCAGGAGTTGCGATATCGTACGCGATGACCGACTTGCCGGAATCCTGTGATTCTGGCACGTTCGGGTCGTCGGGGACGTGGCCGAACAATTCCACGCCCATATGATCGGCGATACGTTCCGGGGGTGGCGCGCTTCCCGTCCCGGATTGGGTGAAAACGATCCCTATAACAGTTCCGCCGACGCGTTCGGTGAGGTTTTTGGTTTTCTGGGTATCACGGACGGCAGCGAGTCGTGGAGTCGATACCAGTATCACGCCATCCGCGAGGCCGAGCGGAAGTAGCGTTTCGTAGCTCAGCCCGGCCCCGGTGTCGAGAAGAATCACATCGTACTCGGATCGGAGCTCTGTCACGGCGGCTCCTAACTTGCGTGGGTCGAGGCTGGCATAACCCTCGATATCGGGCCCGCAGGGCATCACGTCGAATCCTCCGGCTGCCTCGTAGACCGCGTCCGTCACTGCCGCCCGGTCGTTGAGAACATCATGAAGGCTAGGATCGACCCCTGGACGGAACCCGATATCAATAAAGTCGAGAAGATTGGCCATCGCGAGGTCGACTTCAACCACGACGACGGATCCTGCCAAGGCCTCGAGCGAGGCGCCGAGGTTGATGCTCGTCGTCGTTTTGCCCACCCCGCCTTTCGCACTCGCGATCGCGAGCACAACACCGTCTGTCACGATGTGAGGCTATTTCAGGTACCGGGTATTAAGCCTGGTTCATCGGTTATCAGCTTCGATAATAATTCTGGATCATGAAAACAGCGCCTGCATCCAATCGTCATCGGTGGCCGGGGCCGTTCTCGTCGCCGCAAGCTGTTCGGCGAGTTCTTCCTCGAACGGTTCGATCATTGGTTGGACCCGTTCCCGAAGGTCATCGATTCGGCTCTGGAGTCGATGATATTCGTCGCTATTAGCGAGTTCCTCAGGGGTTTTTTCGGATTCGAGGGAATGCCGTTTCGCCACTAGCGAAAAGAACTCCTGGACTTGGACGTCCCTGACGGAAAGGGCCTGGACACGTTCGATCGCGGAAATTAATTCTTCAGAACTTACAGGTTTGGTTAGATACTCGTTAAAGGGCATTGTGATCACGTCGAAATCCGGGTCGATTCCGGTCACCATTACGACGCCACAGTCGTACCCCTCGGACCGGATCCTGTCAAGAACTGAATCGCCGGAGAGTTCGGGCATCCGTCGGTCTAAGAGGACCACGTCGATAGATTCATCCATACGGTCCAGGGCCTCCTGACCACCTGGGGCGGTGGCGACCGAATACCGCTCCTCGAGGAGTTCCGCGTAGATCTCGACTACCTGGGGGTCGTCATCGACGATCAGGACGGTCGTCGTCTCCGAACTCATGAGGGAACGTGTCGCGTAAAAACTGAAAAAGGATGGTGTTTAATTATCAGAACGGATAATTTACAACTACCCAGCGGCTCGGCTGGTCGTCGGGCTACTGGAGGAGACGGGCTCAACAGCGGGGAGACGGAGCTCCACTACGCTCCCGCTCGGGTCGTTCCGTTCGAACGTTACCGTTCCCCCGTAACTTTCAACCACCCATTTGACGAGCCAGAGCCCAAGTCCCTCGCTGTGAACGAGGTCGGTTTCGTTTGCTCCTTGGAGTACCCGTCGTTCGTGCTCGGGGATGCCGGGGCCGTCGTCGGCGACCCGGACTACGATGTGGTCTGCCGACCGCCTGACCGAGATTTCGATCGACGGGGACGAGTGGCCGTGTTCGATGGCGTTTTCGAGGAGGTTGTCCAGAACCGAGGCGAATAGCGAATCCCCTCTCGCCCACGCTGACTCCGGAAGGTCCAGATCGACCGTCGTGTTGGGGTAGTTCGATCGGATCATAGACGTCCGCTCCCGGACGGTGGCGACGACGTCGATTCGTGAGGCGTCGTCGAGGGGTCCGATCGATTCAATCTTCCGGGCCGAATCGCTGAGGCTAACGACCTCCTGGATCTTTCGTCGAATTGATTCGAGGGTCGCTTCGTCACTTCCATTGTCGGCGTGAAGTTGATCGAGATATCCCAGCAGCACGTTCATGTCGTTTCGGATGTTGTGTCGAAGAACTCGGTTCATTACGACGTTCTTCCGGTTGAGTTCAAGCGCTTTTTCGTGTTCTTTCCGAAGCTCTTTCACCATACCAAGGAGCACGCCGACGACCCCGCCTGCGGCAATCGTGTTGACGAACAGTGTCGGGAACAGGTATAGGATGCGGGTTTGAACCTGGACGACCGTGAGAATAACGCCTATAAAGGTCGGGATGGAGAGCCCCACCGCACTCCATGCCGCGATGTTCCATATGAGGTCCTCCGGGAGGTCGCTCAGGTAAAGCCGATACCCGGCATAGAGGAGCGAGCCCGCCATCATTCCCGCGATTACGGTCCCCAAAACGTTGATGATGGCGGGTGCATCGGTAATAACGAAGTACCCGAGTAAACTACTGAGCAGCCCAAGACCAGTTCCGATGAGGTAGCCAATCCCGAGCTGTCGTTTGGTGACCATCGGGGTGGGCCAGCGTACAGGATGACGGAATATAAACTGTCAGTTCCAGTTTTCAGTCTATAGAATGACTTACGCAGTTATCGGATGAGCCACCCGTTTCGGAGGCGGGAAATCGCCTTGGTGACAAGCGACCGCCGCCCGGAATCTGCCCGTTCGGCCGCGAGTTTGCGGTTTTTCTCGGTCAGGAGCAACTCGTACCGGTCGATGATGGCTTGTGTCCGGTGTTCTTTTCGCCGCAACTCTCGTTCTAGCGTTTCGATGCGTTCCGTGCTGGTCGGTGGCGCGCGGCGGCGACGATCCGAGGAAGTCGTCGTTTCGGACTCGCGGGCAGCCCCTTCGTCCGCGATCATCCGGTTCCAGTCCCAGCCGTCCCGGCCGGAGACGCTTTCTGCGGGGAGGTCGAGCGACATGTCGTTTCGACTGGGGCCATGACCGTCGAGGACCATAAGCGTACGGCAGACGGAGGGCTGACGGAACGGTGGGGAAATATCAAATATTGAATTTGGGTGCCAACGGTTTTTTATTCGGTGGCCGCTCCGAGGGAACGGAGGCACCTGGCGCGTGGCCGACGTCGTATTGAAGGGCGAACTCCACACGAGTCCCGAGGATCTCGAGGAGGCCAAGGACCTGCTCCTCGACGGGGTGGATGTCATCGTGCTTGAGGGGAGTGCCTATACGGATTCCTCGATCGAGCTCGCACAAGGGTGGTTCGCCCTCACGTTGACGTCGTTTTTCTGGATCCTCGATAGCGTCTATATCGACAATGACATTCTAGTCGACCTGGCCCGTGCCAAGGGAACGTCCGTCGTGTATACGAGGGAAACGGATACGGCGATCGCTGAAAACGTCTCGTTTCCCGTTAAGGCCCTGGCTGGCGCGGTGTTTTACGTCTTGACGCCGGCGAGTATCTGGACTGGCTTTCTCACCGGCAGTCAACTCTTCGGGGCATACCTATTGTTCCTTGGGTTGGTTCTGCCGATCGGGATCGTACGGATGTTCGATACCCGGGGTCAAACCGTCAGTCGGGATCGGTATATCGCCGACGAGATCCGGGGGGCCCTAAATCGGGGGGAGTCCGTGTTGGCAGTCGTGGGTGCCGCCCATGTCGACGGGATTCAGCGGCGGCTTCCCCCCGATATCGACATCGAGTTGCGGCCACCGAAGTACGGCGTCTGGTCCATTCACCACTTGCGACAGATCGCCCTGCCGATGTTCAAAGCCGGCTTGGTGCTCTTTTCGATGTATCTGTTGGCGGTGTGGTTCGCCGTTCACGCGGTAGCAACACTGTCTCCGTTAGTTGAGGGCCTCCTCGTCTGAGTTCGGGATCCGGGAGGCGTGGCCAGAAGGTTAATTCGGTGGGATGTCGAGGGTTTACCGCAAGGGTCATGTCAGATGATACCACATCCGATTTCGAACAGGGGCGGCTGTTCGAACTGTACACGAAATACGTAACCGAGCCCGAGTCGAAACGAGACGTTTACGGATATACGATCCTCCTGGTAGGCTATCTCCTGGGGATGGCCGGAATGGTAGTGTTCCTGATCGGCCCGTCGGGTGGTGATCTCGACCCGATAACGGTCCTGGTCCGGGAGATTTCGATCCCGGCGGCCGGCCTCGGTCTCGTTATTACATTGTTCGGGATCGAGCTCATGCTCCCGGTGAAACGCAAGGGCATCGCCATCGGGGGCGTGGGAACCGCAATGGGGCTCACTGCGGCGGGCTGGTTCATCGTGGCGTATCCACAGAACTGGTCGATCGGCACGCCCGATTACAGCTCAGCGATTATCACCCTCTACACGGCCGGGATCGCGCTGGTCGCCGGGGTGGTAGTTATGGTGCCTGTCATCACCGGCGAACGATCGTACTTCGCCGCGGCCCGGGAGGTGCTTGGTCAAGACCATCCGGACATCATGCTCGGCCGGACGGATCGCGGGGGGCTGTTCACCATTTTTAACCGTGGCTCGGACTGGACTTGGCGGCTGATCGATCAGGCAGCGATCGCGGAATCGACCGACGCCTTTCTCTCCCGCCTCGAGACCGAAAACCGGGTTGACCGGGTGAAGGATCTGGTAGACCAGGCGGCCCTCCTCGAAATCGCTCACGCCGCCTTCCGCCTGTATCGGGTCGGAGAGGACCGTTGGCGATGGCTCTTGATGCGCGAAAACGGGAGCGTGGTGGCGGACTCCGGTGACGAATATCCGTCACGGGAGGCAGCCGAGTCATCGGTCAACGACCTCAAGGAATTCGGGCCATCGGCGACGGTAATTGCGATCGACGAAGCCGCTTTCGAGACATATCCCGCCGATGGGGGATGGAAATGGCGGCTGATAAATGACAGACGGGAGACGCTGGCGACCAGTGCGACTCCAGTGGAGGACAAGGCGGCCGCCAAACGGGCGGCCGACGCGTTCGTCGAACGGGCGGTGGACGCGCCGCAGCTCACGATCGAGTCATATGGCATCGAACTCCTCGAGGGTGATGACGCTGGGTGGCACTGGCGGCTGCTAGACCCCGGTCTCGAGGTCTTGGGCGGGGCAACGCGAGCCCATCCCAGCAAAGGGGTGGTCGAGGACGCCGCCTATGATCTTTTGGAGCGGCTCGACGGCGCGGCGCTATTGGATGGTACCGAGTCATCCTATGACCTCTTCGAGGACCCGTCGGGTAACTGGCAGTGGCGGCTCGTGACCCCCGAGAATCGGCGGATCGTCACGGGGAACGGGTCGGGCGCGAACCCCGGCGCGGTCAGGTCCGAGGCGCGGGCGTTCAGAGACCTCGCTCCCGGCACAGATATCGTCGAGATCCGGACGCAGGACTTCGAGGTGTATCAGGCCAATGGCCATTGGCACTGGCGGCTGGTCGACAGCGATCGGGCGGTCCGGGCGGAGAGCGTGGAGGCATACGACTCCGAGGAACAAGCAGCATCCGCGATCGATCGGCTCCGCCAGCAGGCCCCCGACGCGGACCTCATCGAGTTCGAAACTGCAGCCTTCCAGATCTATGAATCCGAGGAGGGTGGGTGGCGATGGCGGCTCATCGACGAGGATGGTAACGTCCTGGCCGATTCGAGCGAGGGAGAGTACGATTCGCGGGATGGGGCGACGGCGGCCATGGCCACACTAAAGGAGTACGCACCCGAGGCCGAGCAGCTCGAGATCGAGACGGCTGCGTTCGAACTGTTCGAGGATCCTGACGAGGGCTGGGGATGGCGACTGGTGGACGATATTGGCGAAACCATCGCTCGAGGATCCCGTCGATATCCCACGCGGGACGAGGCCCACGATGACATGGATGCGCTGCGAGGGGAAGTCGAGGACGTCCGCGGCCGCGTCATGTCGGATGGTATCTTCCAGGTCTACCAGGATGGGGCCGATGAATGGTGGTGGCGGTTCGTCCGGCCCGATGGGACTGACCTTGCCGAGAGTCCCGAAGGGTTCGGAACCCGCCACGAGGCCGAGGATGCGATCGACGAACTCGTCGACGACCACGTCGGCGCCGGCATCGCCGAGGTCGGTCAACTCGCCGTAGTGGTCGACGAATCCGGCGAGGATTGGACCTGGCGGTTCGTCGACCAGGACCGGATTCCGATCGCCGAGAGTACGCGCCAATACGAGACGCGGAACGCCGCCCGACAGGCGATCGGCGATGTCCAGTCGGCGGTTGATACGGTTACGGTCTTCGAGATCCGGGATGCCGCGTTCTTCGTGACGGATGGAGAATGGACCTGGGCACTGTTCGACGAGGCTCACGAGGAGGTCGCCGTTGGCGCAGAATCGTTCGACAGCCTGGAGGCGGCAGAGGCGAATGTGGATACCGTCACGAATCGGGTCGACAGCGCGGGGTATATCGATTACGAGGGAGCGGCCTTCGAAGTTCACGACACCGATGACGGGTGGCAGTGGCGACTCATCGACGAAGCTCGGAACGTGATTTCGGCGAGCACGGAAACGTACGAGAGCAAACAGGCCGTCGAGGAGACGGTCGAGGCGATCAGAGAGGAACTCACGGAGGCGTCCATTCTGGAGATCGAACGGGCCGCCTTCGAGTTTCACGAGGACACCCAGGGCTGGCGCTGGCGACTCATCGACGAATCGGGTAATGAACTCGCCGAAAGCCTCCAGGCTTACGAAAGTCGAACCGATGCACGCGAGGCGATGACGACGGTGAAGGATTTCGCGCCGGAGGCGTGGACGTCGGTCGCGGATTGAGTAACAATCCGTCATCAGACTTGATAATTAGCGGGGTAGGGCTAAGGGCGCTCGGACGCCGATCCCGGACATGGGACCGACACCGTGGGGACGGCCGGCGATGAAGGCGCATCAAGTGATCTGGGATTCCGAGCAGCGCCCTGTGGAGGTGATCAGCCCATGGAAATGACGTTCTCCGAACGGAATCAGAACGCGTACCTGGTCGACGAGATCGAAGTCTCCATGACCATTAAGGACGGGAAATTTACGGCGACATCGACGAGTGGCCCGAAGTCGGGACGGGTGGAGTTCAATCCGGGGGAGACGACGGTCGAACTCGTGCTCGAAGGTGCAGGCTCGGACCGGGCGTCGGTTCCGATGAGCCGCCCGGAACTCACCCAACTCAGAACCACGATCGATGCAGTTCTGGCAAACGAGTTTGCCGACAGGGATAGCTCGTCGGAGCGTGGCCGGGGGACCTTCTTTGCGGGATATCGACAGCTCCGGGAACAGGACGAAGGGATCGGGGTAACGTTCGATACCGAAACGCTCAGTTCCCTTGGGTTGGTCGATGAAGCCGGATCGCTCACGGGGGGATCGAGGCAGGTCCAGTGTACCGTGCTTCAGAGTGGTGTCGCGATCATCAACCTGGTACCCGACGAATCGTCGCAGATGTTCGACGTCTTTTGACGAGCAGGGGTGATGTGACGGCGATTCGACAGGCGGCGTGGCTGCATCCTGGCGCTTCGGCCGGCTGCAGCCAGTGAAAGATAGGCTAAATCGGTTATTATGTATAGGCAGTGTCCCGAGAAATCCAATGACGGTTGAGAGGGTCGACTGGTGCAAGAATCGACAGACATCCTCGTATTCGCCCCTGACGAGGACCTCTTTGACTCGGTGGAAACGGCCCTCGAACCGCTTGGGTCGTCGGTCATTCGCGCTCGGACGGCTATCGAGACGGTGAAATACCTGGATGACCGTCGGTTCGGTGCCGTGATATGTCCGGCGGCGGAAACGACGCCCGAACCCCCGAGGTTCGTCGAACTCGTCCACAACGAGTCTCCGAGCGTCCCTGTCGTCCTCGTGGGCACGGCGCCCGACACCGATTCGATCCGCCGTGCCGTCGAAGCCGGAGCCGCCGCTCATGTCGAGGCCATCGGCGTCGACCTCCGGAAGGAACTTACGACGATCGGCTTTGAGACACGAATCCGTGACGAGCTAGATCGACACAACCGACTCGGCCGTGTGGTCCGCGAACTGGGCCAGTCGCTCTTCACGGCCACGACGGTCGACGAGGTCGAGCGGCTCGTGTACCGGCGGCTGTCCGAAGCTGGCCTATATCAGTTCATTTGGGTTGGGGCCCCGGGCGATGACGGGAAAATCGACCTCCACGTCCCGATCCCGAGTACTGTCGCCGCGACAGAAATTCCGGGGATCGACGCGGAGGCGGGAGCGGCGAAAGTCGACCACGCGCTCAAGTCTGGCTCGATCGAGGTAGTCGGGGACGGCGAGGGGTTTACCCGTCGGGTCCTCAGCGGGTCCACCGGACCGGACACGGACAATGGACCGGGTAATGACGCTGGGCTCACGACGGCGATAGTTCCCTTCGTCGGCGAGGGGTCGGTCGTAGGGGTCGGGGTCTTTGCCACGGAGAGGTCTCGCGGGATCGATTCGGCCGAGGCATCGGTACTGGAGACATTGAGCCGGTTGACCGGGACGGCGATCTGGCTGGTAGAAGCCCGTTCGGAACTGCAGCGGACCCGCCAACGCGTCGAGGAGTTTGCCGGTCTGATCGCCCATGAAATCCGCAATCCGCTCGCGATAGCGATGACGCAACTGGATCTACTTCGTGAAGGGGAGGACGGCCAAGCCATCGATCGGGTCGATTCCTCGCTGCAACGGATCGAACGACACGTCGAGAACCTGGTAACTCTGTCGCGGGGTCTCGATATTGACGACCTAACGACCCAGGCGATCGCGGAGACGGCATCGGCGGCGTGGGAGTCGCTCGAGACGCCGGGCGCGGAGCTCGTAATCGAGTCGTCGAGGCCACTGGCGGCCGATCACGACCTGCTGATGCAATGCTTTAGTAATCTGTTTCGCAATGCCCTCGAGCAGGAGACAGAAGGAAAAACAGTCGTTCGCCTCGGGAGCTTCGACGAGGGGTTCTATGTCGCTGATAATGGGCCGGGAATTCCGCCCGAGGAACGAGAGCGGGTGTTCGAATCGGGGTATTCGCAGAGCGCCGGCCTCGGCATTGGTCTCACCGTCGTTCGTGAGATCTGTCGCGTCCACGGGTGGTCGATCGAGGTGAAGGAAAGCCGAGAGGGTGGCGCAAGATTCGAGATCAGGACGGAGGGGCCTGACGATAACGACGGGTCCGACGACCGGCTCTCCGGGCCGTTCGATACGGACACCGTCACCGATTTTTAGTCCGACGAGTCGAGCAGATCGCCCGAAAGGGCCTCGGCGATGGCCCGGCGTCGGGCCTTCCCATCTTCGACGTCTTCACGAAGGTCAGCGACCTCATCGGCGACGTCATCGATGGTGGTTTCGAGGGCATCGATCTGGTCCGCCATGTCCGTCCGTGCCTCACTGGCGTCACGGCGGAGCGTGGCGAGCGCGGCTTCGAGGTCCGCAATATCGTCGGAGAAATCGGTCCGCTCATCGGCTGCCGTCTCGATCGCTGATTGCAGGTCATCGATTTGGCCCGTTATTCGATCCTGTGTGTCGGTCATGTCATCGAGACGATCCATCGCCACGTCGAGGTCGGCACCGAGCTCGGTCAGGTCCGTCTCGATGGTATCGAGATCGGACTTGATCTCCGTAACGAACTCCTCCGCGGTCCCGTGTTCGTCGATAAGGTCGCGGAGGGCCTCTGTGTAAGCGGCGAACTCCTCCATGTTGGATTCGATCTGTTGCAAACGGACCTCCGCGCTTCGGGGAAGCCCTGCCGATGGCTCATCCACGAACTTGCTGAGTTCAGTCGCCAGGGCCTCGCCTCGTTCGGTCTCCGGGGACTCGGCCTGGAGAGCGGTTACCAGTTCGTCGATAAGGTGGCTGTCGTCGAGTCCGGTTGGGGAGTTCGAACCGGCCTGGGGGTCGTCAGTCGGCGGCCCCTCGGAGTCCGACGCTTCGGTCTTGGAGAACAGTTCCTCGACCGATTCCGGTGCCGTCGCGTCAGTTACTGTCGCATCCGGGTCGTCCTCAAGGTCGGTGATGGCCTCCGCTACGGCTACCGCCGCCTCTTCGGATTCCGATGTTTCCACATTGGCCGAGGCCGGCTCCTCGCGGGCGGCCGGCGTCTGGTCGGTACCCCCGAATACCGAGTTTTTGAGGTTCGTGAATAGTTTTTGGTCCGCCGTCTCACTCCCGACCCCGCCGCGCGCCATGGCTGGCGTTTCGAGGTCAACCTCGTCGACCTCCGCCGCCTCGATTCGTTCCTCGAGTTCGATCGTAGGGGGTACGCCGGTTTGGTCGGGCTCGATTGCGTCCGGGGACAACACCCGTCCTGGACACATTCCGTATTTGACCACTCGCTCGTCGTCGGGGTCGAGGACCCCGCCAACAACGACTTGGTGATCCTCGATCCGTCCGTGGCTCGGTTGGTGGTCGGGATGAAAACCGATTTCATCCAGGTCGTACGAGCCCGGGAGGGGGTCGATACACTGGTACTTGACGGGGGTATCGGCGTGTGAGGCGAACCGTAACGTGACCATAATCCCTGAGTCCCGGACGACAAGGGATCTGTTGATGGCCAGAAGGTCGCCCTCGACCGTAATCGGGTCGAGTTCGACGCCGGAAGAATCCTTATCACGTGGCATCCGTATTCGAATCGAAGGGAAAGGCGCCTTAATAAATAATCCGGCATTTATCAAATTTGAATTTTATCTGGGAACTTTCCCCGTCGTTCGTATCGGAAGACAGTAACGGCCCCCTCGTGCAGGGTGGATTTTAGCACGTGGGTACGGGTGAGCCGACGGTTGACTGACGACGGCGGCACGACGTTGTAGGTCACGAGCCAGACGGTCCGATGCCGGATGGCGGCCGCGTGGAGCCGATCGAGGTGTTCAGGGTCGATGGAGGCCGGTTCGGGAAGAGCGTATCTGTCAGCGGGGAGAGCCCGGCCATAGAAGTCGAGGTTGTCTTCGATCCGAGGGGGCTGGACGACGAGGAGGTCGCCGGGGGCACTTTCGGCCTGGACGTGAGCCGCGACGCCGCGCCAATCCTCCTGTGATGGGGACGTCGCGTATGCGGCGGTGGTCACCGCCGACCCGACAAGGAGGACGCCCAGCAGCGCCAGCCGCCAGTGTCGTTCCGGGACGTTCACGAGGCCTCGAGCGACCAGGATGACCAATGGAATGCCGGCTGCGAGGGTATAGCGGGGAACGAAAATCGGGAGCATGAACGAAAGAATAAATGGGACGCAGACGACCGAGAGGAGGAAAATTGCGAACATGCCCGCCTGTCGACCTCCGACGAAATAATAGGTTGGCCCGTCCCCGATGTCGTACGTTAGAACCGAGAACACCAGGGCGACGTTGAACACGAAGCTGATCGCGATGACCGCGACCAACGTCGTCTCCGAGGTGGCGAGGACCGGGTAGACATTCGGATAGCCGGCGTGGAAGAGGAGTGTTTCGCGGAACAACCCGTAACTTGGGGACGGAATCCACCTGATCGCAACGCCATTCGAGCCCATGATTGTCTCACGTAGCTGGATCAAGAGGACGACCAACCATGGCACGAACCCAGCGAAGATGACGGCTTGGAGTCGGTACCAGCGGTCCCTGGGAACAAGCCCCGTTGTGGTGATCCATCGATACGCGTGCTGTGAGACGAGAACGAACAGACCGAAGACGTGGGTGTACAACATGGCCAGGGTGGAAAGCGTGTAGAGAATAGTGGGTGTTCGCCCCGGTTGGGGCAGCCAGTCGAAGCACTGCTCGTCAGTCCGAAGCGCTACGTACCCGTACCAGGAGAGCCCCGCGACGAAAGTGAACAGACTGTACATCCGAATCGTCCGGCCGAAATGGATGTGGACGGTCGACACGGCGATTAGGAGGGCGGCGACGAGGCCGGTGCGGGCGTCGAACACGGATCGGCCGAACTGGAATACGACGACGATCGTCCCGAGGGAAAGGACGACCGATAACAACCGTAGCGGGGTTGGATCTGGTCCGAACACACCGAGCGTCACGCGAACCAGGAGGAAATACAACGGCGGATGGGGATCACCGGCCGCCACCAGGAGGTCCGGGAGTGGCGCCGGACCCCGACTGAGCAGCGTGAAGAACTCGTCCTCCCAAAGACTCCACCTGTCGAGAATGGCGAGGCGGAGCCCCGCGCCGATGAGCAGAATTCCGCCGATAGCGGCCCCGATGGTCCGCCGGTCGAGCGGGGCGCGGGATGGCGGCGTTTCGTTAGCGTTGGCAGCGCCGATGTGGAGGGTATCGATATGACGCCCGAGGTGTCTGGTCGGCTGCCAGCCGAGCCGTCCTCGAGCGATATCGGCGATGGCACGGCCGTCCGCGATCCACTGGAGGAGCCAGTAAAAGGGCACACTCAATCCGACGACGGCCGCCCGACGGAGCCTGAGCGACCACCGACATTGGGAGACGGTCCAGTAACCAACGACATACAACCCCACCATGAAACCGGCGAAGACGAGGCTGACGAGCAGTAGGGCTTGGGCCGGCGCCGCCGGTGAACGGCCAACCAGCGTGGCGAGCCAGAAAAGCAGGATGAGGCCAGAGAGGTTGATCGGACCGAGATGAGGGAGCAGGGATTGCCAGTAGATGTGAAATTGCCGTCGAAGGCCGCGGGGCGGGGCGCGGAGGTATTGGCGGAAGGTCCACAATTTTCCCTTCTTCCAACGGATCCGCTGGGTCAACCAAGCCTGGAGGCCGATCGGGGATTCCTCCCGAGTGATCGCGTCGAGGTAGGCAAACCGGTAGCCCTCCTGCCAGAGGAAGAGCCCGAGTTCGAAGTCCTCCGTTAGGTTATTGGGGGCCCACGGAACAACAGTGGGGAGCCCCCGGGCACGTAACCACTGATGATCGCTTGGCCCCCACGGCGAGCCGTATCGGTCGAGACGGGTCTGCGCAACTGCCTCAAGGGTAGATCGGCGGAAGAAACAGGTCGTCCCGCCCAGCGGGATGGGGAATCCAACGGCCGTGAAGGCGGGGACGACGAGCCCGTACCAGAAGCCGTATTCCGCTCGAAAGAGGAGGTTGAGCCAGCCGTCACCCTCGTTGGCCATGTCCAGGTGCCCGAGCACGTAATCGGCGCCGGCCTCCTGGATGGCCGTCACTACCTCCCTGAACAGACCGGGGGCGACGAGGTCTTCGGCATCGACGACCCCGACGATGGGACTGTCGGTGATCGAAAAGCCATAGTCGAGTGCGCGAGGTTTGGTCGGCGGTCCCGGGTAGTCGCCGGGGACGCGGTGCACCCGGATATCGTAACGGTCGACCAACGTCCAAAGACGGGTACGGGTCCGCTCGTCCTCCGGTTCGGTCAGGATATGCAAGTGCAACCTGTCCTCGGGATAAGCGGCGTCGGTGATGGCCCGAATGGCGTGTTCGATGACGTTGGCCTCCTGATAGGCCGGGAGGAGGATATCGATGTCTGGTGGGGGGTGACCGGTCGGCCCAGGCCGGTCGTCCGGGCCCCGCCGGCGCTGTAGCAGGCGGAGCAAGGCGGCCCGGACGAGGGGGGATAGCTGATAGATGTTGAGAATGAGCCACACCGCGCCCATGCCGACGGCGATGGCGCTCACGAGCAGTCGAATTGCAGATCCTACGGACGGGAGCACGCCCATAAGTGTCGATACGGACGGTAGGACGGGGTCGACCATCGACTCTGCTGGCAGGTGGACCGTGGCGGCCTTAAACAACTGCCCGCTTACCGGAGTCTGGTTCACCCGAGACCCAGGTGGATATCGCTGCGGTCAGCCGGGTATTATCAAATAATGTAATTTCTCAGATATAGTTAAGTGACAGGACCGCGGAGCCCTCAAGTGATCGTGGTGCCGGAGAAGCCGTCGGTCTCGAAGCGTGAACTGAGTTACGCGTTTTTCCTATCAGCAGGTGCCCTTTTCACCGGCGTCTTGATCACCAATGGGACCTATCTGCTGCGAACGGCCCAGCCGACGGTGTCTTTGGGTGTGTTATCCGGTGTCGTCCCGAGCGTGGCCTTCGCCTCATCTCGGTGTTGGCTCCCCCGGACCCAACTCTCCGGCGAACAAATCTGGCGGGTGGCCACGTGGGGCGGGCTTGGAATCGCAGTCTTAACCGCTGTGGATGTCGGACTCGTGCTCACCCACCTCTACGCGGAGCCCGTTATCGGAGGCGGGCTGGCCAGCCTGATGGGTCAGGTCGCTGCCGGCGGGGTCATTGGGGTCTTGATCGGTACCGCCTGGGAACTGAACATGAACGTCCGTAGCGCCAAGGAACAAAACAGCGTCCTGAACCGGATCCTTCGGCACAACATCCGAAACGATGTCAACGTCATTCAGGGCTCGGCGAAGTTGATCCGCGATGGTAAGGGCGACCCGGCCAAGCATGCTGATCGAATTATGGCCCGCTCGGAGGAGCTTATGAAGGTAAGTGAACAGGTTCGGCGGATTCAGGACGCGAACGATCCGGATAGGCTATCACCCAGCGTAATCGACGTTGCCGACGTGGTTCGAGATAGGATGGAGGTACTTCGCCGGGCACATCCGGAGGTAACCGTGGAATCGACCGTCCCGACGCAAAGCTTGGCCTACGCTGACGGGTCCCTCGATACCGTTATTGATAATCTCCTGGAGAACGGGGTCGAGCATTCGGAGGGACCGACTCGACTGTCGATTTCCGTCGGCCGCGACGACCGGGCCGGCTGGGTGACAGTGGACATCACCGACAACGGACCGGGGATCCCACCGGCCGAACTCGAAGTGTTGGAGAATGGCCCTGAGACCCAGCTGAATCACAGTACGGGGACCGGGCTGTGGATCGTGAAATGGTACACGGAACAGAACGACGGCCGTTTACAGATCGATTCATCGGCGGCCGGCACCCGGGTCCGACTCGCTCTCCCGGCGGCCATTCGTCGGCCCCCGGCCGGCGGCCCGCTCGATTGGGCACGCTGGTTCGTCCGTCTAACCGGAGTTTAATGGACGGTGCAATCGATTCTCAATTTTGAATATTTGAAACGAACCGTTAAGGGTCGGTCCGGTGAACCCAGGAGTGATGTCGGCCCCTGAAGCGAAATCACACGACTCCCGCCTGGACTTCGACTCCGGCGATATCCTGGAAGTCTGTGAGGTCTGCGCCCGCGAAACCCGTCACGAGGTTCGGCTGGAAATCGCCTCAATGGCCCGTTCGGCCACCGGGACCGATCGGACCTACGCCAACGAACCCCGGCGCATTACGACGTGCCGGGTTTGTGGGATCGAGTCGAAGACCTGGATTACCCGGCAATAACGGACGGCCGGTTGAGCTGGTTTCGAGGCCCGGTACGTACGACGGGAGTCTGACATAAACTAATAACCCGGCGTCGCGAATCGGCGCACGTCATGGACGTTGAAGTCGATGGGATGATCGAATCCATCGAACAGGAGGAACTCCGCGAACAGGCGGGTTCGGAATCGGCCGGGATTTCCGACGCCGCGTTGGAAGCGATGTTGGACGACCGAGATACACAGATCACGGTCATCGGGTGTGGCGGGGCCGGATGTAATACGGTAAACCGGATGGTCCAAGAGGGCATACACGGCGCGGACCTTGTTGCGATGAACACCGACGTTCAGGATCTCATCGAGATTTCAGCCGATGACAAGCTCCTGCTCGGTGCCGAGGAAACCCGTGGCCGGGGTGCTGGATCGCTCCCCCAGGTTGGAGAACAGGCGGCAATTGAGAGCGACAAGGCCATCAGGGATATCGTGGATGGACAGGACCTAGTATTCGTAACCGCTGGGATGGGCGGCGGGACCGGGACTGGAGCGGCCCCTATCGTCGCCCAAGCCGCGCGGGAGGCCGGCGCGCTGACCGTCGCCATCGTAACCATGCCGTTCACCAGCGAGGGAGAAGTTCGCCGACAGAATGCCGAAGCTGGCCTTGACCGATTGAAGGAAATCGTTGACACCGTGATTGTGGTCATGAATGACCGGCTCCTGGATGCCGTTGGTAAGGTGCCGATCAAGCAGGCCTTCAAGGTGGCTGACGAGGTATTGATGCGGTCCGTGAAAGGGATTACCGAGTTGGTCACGACCCCCGGTATGGTGAACGTGGACTTCGCGGACGTTGAAACCGTGATGGACTCCGGGGGGGTCGCGATGATCGGATTCGGCGAAAGCGACAGCGAACACAAAGCCCGGGATGCCGTCAATAAGGCGGTCCAGTCGCCACTGTTGGACGTGGACCTCGAGGGGGCTGACGGCGCGCTCGTAAACGTAACGGGTGGCCCGGAAATGTCTATCGACGAGGCCGAAGGGGTCGTCGAACAGATTTACGACAGGATCGATCCCGATGCGAGGATCATCTGGGGGACCGCCATCGACGAGTCCCTCGGGCGCACCTTACGGACTATGGTCGTACTGACCGGAGTTGACTCGCCCCAAATCGCCGGGCGAGCCGAGGAAGCGACACCGGCCGATAACGAGTCGATCGATCATATCGTGTAGGCGGGCCCAAACAACGAGGCAAAGCGGCCATTAATTATTAGTCGGTCGTCGGTTATCGCCGAGTCCCAGCATGACAAATGTCCCGGTCGTAGGGGAGGTCCCGCCGGCCGATGACGACGGTGTCCGGATCGGCGTCAAAGCCCTGATCCCGCGGTCTCAGACGGTGCTATTGGTCCGGGAACAGCGCACCGACGGCTCGACGTTCTGGACGCTCCCCGGTGGCGGGGTCGCACCGGCGGAGACTCGACGGGCGGGCCTCCGACGGGAGTTGGCCGAAGAACTCGATTGTCGGGTGACCGTGGGGTCGCCGCTCGCCAGGTGCGGGTACGCGCATACGTCCCTAACTTCCGTGACGACGGTCTACACGGTCTTTCGGACTCAGCTCATAACCGCCCCATCGCCGAACCCGACAGAGGGTGTTATCGATCTGACCTGGGCCGACCCGGCCTCGCCTCCCGAAGGGATGCTCGATCCATTTCGGACGGTGCTGACGCGGCTCTATGAGCCGGCCGGTACCGCCCGGGCGCGATCGTACGAGTGACGACCATCGCGCCGTCAACGGGTGGTTAAGCACCCCCATATCGACCTAACGTCTAATTAATGATTTACCGGGTAGACGGTATTCGGCCTGTGGATCGACCGCAATCCGGGATGGAGGTGGATGGACTCCGAATCCGTCGGGGGACCTCCGTCTATCATACTCGGGAACATCGGGTGCTCTGGGTCGATAAGGTGACTGAATCCGCGGTACAGCTCAGCTCGGTCGATCGTTCCGCTGAAATCGGTCGAGAGGCGTTTACCGAGAAGATCCGTGACGGGACGCTTGTCGTCGAGGCAACGGTCGAAACCAACAAATCCCGGTGAGACTGCCCAGATTGCCGACGGGCAACATCGTAGTCGACTCCAAGACCATGGGCCGGCGAACTGGTGTGAATCAGGTGCCGTCGGGGCCAACTGCTCACCACCCGACCACACCCGGATTATGGCCCGTGGGTCGGCTTTCCACTGACGGATGCCGGACCGACCCGGTGACGGGTTCGTACCGACTTGGGAAGACGCCAGCGCTTCATCCCCGAAGTCGAGAGATAACCGAACTTCCCTGGCGGTAGGTGTGATACGAGCCCGCAATGACGATGATCCCGAAGAAGAACATAGCCCAGTCGGTAACGGACACCGCACTAAGGAGTGGCACGCCGATGGAGGCCGCAATGAGGGTAATGATGGCCAATACCCCGGTCGCGACATAGAATTCGCTCCAGGATAGGCCGTATTTCGGGACGGTCTCCAGGTACACGGTCACGTCGCTTTCGTTATCGGTGAGGGTCACCGTTTTGGCCTGTTCGTCGTAATCAATAATGTCGAGCTGGTTGAGCTTCGGGAGATGGGTTTGGTGAAGTGACACGTAAGCACTCTGACGAATATTTCTAGGGGGTGGGGTTTCGCCGGATTCGGCCTCCGCAATCCGTTCGGATAACTCCCGGGCAGTCGCCGCGCCACCGTTGCTACGAAGCGTTTCCAGGACCAGCCGTCGACGCCGATTGCTGAGGACATCGTGAACGTCTTCCGCAGAAAGGTCGTCCGGTGACATTGGTGGTCCTGTCCCCCCTTTTAGGCGTTCATTAAACAACGGTCGATAGTTACTTAATTATTTTCTCTCCCTCCGATGGCGCTGTTCAGCTTAGGATGACACACGTCATACGTTTCGGTCCGAATATCCGGAGATTCTCTTCCAACTAACTCATCGGAATAGAGAAATAGACGATCTCTATCGGCGTTCTTTTGTAACCGAAAGATTAGACCACCAGAATATTACTCGTGGTTTTAATTGAACAGCTCCCCCTCCGATAAATGCCGCGGACAGCTCGCAGACCCAATTCCGGGTCGAAAGGGTAAGCACGCGTTCGTCGACCGTCGCTCGGAATGGCCGATTGCCACCGTCTGCCGGTCGGCTGACGATCGCTGAAACGTTGATAAGGATTGCGGGACGATGGCCGCTGAGATGCAGTATCTTCGCCTCGAAACCGGGACGTGGCACCGTAAGTCGTGTCGACACGTCGCGAATGAGACCGACGCAGATGAGGTCCGATCTCAGCTCCCGCTGGAGGGTGAGCACTGTTCCCACTGTATTGGCGGTTTTGAGTTCGGCTCTCAGTGATCTGGCCGGTGGTTAGCTTTGATTGAGGGCGGTAAGCTCCCTTCCACAGCGAGCACAGATGGCGCGAGCAAGGAGGGGATACATGGCCCTGTGGTTGTTGCCCCTTCCCCGATAGGCCTGCTCCCTCGGCGGTCGACCGGAGGGAGTAAGCCGCTCCGCCACGGTGTGTCCGACGGTGGCAACGCGACTATAAGCGTGCGGGGACTGCGTGTCCCGAGGGAGGAACCGGTAGGAGTGGGACACGCCAAACCACCCAACGAGGGACAATGCTCGTGGAGTCTGGAACCGCTGTTCCATCCGGTGTAGGTTCCGACACCAAAGCAGTAAGCCCCGGCGTCCATGGAGGTGCGAAACGCCAGCGGAGGCCGGGATGGTTCATACCTCGACGATGATATGGTGCCGTACCGCCTGTATACGGTCGGCTGGACATCGGTAACGGCCATCGGTGTCGATCGATAGATCGAGTCCGTAGAGCGATTCGTCACCCTGATCGATGACCAGATCGACGACAGTGCCGGTCGTCGGTTTGATCAGGACATTCGCGATAGTTCCCAAATCGCGGCCATCGGTGCTGACCACGCGTTTATCGAGCAAGTCGGAAAGCAATGAGTCGGCCATCGTGCAAGGGTTCCCCGGTATCCTGGTTAAATATGATGGCCCGAAATCGGGGCGGACTCAAATACGGTGGCCAGACGGAGCGAGGAGCGCCGAAGCCCGTTCAGGTGTCCGCCAACTCCGGTGGATTCGGGTGCCCGTCCGGTAGGAGGTCAGTGATGGCGTCGGCATCGATCGCGTCGGTCACCGTTTTCAGTGAGCGCTCTCTGAGGCGGATGTCATCGGCATCCGCGTCGTAGGCACGGACGTACTCCGATCGTCGGTGGGCTTCAAACGCGTGCTTAATCGCGAAGTATCCGGCTGGCACACTGTCCCCGCAAATTTGACATGTACGGTTGGGGTGGTCGGCTGCCTGATGGCGGAGGACGCGTTCAGCCGAGTCAAATTTCGCTCCACAGTTGTCAACCCCACACGTCCATGCCATAGTCGATACCTCGACAGGTCCGTTTGTACCTCAGCCATTACTGATTTTTATACATATATGTTTTGGCCCGAAGTAACCCGAACGTCGGATGTACGGTACCGCTACTGCGTCGTGGACCGCGGTTCGGGAACCGATCAGGTGCCGAGTAAGAGGTAGGCGTTCCAAGCGGTAACCAGAACGCCGAGGGTTGCCAGTCCCAGGGGTACGCCCACGGCATGGGGGCGCGGCGTGAATTTCCACAGGAGGAGCGAGATGCCGAAGGCGGCCGTTTTTAATGATATGAGGGCGGCGAGTCCGAATCGGTTTATGAACGGAGCGACGAAGGGTCCGGCCTCGACCAGGTGGCCCGCGGAAAGGCCTGCCATCGTCGTAACGATGTCGCCCACACCGAAACAAATGAGAGCGATGACCCAGAGCTCGATGGTAGCCGCATCGAGGATCGATACGGCCTCGTGACCGGCGTCGCTCCTCTTCGCCGCCATCTGATTCTTGAGCGGCAGTGGGATCGGGAAAGTTAATGTTTGCTTACATTGATATGACGCGGAATTAATCGGCCACTATTGGGGATTTGCCAGGGCGTCGGCCGATACGGTAATGGGTTCCGCGCCACTCATTGAAGGCTCTGAGCGAATCGTGTCGAGTCGCCGACCGTGGATCAATTGAAATCGGTGCTGCCGGCAATCGGGCCTGGCATGCCGTTTGATTCGAGGACAGGACCCGGCTGGAAACCAGTGGGATGTAGGTGCTCGGAACTCTTCCCTCTCGGAAGCGGTCTCGACAGTTGGCGTCTAGGCGTCCGAACGATGGCCGGTGATATAACGGGCTGTCCGACCCTCGAGCCCGAACGATCCCGGCACGGCACAGGTAACTATCAATTTCGATAGCCACTCCGGGAGTTTTTTATCGCAACCCGCCGCGTCGATACTCGATCGAAAAATGGGAGTTACCGGCCTCGAGGCCAGGGTTCAAGAATACTGGGATTGGCTGGCGGTCGGGCTCTTCGTTTTGATCACGGTCGACATGATTACGACGGTCTATGCTGCACGGGCGGTTGGTTTAGCGGGTGAGGCCAATCCCGTCGTCCGGTGGTCACTGCTTCAAGGACCGATAGCGTTCGCAGGAATCAATCTGATCGCTGTCATTGTCGTGGTAACACTATTTGATCGAATACTGGATTTGTTGCTCGTTACGCCCGAACCATATGAACGGTACGCCGCGGCAGCCGTCGAGGCTTGGCTCGGGGGATTGCTTGCAGCGGGATTATTGGTTTTCGCCAATAACCTTGCGGTAATCGTCCACGGACAAAGCCTGATCGACGCGGTCCGCCCGGCCGTCGGATAGATTGAATTGGGAGCTTTGGATACCTCCAGTTCGCCGTCCGATTGGGCGGCACTCTCATTTTTGAAAATTGACGGCGTAAGCATATATACCGGTCTGTGCAATTCCGAGTGAACTAGGCATGGGCGCGCGCGTCATCGCCGTGACGGGCGGTAAAGGGGGCGTCGGGAAGAGCACGACGACCATCAACCTCGCTGTCTCCCTCCGTATGGACGGCTACGCCGTGGTGATCGTCGATACCGATCTGGAGATGCCGAACATCGTGGAGATGCTCGGCATTGAGCCGACGAAGACGATCCACGATGTGCTCACCAACCGTGCGACGACAGAGGAGGCTATCGTCGAGCTCGATGACGGTTTCGGGGTCGTACCCGGCGACCCGACACTGGCCGGATTCGCGGGAGTCGACGCGGGAAAACTTCGATCCGTCGTCGAGACGCTACGGGAAACCTTCGACGTAGTTCTCCTCGATACGGGCGCCGGCCTCAGCTACGATGACGTCATGCCGTTGGGGCTTGCCGATGAGGTCCTGTTGGTTACATCGCCAGATGCGGCAGCCGTGCAGAACGCTTCCCGGAGCGAGGCGTTCGTTAGAAAACTCGGCCAACCCTTGACCGGTATCGTGGTGACGAACGCGACCGGCCCGGTCGAAGGAACGGTCAGCGAAACATTCGATGCGGAGATCATCGCCGTCGTACCGCAGGATTCCGCGGTACGGGAAAGCACGGCGCAAGGAAAGCCGCTCGAAGTTTTCGCGCCGGAGACGGAGGCCGCGGCGGCGTACAGAAGATTGGAAGCCGTCCTTACGGACGGGAACCTGCCACCGTCGAACGCCGGACGGGAGCAGGGGGGAAATCAGGGCGGATCGGTGGAAGATAGCTCAAGCGATCCGGATGATGACGAAGACACGGCCGAGCCAGCGACGGCGGAAGCCAGCACTGATGAGACGGAGGGGGAGACCACCGGAGCGGACGCCGACCCCGGTGCCGGGGGGGTCGATGAAGAGGCAGGTGATGGTTTGTTGTCCCGGGTTAAACAACGGTTTATCGTTTAACAAACCCTGAAAAGAAGCTAGCGATCACTCCCCATGACCGAGGGTGCCGTTGGCGGGTTAGCGGGCAACGACTGGCTGGTCAAAATGGGTGGCCCGAAGGAAGGGCGGGAGTTCGAGATGGCAGAGGACCCGCCACTCGTCGACATATTATTATATTTGATAATTTCATCTTAATTTTGAAGTAGTATGTGAACCAGTACCACAGTGTATGGACCGGAAGACCGCGCCCATCACCTGCCTGTTTTGTGGAAAGCGCTTCGACACCCCCACCGATCTGTATAGACATTCCGGAGAGGAACACCTCCGGTCCAAATCGACCATTTAACGACCCGGTCAGGCGAATCCGTCCGGCCAGATGGAGGTGCGTCGAGACACTAAGGGGGTGAATCGACGGCATGAGATTCCGATGGGAGGTTGTTCCATTGGAGTGACGTCGACGAGTCTGTATCGGGGCGAGGCCGGTGTCTGTCATCGGAGCGGCTACATCATCGGCTGCGGGTTTGGCATTGCGGTAACGTCAGATATTGGGAGTGTGAGCAGACACCGTCCGAAACAGTGCGGCGATGCGAACCGGTACATGGGGGATTTGTAGTCGAGGGGTGTTGGTTCGACCTCCTGCGCCCTTGAATTGCCCGGAAGGCGTCACGATCACCCTTTCGTCGGGACGCCCACGTAACCACAGTCCTCGCACTGGAGCGCCCGGGCATCGCCGAGGTGGTACGCCTCAAGCCGGCCCCCACACCGTTCACACGGTCGGGCGAGTTCCGCGTCCGGCTCCAGCCAGGCCTCTCGTTCGCGCCAAGCCCGATCCGAGTCATCGGGACTGGTGGTATCCACGTCGGGAGAACCGCTTTCGGCGATCCACTCGCGCTGGTCGGGATCGAGCCCACTAACCATGTCTGCCCGACAGGTGAGGTTAGCGCCCGCAAGCCATTCGAAGGACCATACGAGCGAGTACTCGCGACGAAGTTTGGCCGCTACCCCCGGGTTGATCCCGGCCGCCAGAAGTGCCCGATATGAGATGGTTCGATGGAGGATATCCGCCGCATCGAACGGAGCCTCCTCGATAACGGCTGCGGTCGCCGGGCCAACATGGGTAAGCTCGGTGGGGTCCGTGAGGATATCCGCCGATGCGGGTGCATCCTCGGTAGCCATGGGCTACTTCCAGGTGTTCCCCATGGTGTCTTCATGGTTTCGGCCAGGACGATTGGATCTTGACGTCCGATCGCCTGAAAGCGGAGGAATCCCGAACGCAATCGAGATGAGGGGACTTGCGGTCGCCCGCTTGTTCCCGCGGTTGGAAGCCGCAGACCAAATCATGCAAGTCACCTTCCCCGCCCTAATCAGTAGGTGACGAAGTAGTTCAGGGACCACTGAAGTTGGCTCAACTGCGGAGACTGTCAGACGATTGGCTGGCGCTCGGCTGACTGAATCTTACGGAGAATGTCTGCGTGGGAGAAGCTATGCACACAACCCCAGCAGACACCTCAGCCGTCGGTGACGAGCCTCTTAATTCTTGTCTCAATCGCGTCCTCACGACGCTCGACCGAACCGTCTACCCCCAACTCGACCTCAATCTCCACCACAACACCACCTACGACCGGGACCCATTCCTCGCTCTCCTCACCCACATCTCCCTCGAGGACGAGTTCGCCAACACCGGGGCGAAAACCCTTCGGCTCCGGCAGGGCAACCCGCCCCAGCTACGGAGCGACCAGCGAAGTGGGTTGGCGAAAGAACTCGGCCGGCATCTCCGGAATCTCGACCGCGACCAGATCACCCATCAGTTCGACGCCGTCTTCGACCAGGTCCGCTCCCTCGCCACCCGGGCCCGCCTGTTCACCGGCCCGGTCAGCCTCGCCATCGACGAACACGACTGGCTCTTCCACGGGGGTGCCGAAACCGAAATGGTCACGCACACCAATCCCGACCGAGGGACCGATCTGGCGTTCATGTTTCTCACGACCTGTGTGGTCGTCCCCGATGTCCGGCTGACCGTCGGGGTCGTCCCACTCGGCGCAGAAACCGACATCCGCTTGGACCTTGATGATATTCTCCCTGGCGTGGTCGGTGTTGGGGGATCCAGGGGCCTAGGTCTGAGAAGATTATCAAATATAATAATTCTTCCGCTACGTTAATACCCCATGTGTGTCAAGTCCTCACATGGCCGCACGGAAGGACGTCCGAAAACTCTCGCTACTCGAGAAGGCGGTTGAGGCGGCACCTGATGGGATCGCGGTAATGGATGATGCCTATCGGTTCATTTACGCGAACACGCGGTATCTGGAGCTGTTCGGAATCGATCGGGGGGAAGCGCTAATCGGCGAAGATTGGCGGGTTGCCCACCCGGACCGAGAACACGAATTCATTGAAAATGAGGTCCTCCGTGATGTGCGCCGTTATGGAGATTGGCGAGGTGAGGTCATCGCTGTGGACGAGAAAGGACGCTCCCGGCGGGTCGAGCTATCGATCAAGGACGTCGAAGACGCGACCGTGTGGTTCGCCCGGGTCGCCGCGAATGATACGGAATCATTCCGGGAACCAAGGAGACAAAGCTGACGGGACGGGCAAACAGCTTTTTGGTTGGCGCGGAAATTGTCCTGAAACCGACGCCGATGGTCGATACCCTCCCTCTGGTCCTGGAGCGGGTACGCTCCCTTATTACGGTCGACCCGATGGCAGCGGCAATCCTGGGTACGGTTGCCGTCATCTTCCTAGCCACCCTTGCATATCTGCTGTGGTCCTGGCGCCATTTACCCCCGGGAAAACGGTTTTGTTCGCTCCTGGAACAACAGGACCGGGTATTGGTGCTGCTGCATCCGAACCCTGATCCGGATGCCATGGCTGGCGCACTGGGAGTTCAAGAACTTGGCGAACGGCTCGATACGACCGTCGATGTGTCGTATCCTGGGCGGATCGCTCACCAGGAGAACAGGGCGTTTCGAACCGTCCTGGGTGTGGATTTCGATCGTATCGAAACAGCCGAGACAGTGAAGTCCGCACCGGTCATTCTTCTCGATCACAACGTGGCTCGTGGCTTCGACGGCGCCGACGACATCGAACCGGTGGCCGTCGTGGATCACCATCCTGGCAACGGGACCGGCACGGAATTCACGGACGTCCGGGAAACCTATGGTGCGACGGCGACGATCGTGACGGAGTATCTCCGCGACACCGGTATCGATTACGACCAGAAATCGTTGCCAACCCACGTCGCGACCGGTCTAATGTACGGGATCCTTTCGGATACTGACCATCTCGTTAGCAATGGGACCGATCCCGATTTTGCCGCCGCGGCCTACCTGTCTGAGGCAGTCGACGAAAACGCCCTGAATCGGATTGCGAATCCCCCGGTGGACGCGACGATCCTCGATACGGTTGCACGGGCGATTCGTAACCGGGAGGTAAGGGGCCCCTTCGCCGTCTCCGACGTCGGCGAGATCGATAACCCGGATTCGATCCCGCAGGCGGCGGATAAGTTACGCAACCTCGAGGGAGCGACGGTGGTGATCGTTTTCGGCATATACGACAACGAGATTAAGTTGTCCGGGCGTTCCCGGGATGATCGGGTCAACATTGGCGACGCCTTAAGCGCTTTGGCCGCTAAACTCAGTGGTGATGGAAAGCTAGCGGGTGGCCACTCTCGGATGGGTGGAGGTCAGATACCGATCGAGTCTATTGACGGAGCTTCTGAAGGGGACCTTCCGGCAATCACAGATGAAGTTTTTGACATAGTGGGCGGGGCTCACGAGGGTGAGGCAGAATCGGCACCCCCGGTCAACAGGAAGTCGGTTGAGTGATAACATCGAGGATTTGGCCCGGCGGCAACCGGTTCACTGGGTCACATCCACCGGTATGGAGGGGCCGTGGTGAAAGGTTGTCGCGGACCCTTCAATGTACCAGCCAGTCGCAGCTTTCCACCCCGGCTCGTTAGGTGGTTGGGGACGGTGTCAGGATAGATCCAGTCTTGGACGTCCTCCCGCGCTGAAGCGGGGGAGTTTCCAGCTGGGGGCGTCAGCTCATCGAGGGGTAGTTTGCCGGTTCGTGGGCGGCGCGTCGGGGCAAGTGAGCGCGTGACGACGCCGGACCGTTGGGACTCTCCAACTTCGCCTACGCGGGCTGCGCCTTGGTCCTGACTCGCCCCGACGGCACGATGGTGAGACCCACGTGAGTGACCGCACGTACCGGGTCGTCACTCAACTGGTGTTAGTTGACGATGGTTGCGGGAGGTGCGAATAATTTCAAGCACCGCACGGTTATCAAAAATTTTATGTAATATGTGAGGGAAATAACCGTTACTGAGCGTGGATGACCGGTGATTCCATCGAGCCTGGGTAATGCAGGAATTATCGGGTAAACTACCCCGGCCTCCGCTGGCGCTTCGCGCCTCCATGGCAGCCGGGGCTTCCTGCTTCGGTGTCGGAACTTGCATCGGACGGCACAGCGGTTCCAGCCTCCAGAGGCGGTGTCCCGTGCTGGGTGGTTCGGAGTGTCCCACTCCTCCCGGTTCGACACTCCGGCCACCCGTCCGGTGCACGCTTATTGTCGCGCTACAAACGCCGAAGATACCGTGGCAGAGCGTCTTACTACCCTCGGTGGACCGCACGGGTAGAACGCCTATCGGAGCGCACGGAAACGACCGACGACGGCGCTATATCCCCCCCAACCCCGCTCCCGTCGGTCGCATCGTAGAGGATGGGGGCTTACCGCCTGGACTGAAGCTAAATCCCATCCCGAAGTGCGGTTGAAGCCGCACAACTTTTATAATGCCCAGATTGTCGCTACCATGGTCAAGCGGGAAACCAGGCGGCCGAAACACCGAGCCCCGGTCACCGTGAAGAACTCTCCGATTTCGATGCGCCCACTCATACGGATAATAATGTGGAGGGAGCACCTTCGGCAGCCGATCTCAAGTGGTAAATTCAAGGTCTCCATTGCCTCGCGATCGTGTTCTCATCACCATGTCCGCCGTTATCGGTTGTTTACCGTATCGTTCTGTGAAATCAGCTGGTTATTAATACCGATAACTTCCCCCGAATCCTTAAGCCCGGTTCGACCCTTATTATCGGTATTAATTCTCCATGGTCTCGAAAGGCGACCTCGGCGTGGGATACCTAGCCGGGATCGGGCTGGGCTTCATCGCCCTGCTTGTCTGGCGGTTTACGACATCCGTCGAACCGGCGTTTATGTCATTGATCGGCACCACAACCGGGGTCATGTTGGCCGGCGCAATGGCCTATTTGGCCTACTGGCTCACCCAGTGCGACCTCCAAGCTGAGCACATTTGGACTGTGTCGAAATGGGGAGCGATCGGCCTGACACTTCCTATGGCGGCGACGTTCATCGTGGCGGCCGTTCAGTCGGGATCAATCGCCACCCTCGAGCCCAGCGTATTGATCAACAACGCCGCCGCGGGCGCCGTCATCGGATCGCTCTTCGGTGCGATCACCGAACTCGAAACCGAACATGGCCGTGCAGCCGAGCTCAACCGGCGAAACATCGTCCTGAATCGAGTGCTTCGCCACGATATTCGAAACGACGTGAGTGTCCTCCTGGCCTATGCAGAACGGTATCGGGATGACCTCTCGACGGCTGGACAGGAGTTCGTCGAAACAGTGGAGGGCAAGGTCGACGAAATTCTGGCGCTCACCGAAGCGGCCGGGTGGGTCGACGATCTGGAGGATAGCTCAATGGAGGAGTCTGTGGATGTGGTCTTACTAATCGAGGAAAGCTGTCGGTCATTCGGGCGGACCCATCCAGATGTAAACTTCGAAATCGACATGCCGAGCGAGGCGTGTGTGCGGGCCGATCAAATGCTCCGAACGGTGGTTGATAACCTAATCGAGAACGCCATCGAACATCATGATGCCGATCCACATGTCACGATCACGGTTCGAACCGTCACTGGGGAGGGCGTCGTCGAAATCACGATCGAGGACGATGGGCCAGGAATCCCCGACCAATATCGGCGTCAACTCGAAGACTGGTCGACATTTAACGTCGAACACGGCCCGCCGGGCCAGGGTCTCGGACTTTGGTTAGTCCGGTGGTTCGTCGACTCGTACGACGGTTCCATCCACGTCGAAGACCGGAGGCCAAAAGGGACAGCGATTACTTTACGGCTACCGGCCGTTGACACAATGGACGCTGTGCAACGGCCGGTGGTTGCGGACGGTGGTCTTTCCCCGCGATAATCGGTCCCGCGAGCGCGTCTAGTTCGAGGAGGTGGCCGTTATGCGACTCTTTGAATCCTCTGCCAACGGTCAGGGATTGGGGGGTATCCAATGGTAGACCGACGGTGATCGTGGTGCGATAAGGGCCGTCGGTGATCCCCCCAGGTTATCGAAGCGAGCCAACGTAAATAATCCCCAGCAGGGATTTCTGGCTCTGAGAAAAGTTCCGGATCGGTTACCACAGCCGCGGTGGCTCGGGAGGCGTCGCCAATGTGAAAAAACAGTGGGTTGTGTGGGGCCGGACGAGTATATGTCAATTGGGGATTAATTCTAACGACCGCTTAAGCGACCGGATAGCCCAAAATCGAGTAACACGACGCAAGGACGGTGGCGGTGTGCCGTCAGCGTTTAAGCATCGATTAACATTAATATATTAAATTACGGATAATTTGTTCGTTAGACCATTTATTTACATATTAGATATATTAGAAAAATTTTATATAAATGCCGGCGATGGGAACACCCGGACCATGTCCACTGAACACACGGTACCGAACTACCTGGCGGAGCACCCACGAATGACCGGCGTCCTCTTCATGTTGTTCCTACTGCTCACACAGGCGGGACAGGTGGCTGGAGCGGGTGGGTCTGTGACGATTGGCCCGTAATTACTGATCGATTAGCTCGTAGCTCCAACACAAATCTCCATCGGAACGCACCGGAACGTTCTCAAGAGAAAAGAATTCCGATAGTTCGGCCTGGGATGGGGCCGATGCACTAACGCGATTTGAGACCAGGCTGTGAAGGTCGTTCTCCCCAAGATGGGGGAGGAACATACTGCCCAGATCGATCCGCGAAGTGGGGTACGTGATGTATTCGAACCTTCGAGATGGCTCGTTCGCCGTCATTTCGCATAAATACGGCACGGATTTCGGTTGCGTTAAGGCCATTCGGCCATCGCCTACGACGATATACCGACCCCCCATTAGACTCTCCCGTTCGGCGATTCCGAGGGCCGCGTACAATGGGAAACCACTGTTGAGGAGTTGGGCCAGTGTCCGACCGATTTTGATGGCGGATTCGTTGATTACATCGCTCAAGGTTACAATACCGCCGATGCTACCGGCCTCAATGAGATGTCGGCCCTGAGCGTACGATTCGCAAGCGTTGAGCAAGAACGAATCGACCGCCGCATCGTCCATCGTTGCCGCGTCCAACTTGCCATCGGCACATTCGAACCCCTCACCATCGATATGTCCAATGTAATGAACGAAATCGGTTTGGGTGTGGAGTACCTCCCGAAGCGAGGCCCGCGTGAGGTCCCGATGGAATGAAAGATCGAACGCCAGATCCTCCCGCGAGCCATAAATCTCCTCGATCAAGCCCTCCTCCGTATTCATCCGCCGATCGTTACAGATCACTGTAATGTCGATATCGCCCCTCGTAGGTGATCGGTCGAGCCGGTTTTCATAGGCTGCCTTGACTGCCTTGCTCGCACCGATCGGGGTCCCATCGCCCAGCCAGACTTGTTCGGCCGCGTCGATGTTAGGGGGTCGAACAAACCGCGGCGATTGTGAAACGGTCACACCATCGCTCGACCGGGTAAAGGCCTCGGGTTTCGGGGGGTGATTCGGTTTCGACGACGCGGACCCCGCCGAGCGCTCCAGGGCGGCCTCCTGGTGAACCTGTACAAGAGCGAGGTCATCGACGAGGTAGGGGAGTAATTCGATAGCCGAAGGGTCGGGCCGCATGTGGGCGGCGAGTCCCCAGCGTGGCACGAGATCGGCAACCGTCGAATACGGAAGTTGTAGGTACGACTCGAGGCGCTGCCCGATCGGTTGATCGTAGAGGGCCTGAAAGTCCAATGAAACGCGCGATTCGAGCCGACGGCGTTCATCGAGCGCGACGGGATACAGCCCCTCCGTTCTCGTGACACAGTCGAGGAGGAAGACCTGTTTGAGGACCCGTTCCATTTCCTGTCCGATCCCATCGGTCGCTTCGAGATTGTGGACGTAGCCGTCGTCGGTGACGATACGGGGAGTTGGCCCCCGAACGACCGTCGCCCCGAGGTAAAAGGCGACCGACCCGGCCTGAAAGATCTCGGCTAGATTCGGACGGAGTTCGATGGTGATTCCAGTCTCTGGTGCCGCCAGCTCACGGGGGATTTCAAGGGAATCTCCCATCTCCACGGTGGGCGGATGGCCCCGAAGCGTCGGGAACGAACGCTCGGGACTGGTGGATTTCAAGGCCGAGCCAAAGGTGGAAACGGCCGCCATGAGGTCTTCCGGGGCGGCGGTGGTCGTAACGGTCCCAGCGGGTCGTTCGTGCGTGGAGCGTGCGCCAATGGCCACATCGACCACCGAGCCGAAGTTCAGATTCATGGTATCGAGGTCAGAAGTAATTTCAATCGCCGATTCGACCTCGAGGTAGAGTTTGATTGGCGCGTTGATCTCAACAACGTAATTCCCGGGCGGTACAGTTACGTCGGCGAACTGTTCGGCCTCCGCTGCCAACCGACCGTCCCCGTCACGGACGTATAGCGCGACGACCGACGGTAATTCTAAGTGATCGGTTGCAACCTCGATTGCGGTTTCGACCGGAAACTGGAATACCGAAGGATCGATATCGACCGGGTCGATGGCGTGTTGCGTCGATAGGGTGTACCGATGGCGTTCGATGGGGTCGTAGACTTCGATCGACTCCATCCCCGAAAACGTAACGAACGTCACGTCGTACTCCGTATTGATTGCCGTGTCCGGGTGACGTTTGAGGGCCATCAGTGCCTGAGACCTCCTTCGATACTCCCACCGGTGGGAGCGCTTTGGGGCACTGGGAGGTGAGGTGGGCCATTTCGGGAGGGATGCCAGCGGAGTAACGCCACGGTTATAGCCTGGTGAAATCCTGTAAAAAATGTCATGCGGATAGTGAATATTACGGCGTGGTATCCGTCGATGTTCAGGAAATTATCAGTGGGCCGTCCGACACTTCTCTTTCGTACCTAACCATTGATGGCCGTTATAAAAATGTATTGGCGAAAGGTTTTATTCGTGATACTCACTCCGCCGGGGGGCTGGATGGCTCGCATGGCGAACATCTTAAACCGGACCCCAGCTGAGACCCTCGTGGTATATCACGACCCGGTTCACCGTCCGTAATCGGTCATTAACAGCTATCCAATGGGTCAGCCGGGGGCCAGGAATCCAACGACGGGCCGGCATAACCCAACTCTGGACCGACGCTGATCGGTGGGGACGAATGGATGTCACCAACGGGGCCTACTCCATCGGGCCGCTTTCCGGTAACAGGGCCGGACGCGCTGAGCCGGTCGGCTTCGCCCGGTCCGGAGGCGACTTCGATGATGGCGAATTTCGTGACGGACTGACAGCGAACCCTTCGGAACTGAATATTATCGATAGCGGCTTGCCGGACCCGATAGGCTCGGCCCCCGTGCCTGGCCGCTCGTTCACATGTATAGAACTCCCAAGCGTCGAGGAAGGAGGGCGCTTCACACGGTCTGATTGGCTGTCCGGTTGGTGCGGTGTACGGGCCTGGAATGAAATCGGACGTCCCGCTCTCTCGACGTGATTCAGAATGACAGTCCGGTCGAACAATCCGAGTCTTTGGGTTTGGACCGTTCGGCCGTGGGCAGCCGTCGTCCCCGGGTCGTCCCCCCACACCCGAGCAGGCAATGCCTCATTCGACGTACCCGAGGTCACGGAGTCGGTCACGAAGCTCCGCGTCAAGGTCGGCTTCTTCGAGCGTCTCCATGGCATCGGCATGCCGGGTACGGAGGACGACGAGAAGTTGAAGGGCGGTGCGGAGCTTGAAGTGGACCTCGGTATCGTCCGTCTCGTCGATAACGGATTCGAGGAGGCTTGTGACGGTATCGAATAGGGAATCGTCCATACCCTAAGCTCGATTGGAGGTTTAAAGGGGGTTTCGAACCTCTCGGGTCACCTTCCCCCCTAAA
>CAYOLR010000004.1:0-3432 GCA_964404815.1 uncultured Halobacteriales archaeon
AGTCGAGGAGGAGGGCATCGACCCCGGACCGGAGTGGCGGGCGTTCGACGCCGCTGAGAAGGATCAGAAGAGCCGGGTCGGGGCCCCGACGACCACGATGATGCACGACAAAGGGCTGTCAACCAATATCGGCTGGCAGGACAAGGATGCCTATGGCAAGTCCCTGAGCCCCCGCCAGCGCGAGAAAATGCAGCGGCTCCGGACCTGGAACGAGCGGTTCCGGACCCGCAATTCAAAGGAACGCAACCTCAAGCAGGCCCTCGCCGGGACGGACCATCGAGGGGGTTGCGACGGCGGCCCTCTACGCGGCCGCCCGGCAGGCCGGTACCCCGCGAAGCCTCGACGAGATCGCCGCGGTCAGCCGGGTCGACAAGATGGAACTGACCCGGACCTACCGCTACATCATCCGACAGCTCGGCCTCGAGGTCCAGCCGGCCGACCCCGTGAGCTACCTCCCCCGGTTCACCTCCGAGCTCGACCTCTCCGAGGAGGCGGAGCGTCGGGCCCGGGAGCTCCTCGAATCCGGGAAGCGCCAGGGCGTCCACTCCGGCAAAAGCCCCGTCGGCCTGGCCGCGGCCGCCATCTACGCCGCCGCACTGCTGACGAACGAGAAGGTCACCCAGAGCGAGGTCAGCGAAGTAACGGACGTCTCCGAGGTCACGATCCGGAACCGGTACAAGGAGCTCCTCGAGGCGGCCGACGCGGTCACCCCGGCCTGATTAGGCACTACCTTTTTCTACCGGGTGCACGGTATGCTATCGCATGGCAGAGGCGTTCGTCCGACTGGTGTGCCCGGAGTGCCGGAAAGCGTGGGAGTCGACGCCAACCGACCTACCAGCCCACCGGCAGAACTTCCACTGTCCGAACTGCCATGCGAGCCGACGAGTCGCCGAGTTCATGCGGACGGATCATGACCTCGACATTCTGAAACGCCTCGGGTAACGCTCCCCGGTCCCCGGCGTTATCCCGTCGGCGAAAGCGCGCCGCAGGCATCACACTTGATGACGGTCGCGCCCTGTTGCTCGACCAGCCTGGTATCCGGGAGGCCACACTCCGGACACCGCACGTACGTATCACAGAAAGCCTCGATAGCGTCGTCGATCCGACGCGCGTTGAACTCCCCCGTCAGTCGGGCCCGCCCTTTCTCGTCGATGTGAGCACTCGTCCCGAGTTCGTTCTGCAGGAACTTGAGCACGAGCGACTCGTCGCGGTCAAACCGGTCGATCGTCGGCTGGAAATTCTCGTAGACCGTGACGTTGCCCTCCTGGCGGACCTCGGGATCGGGGATGTCGAACCGCTCGCCGGAGCCCTCGATATCCGGGGTTTCGTCCAACGCCCGATCCAAAAGGTCGTCGTACTCGCTCATGTTCGGGGGATATCGATCCCCCGATAAAAGGGTTATTGGGAGCCAGGGGCCGTGTTAACGGGACTCAAGATAATACTATAACCCTTCAATCGCTACGCCTATCTGCCCATGAAGAAACAGGAGCTCATTCACCTACACGGTCTGCTTGCAGAGGTATCGTCGCACTGCGAAGAGTACGAGGAAGCCACCGTGGATCTCACCGACTATCGCAACCTGGGGATTCGACCGACATCGATCCATCAGAGCAAGACCGACCACAAGACGGCTGTTTTCGCGCTCGCCGAGGGAATTACCGGCACGATCACGACGGACGAGGCCGAAACGGTTCCCGCCAGCGCCGACTGATTCTTCGCATTCTGTCAGTAGACGAGTAACGCTGCCTACCTGTGCGTATCGGGACCGGTTCGATCGATCGGGGGACCCCGCCTATTCGATCAGGTCGTCGAAATCCGGGAGGACCTCGTCCTCGTCGGTGCGGTCCTCGGAGCCGGCTTCCTCGAACGGCTCCTCTTCCTCCTCGTTTTCGTCCTCCTCCCCCTCCTCCTCGAGAACTTCGACTTCCAGGACTTTGAGCGGGATATCGTTGAGCCGTTGGCCGATCTCCTTCCGGGCGATCCGCGAGGCGTGTTCCTCGCGTTCGACGTTGAAGACCGTCATCTCGAGCTCCAGCGCCACCAGCCCCTCGTCCGCCGCGATGAACGCCGGTTCCAGTTCGTCGCCGCAGTGAGGACACGACCGCTCCCCCATATTGATCTCGACGTAGTTGAGGTCCGGGTTCAGCATCTCGCCGGTCTTCGAGATGCCGATCCGAACCGCTTCGTCAGCCGTTTCCACGTCGTAGACCGGCACGGCAGCTTCGACGACAACTCTGCAGTCCATGGTTCCGGCCATACTACGGGCGCTACGGTAAGAAAGTTGGCCCCCCGACGAATGCGAGGGCTCCACGGTACCGTTTCGTCCCCGGAGACGAACGGTTCATTTGGCGTGCCCCGCAATCCCGACCGTGGAACGCGGGGCCATTCCGGTGGTGTCGATCCCCGGGGGATTCGACCTCCAGTCGACGCTCGAATCCGGCCAGACGTATCGTTGGGACCGGGACGATAGCCTGACCTACGAGGCCACCGGCCTCTATGGCGGCTCGGCCTGGTACCACACGGTGGTCGACGGCGAGTTCGTCCGCGCCCGCCAGATCGATGGCCAGCTAGAGTGGACCGCGACGACCGACGCCGACCCCCTCCTCCGACGGCTGCTCCGGCTCGACGACGACCTCGACGCGATCATCGGAGCCACGCCCTCGGATCCCGTGATCGACGAGGCCTATGACCGGTATCGGGGCATGCGGATCGTTCGGGACCCGTTTTTCCCCTGCCTCGTCTCGTTCATCTGCTCGGCCCAGATGCGGGTGGAACGGATCTACGAGATGCAGCGGACGCTCGCCCGCGAATACGGCCGGGCCCGGACGGTCGACGGGCGAACTTATTACGCCTTCCCCGAACCCGCCGACCTCGCGACGGTTGCCGAGGCGGAACTCAGGGATCTCAAACTCGGCTATCGCGCCCCCTACGTCAAGGAGACGGCGGCCATGATCGCGAGCGGCGAGGTTGACCCGACGGCCCTCCCGGACGACTACGAAGCCGCCCGTGAGGCGCTCACCGCCCTCGTTGGCGTCGGGGAGAAGGTCGCCGACTGCGTCCTGCTCTTCTCGTTGGGGTACCTGGAGGCCGTCCCCCTCGACACCTGGATCCGAACCGCCATCGCCGAGTACTATCCCGACTGTGACCGCGGCTCCTACCGGGAGACCTCCCGGGCGATCCGCGGCCGGTTCGGGCCGTACGCGGGGTACGCCCAGACCTACGTCTTCCACCACCTCCGCCACAGTTTTTGAGGCGGCCCGTCTCGATGACGATATGGCGGATCGGACGCGTGCCCACGTTTTCGTCTCCGGCAAGGTCCAGGGCGTCTACTACCGCGCCAACACCCGAGAACGGGCCAACGATCTCGGTATCGACGGCTGGGTGAAGAACCTCCCGGACGGCCGGGTCGAAGCGGTCTTCGAGGGGCCCGAG
>CAYOLR010000004.1:3442-4178 GCA_964404815.1 uncultured Halobacteriales archaeon
ACTGGTGTCACACGGGAAGCCCCGCCGCCGACGTCGTCGACGTCGACGTCGAGGTCGAATCGCCCTCGGGGCTGACTGGGTTCGAGATCCGCTACTGACCGGGGCAAACTTAACCGGGGGCCACCCGAATTCCGGCCCATGATCACGTCGGATCGGATGGCGGCCGTCGATCGGAACGCCGCCGCCCTGGGGGTTCCCCAGAAACAGCTGATGGAGTCGAGTGGTAACGCCGTCGCCCGTGTCGTCGACGAGGTCGGCTCGCCCGGCGACTCGATCGCCATCGTCGCCGGTCGGGGGAACAACGGCGGTGACGCCTTCGTGGCCGCACGGTTCCTCGACGGGTTCGATGTCTCGGTCCACTTGCTCGGGCGACCGTCGGCGATCGCGACCGACATTGCGAAGGAGAACTGGGTCGCGCTCACGGAGGCCGAGCTCCAGACACAAATCGTCCGGGACTCGTCGTCGCTATCGCTCGATGGCCCGGATGTGGTCGTCGACGCCGTGCTCGGCACCGGTATTACTGGCCGGCCCCGCGAACCCGAACGGTCGGCCATACAACGCATCAACGAAACCGACGCGACGGTGGTCGCCGTCGACGTTCCCTCCGGGCTCGACGCCGATACCGGGGAAGCGGCAGGGGTGGCCGTCGAGGCGGACCGGGTCGTGACGTTTCACGACATGAAACCCGGGTTGGCCAACCGCGAGGACGTGACGGTCGCCGACATCGGCATCCCAG
>CAYOLR010000004.1:4188-35330 GCA_964404815.1 uncultured Halobacteriales archaeon
GGCCCACAAGGGCGACTTCGGTCGCGTGTTCGTGATCGGTGGCGGCCCCTACACCGGCGCGCCGGCACTGGCCGGCCAGGCGGCGTTACGGGCGGGCGCCGACCTGGCCTTCGTCGCGACGCCTTCGTCGGTGGCGAAAACGGTCCAAGGCTACGCCGAGGACCTCATCGTGGAACCGTTCGACGGTGACCGATTGACGGTCGAGGCCGTCGACGAACTCCTCGATCTCGCCGAGGGGCGCGACGTCGTCGTTCTCGGCCCTGGGCTCGGTGCTGCTGATCCGACCCTTGCCGCCGTGCGGCAGTTCCTCTCGGACTATTCCGGCCGGGCGGTGATCGACGCCGATGCCCTCCAAGTCGTCCCGGACAGCGAGACCGCTGCCACGCTCGTCTGTACCCCCCATCAGGGAGAACTCGTCGAGATGGGCGGGCCGAGCGCTTCTGACTGGCGGGACCGTGCCGAGGATGTCGCCACGTTCGCGGGCTCACTCGGCCACACCCTGCTCGTGAAGGGGGCCTACGACATCGTGAGTGACGGCACGTCGACCCGCGTCAACCGGACGGGAAACCCCGGGATGACGGTGGGTGGGACGGGGGACGTCCTCGCGGGGGTCGCCGGGGCGCTCCTCGCCCGCCTCGATCCCGTCCCGGCCGCCGGGATCGCGGCGTACGCCAACGGACGGGCGGGGGACTCCGTGGTCGAGGCGAACGGCTTCGGGTTGCTGGCCTCCGACCTGCTTCCGGAGATCCCACCGGTCCTCTGGAGGGACCGATGAGCGACGACCTCACCCACACGACCGACGAGGGCGATGTCCAGATGGTGGACGTCGGGGACAAACCCGATACCGCCCGCCGGGCCGTCGCCCGGGGCGAGATCCACCTCGCCGCCTCGACGGTCGATGCCATCCAGGCCGACGAGGTCGGCAAGGGCGACGTCCTCGCCACCGCCCGGATCGGTGCCGTGCAGGCGGTCAAGCACACCTGGGAGGCCATCCCGATGTGCCATCAGATCCCGATCACGAACGTGGAGACCGAGTTCACGATCGACGCGACGGTGATCGAACTCCAGGTGACGGTCGAAACGGTCGGCAAGACCGGCTGCGAAATGGAAGCCCTCCACGGGGTGACGACGGGGTTGAACACCGTCTGGGACATGGTGAAGGCCGCCGAGAAGGACGAGTCCGGGAACTATCCGGGGACCGCCATCAGTGACGTTCGGGTCGTCGAGAAGACGAAGGTGCCGCTGGACTAGGCGCCGGCGATCTCCGGCAGTGGATCGATCAGGACCGTTGCCGTTCCGTGGACCGCGATGCGACCGTCGCCGTCCTCGACACGCGTGGTCAACCGGTAACGCTCGTCCTCCAGTTCCTCGACGATCTCGCAGGTAGCGGTCACGGTGTCGCCGATGTCGACCGGCCGGCTGAATTCGAGGTGCTCGGAAAGGTAGATGGTGAGGCCGGGAAGGGCCGCTAGGGCGGCACTGATCGTCCCTGCGACGAGCGTCCCGTGGACGATCCGTCGGCCGAACCGGGTCTCTCGGGCGAACGCCTCGTTCAGATGCAGCGCGTTGGTGTCACCGGAGGCATCGGCGAACTTCCGGACGTCCGCCTCCGTCAGCTCCTTCGTGAACGTCGATCGGTCGCCCACCGAGAGCTCGCCCGGGTTCGCCACCTCGAGGTCGAACTCGCCGGTGGCCGAATCGAAGGGCACCCGCTGGGTAAGCATCCCGCCCGACGAGATCAGATTCGGCTGGGGTCGATCGAGGGTGTGTTCGGGATCCGCCACGAAGTGGTCGCGGCAGCCTTCCGAGCAGAAGTAGTAGGTCTGGCCGTCGTGGTCGACGCTGACTGCCGCGGCGTCGGGATCCACCGAGACGCCACAGGCGGGATCGATCGCCATACCGTCCGTTGGGTCGGGCGGCCGATAAGCCTCAGGGCTCGGGGACCTGGGCGAGGTCGCTGGCCTTCGCCCGGGCCTTCTCGATCACGGCATCACGGGCCTCGAAGTCCAGGACGACCTCCTCGTTCCCGTAATCGGTCTCCTCGACGAACGCGTGGTCGTGAACCCACGAGACCACGCTCATGGTGTCGTCGGTCATCGGGAGCACCAGCCGTTCCCGGGACCGGCCGGGAAGGGCGCGGTGGATCCGGTCTTTCAGGTCCTCGATGTTCGTCCCCTCCAGGGCGCTCACGGCGACGGGGTCGGGGGCCAACGCGGACAGCGCCGTCCGCTTTTCCTCTAGTTCGGCCTCGTCCACGCCGTCGATCTTGTTCAGGACGGTGACGATGGGTGCCTCATTGCGCTCGTAGAGCGTGTCGTGGCTGGTCACCAGCTTCTCGCGGATCTCGTCGACGGGATCAGTGATGTCGACCACGAGCAAGATCAGGTCGGCCCGATACACGGAATCGAGCGTGGACTTGAACGACTCGATCAGCCAGTGGGGCAGGTCCGAAATGAACCCGACCGTATCGGTCACCAGGACCTCGCGCTTCTCCAAATCCATCCGCCGGGTCGTCGTCCCGAGGGTGGTGAACAGCCGGTTCTGGGCCTCCGCGGTGGTATCCAGGTCGGGATGGAGGTCCTCGTTCTGGCCGACCTCGAGGTCGTCCGCCAGCTGTTGGAGGAGCGTCGATTTGCCGGCGTTGGTGTAGCCGGCGAGGGCCACGAGATCGAAGCCCGATGCCCGGCGCTGATCCCGGCGCTGTTGATCGGTCTTCTCGAGCTGCTCCAGTTCGTCACGGATGCGGGAGATCCGGGCCTTGATGTCCTGTTCTCGGCCCTCATCGTACTCCCCCAACCCCATGAACCCCGGGTGTTCCTCACGTTTCGCGAGGCTGGTCTTCGCCTCCACCCGGGGAAGTTCGTACCGGAGCTCGGCGAGTTCGACCTGGAGCTGGGCTTTCCGGGTATCGGCCCGCTGGCCGAAGATCCGCAGGATCAGCGTGAAACGGTCGATGACCTCGACGCCATCGGGGAGCCGGGTCCCCAGGTTGTAAGTCTGATAGGGGCCGAGCCGGTTGTCGAAAATGACCGTCTTCGCATCGGTCTCCTCGACCACGGCCAGCAGTTCCTCGACCTTGCCCGCGCCGATGTTATATTCCGGGTCCTCGACCCGCGACTGCGTGAGTTCGCCGACGAGCCGGTGGCCGGCGGCTCTGGCGAGCTCGCTAATTTCCGCAGTATCGGGGTCGCCCGAATCGACGCGTTGAACGATGATTGCCGGCGAAGTGTCCCTCTCGTTCACTCGCTCCCGGGTACGTGGTCAGCCTACTTAAAACCGGGCCGGAAAGCCACAAAAGGCATAACCGTTAGGCATGACCCTGCCGGTATGGCACTGCAGATTGACCCCCAACAACTCGGCCTCGAACTCGGGGGTGGGGCCGTCATCGGGGCGATCGTCGGATTCGCCGTCAAGAAGGTGGCGAAGTTGATAGCCGTCCTCATCGGAATCGAGCTCGCCCTCTTCAAGTTCCTCGAATCGAGGGGGATCCTTGACGTGAACTGGGACAAGCTCGGCGCCACGTTTCTCGAGGCGGGTGAAGTCGCCCGCGAGGGAGAGCCCCCGTCGTGGATCATGTCGATCCTGTCGACCCTCTCCGTCGGTGTCGGGTTCACCGGCGGATTCCTCCTCGGGTTCAAGAAAGGATAGCCCCCGCGAAAGGCCAAGTACCCACGCTCTTTTTCTCGCGGGGCTGTGGACCATCCACCATGGCACAGACAGCCGTCATCGCCGGCGTTGGACCGGGGCTCGGGGAATCGATCGCGCGCAAGTTCAGCGCCGAAGGGTGCGACGTCGGCCTCCTCGCCCGCTCGGGCGATTACCTCGCCGAACTGGCCGCCGACCTCTCCACCGGGGACACCCGCGCCACGGCCGCCCCGACGGACATCTCGGATGCCGAGCAGGTCGAGCGGGCCTTCGCCACCATCCGTGACGAACTCGGCCCGGTCGACATCCTGGTCAACCACGCCAGCGGCGGTGCGTGGCAGGGGATCACCGACATCTCCATTGACGCCTTCGAGGACGCGATGCTCATCGGGCCCTTCGGCGGCTTCCTGTGCTCCCGGCAAGCAGTCAGCGATATGCTCGATAGCGATGGTGGGACGATCATTTTCACGGGGGCCACCTCGGCTATCAGGGGCCGCGGCGGGGCGGTCGGCTTCAGCGCCGCCAAGTTCGCCGTCAGGGGGCTGGCGGAATCCATGGCGAGGGAGCTCGGTCCCCGGGGGATCCACGTGGCCCACGTGGTGATCGACGGCCAGATCCTGACACCGGACTACCGCGAGGCCAAGCCTGACCGCGCCGAGGAGACCTTCCTCGACCCCGACGCGATCGCCGAGACCTACTGGCACCTCGTCGAACAGGACCGATCGGCGTGGACGCTCGAGCTCGACCTCCGACCCCACGTCGAGGAGTTCTGAATCGTTACAGTTCGCCGTCGTCGACGATCCGGGTTTCGGCCTCTCCCTGTGACACCTCGTTCACCAGGCTGTAGAAATCGTCCTGCATTCCCGCCGGGAACTCGATCACGCCGATCCACGACCCGTCGCCCTGCCACTCCTCGCTTTCGAGCGAGCCGAACTCCCTGATACGGGCTTGGGCTTTCCCGGCGTACTCTGGCGGGACCCGGACGGCCACCTTGATCTCCTCGAACCTGATGGGGATGATCGGCCTGAGGGCGTCGAGGGCCTCGTCGATCTGGGTCTCCACCGGTTCCATCGGATCGACCCGGAACCCGGCCTCCTCGAGGGCTGATTCGATCCGATCCGGTGGATGGGGGGCGTCGTTCATCTGGGGGTTGATCGCGTTTCTGGCGATCTGGTTGATCAGGTTCCGCCGCTTCTGTTCCTGCATCTCCCGGCGCTGTTCGGCGGTGATCTGGATCTCTCCCCGCTCGATCACTTCCGGGATGATCTCGAGCGGGTCGGTCGTCCCGAAGACGGTTTCGAGATCGTTCTCGGCGGGTCGGTCGCCCCGCGAGGCGTCCTCGAAGACGTCTTCCGCGGCGATGACGTCCTCGAGCTCCCCCTCGAATTCGCCTCGTTTGATGGCAAGGGCGGCGTCCGGGTCGACCAGTACCTCGAACCGCGTCCCGTGAGACTCAAGACGCGCCGTCACGGCTTCGTCGAGGGAGATCATGCTTCGGAATTACGCCGCTCACTAAAAAGGTGTTTCCCGATTACCGCTCGGCGGCGACCAACCCGTACCTGATGACGTCGACCGGTTCACCGTCGACGAACTCCTCGGCGACCAGGGTTCCCTCCTGCTCGAAGCCGGCGGACTCGACGGTTCGCCGTGACGCCCGGTTGGTGACGGCCACCTCCGCCGACAGCTTACGGAGCCTGAGATCGCCGAAGGCGTACCCGACCACGGTGTTCAGCGCGTCGGAGGCGATGCCCTCCCGCTGGCGATCGGGATGGACCCAGTAGCTGACCTCCGCAACTCCCCTGACCCAGTCGATCGCCGAGAGCTCGATCACCCCGACTCTGGTTCCGTCGACGGTAATGAGGAGTGGGACGACGTCGTCATCGTGGGTCGCCTCCTCGTAGAACGCCCGTTCGGTGTCGAGGTTGGTCGGCAGGGCCTGGCCGCCGACGGTCCGCCAGACGGCTGGATGGTTGAGGCCGTCACGAATGAACGACAGGTCGTCGGATTCGACCGGGGTGAGGGAGACCGTCTCCCCTTCAAGAAAGGCCGATGACATAGTCCCCGTACGACCGCGGGCGAGAAAACGATTTGTCCGATCGGGACCGGGACGTTATTCCTCGTCTTCGAGGATGTCCAGTTCGGCCAGGTGGTCGCGGACGACGTCGTCGGACAGCTCATCGAAGGTCGTCGTCTCCACGTCGATGGTCGCGACGCCGACGTTCTTCTGGCTGAGCTGGTTATCGTTGATCGAAGCGAGGGCCTTCAACGCGAGGTCGACACCACCGTCGAGGGTGAGGTCGTCGGAGTAGTTCTCCTCGAGGTATTCCTGGATGTCGCTCCGGTCGGCGCCGATCGCGAGCGCCTTCCACTCGTAGGGAGTCCCGCTGGGGTCGGTCTCGTAGAGGCGGGGTTCGCCGTCCTCGATGCCCCCGATGATGAGGGCCACGCCGAACGGTCGGGCTCCGCCGAGCTGGGTGTACTGCTGGATGTGGTCCGTGACGGCCTTGGTCAGGGTCTCGACCCCAATGGGTTCCTCGTAGCGGAGGCGGTTGATCTGGGACTGTTGTCTCGCGAAGTCGATGAGCTGCCTGGCATCGGCCACGTGCCCCGCGCTCGCGATGCCGATGTGGTCATCCGCCTTGTGGATCTTCTCGACGGACGACCGCTCCATGAGGGGTGACCGGATGCGCTTGTCGACCGCCAGAACGACCCCCTCGTCAGTTCGAATCCCGATGCTTGCGGTGCCACGTTTGACCGCCTCGCGGGCGTATTCCACCTGATACAGCCGCCCGTCGGGCGAGAAGATCGTGATTCCGCGGTCGTAGGCCTGCTGTTGGGCTTGTCCCTGCATAGTTACTCAAGATCGAGGTTTGTCGCGCCAGTGAACGCCCCATCGGTCCGGATGTCGACCCGGTCATCGCGACACCACGCGATCCGCTGCGCGCTCCCGTACACGACGTTTCTCTCGCTAGTGATTTCCGGTCGTTCGCCTATATACTTTTCCGAACACGCACGTACGGTACCGCTGATACCGGCCACGAAGAGGCCGATCGGCGCCCCATCGATCGTCGACATACATGCGATCGCGGCCCGTGTCCGGTCGGTTCGTCCGCGCCGGGTCCGGACGATCGCGTCGCCGACCCCTTCCTCGAACCGGAACCGGACGACCGACAGGTCAGTACCCGCTTCGCCGACGTCCCCGTACAACTCGGTGAGCGACTCGCGAACGGCAGACTCGAAGGCTGACCTGTCGACGGCCTCGTCCGGCCAGGACTCGATCTTGACAGCCAGGTACCGGTATCGGGGTTGGAGGTGTTTGGGGAGGTGCTTCATGGTTCGTCGTACCGTCCCCGCTCGACGCCCGGTGCGACGAACGAATCATCCAACCGATCGCGATTCCGCCGAGTCAACCGACCCCATTCGGCTAGCCCGGATTCGATCAGGTCAGGGTCAAGGCCGATCGATTCCCCCAGGGCGATCAGGTCTCTGGGGGACCGGAGCTGGAGGTGCGAATACGGGTCGGTGCCAACAACGGCCGGCGCGTCGAATTTCTCTGTTAGCTCGGCGAGCTTTCCGAGCTTCCGGATGGCCCGACTCCGGTGTGGCCCTTCCGACCGCAGGACGGGTGAGAGATCGAACTCGAGGCGGACGCCGTTTTCGGCAGCCTGCCGGACGAGAACGTGATTGAGATCACCGTCACCGCGCATCGGATGGGCGAGTACATCTACGGCCTCCTGCCCGACCGCGAAGGCGTTCATTGCCGGATCGGATCCGTGGACGAGGACGATGGTCGTTCGGGGCCGGTGGGACCCCAGAAAGCCCGAGGCCCGACTCGGCGTCTCCGCCCTGATCTCCACGCCGTCGACCACGTCGACCCCGTATCGATCCTGGATGCCCTCCGGTGGGTCCTCAGGAGGGGTGTCGCCGTGGTTCCGGACGACGACCCCTGAATAGCCCATATCGGCGGCGGTGGCCGCGACTCGAGCGAGGGTGCTGTCGCCCTCGGGCGCGACATGGGCCGCCGTAAACATATGCGTCCGAGACGGGGTGTGGCCTTAAAACGAAAACGGGTCCACCCCGGGCTCCGGCGGCCGCGTGGTCTAAGTGGCCGCCTCACCGAGACGAACCGCATGAGAACGCTGGAAGATGCCTTCGACCGGAACCGAGCCCTGGTCTGGGGGATCGGCGGGAGCGGTGACGTCGTCGGGGCAATCCCCACCGCTCGACTCCTCGAAGACCACGGCGTCGAGACCGTGCTCGGCGGGGTGGCCTGGGAACCGGCCCCGGAGGATCCGATCGTTGGCCCACGGCCCTTCGACGAGATCCGCGATCTCGAGCCGATCACCGACACCGTCGGTTGGGCCACCCCTGACACGAGATCGATCGATGGCGTCCGCTTCAGCGAATCCAAGGTCGCCGAGGTGACCGGCGACCGGGTCATCCTCCTTGACTCGTCGCACGGTATCCGCCCGATGATCGACGGGCTGGCGGCGGCCTGCGAGGCGCTCGACATCGATCTCGTCGTCGGGACTGATTCGGGCGGCGACGCGCTGGCCCGTGGCCACGAACCGGGACTGCAAAGCCCGGTTTCAGACGCGATGGGGCTCGTCACGCTCGACGACCTCGACGTCGACACCGCCCTCGGGGTGTTCGGCTTCGGCTCCGACGGCGAACTGACGATCGATGAACTCAACGAGAGCATTGCCCGGGTGGCCCGGGACGGGGGCCTGCACGGCGCCTGGGGGATCACGCCGCGGATCAGGGACGAAATGGAAACCGTCCTTGCGGCCGTCAATACCGAAGCCAGCCGGCTCCCGGTCGAGGCTGCTCGAGGGGTCGCCGGCGTCCACGAAATCCGGTCCGGTAACCGATCGCTGGAGCTCACGCCGACCAGTACCGTTACCTTCTATTTCGACCCGGGAACGGTCGCGTCGAACACTCCATTGGTGGAGCCGGTCAGGGACGCCGAGACCATCGACGCCATCGTTGAAGCGTTCAACCGCCAAGGGCTGACGACGGAGTTCGACCTCGAGGCCGATCGGTTGGAAACCGCAGAAGAGTCCGAGGGGTAAGACGGCGATCCGTAGTCGGGGTCAGGTAGGGCAGTCGACCGGGCTTACATCGCGCCGCCCATGCCGCCCATACCACCCATACCGCCCATGCCGCCCATACCGCCACCGGGGGCACCGCCGCCGTCGTCTTCGCCCTCGGTGGAGAGGTCGCCGGCGGAGATGATGTCGTCGATCTTGAGGATGAGGTTGGCCGCCTCCGTCGCGGAAGAGAGGGCCTGCCCCTTCGCTGCGGCGGTTTCGACGACGCCCGCTTCGAACGTATTCACGACCTTTCCGGTGAACACGTCGAGGCCGGCGAGTACCTCGCCATCATCGTGGGCGGATCGGAGGTCGACCAGCGTGTCGATCGGATCGAGACCGGCGTTGTCGGCCAGCACCCGCGGAACGAGCTCGAGGGAGTCGGCGAACGCTTCGACGGCGAGCTGTTCCCGCCCCTCGACGCTGTCGGCGTAATCGCGGACGCGCGAAGCGAGTTCGATCTCGATCGCGCCCCCACCGGCGAGGACCCGTCCGTCCGTAGCGGCCTGTGAGACCACGTCCAGAGCGTCGTTGACACCGCGTTCGATCTCGTCGACGACATGTTCGGTGGCCCCCCGGAGCAGGAGGGTGACGCCATGGGCATCCTCGCCCTCGACATAGAAGAGTTCGTCCTCGGCGTCGCGCCGCACCGAACCGTGGCCGAGGTCGGCGGCGTCGAGATCGTCGAGATCGGAGACGATGTTCGCGCCGAGGACCTCGGACATGAACTCGATATCGCTCTTTTTGGCCCGACGGACGGCCAGGATGCCTTTCTTGGCAAGATAAAACTGGGCGAGATCGTCGATACCCTTCTGGCAGAAGACGACGTTCGCGCCGGCATCGGCGATCTGTTCGACCTTGTCCTGGAGCTGCTCCTCCTCCTGGTCGAGGAACTGCTGGAGTTGGCTCGGGTCGTCGATACTTATCTGGGTATCGGCATCGGCCTCCTCGACCTCGATCGGCTCGCGGAGCAGGAGAATGTTCGCGTCCTCGACCGACGTGGGCATGTCGTCGTGAACGGGGTCCTTGTCGACGACCGCCCCGGAGAGGAGCGTCGACTCGTTCACGCCCCGGCCGGTCTGGGTCTCGATGTTAATGTACTCGAGGTCGACGACCGGCTCGCCGGCGGGACCCTCGATGGTGACCTGCCGGATCGCGTCGACGATGAGGTCGCTCAGGAGCTCCTTGTTGGTCTCCGCCCCCTTGCCGGTCATGCTGGTCTCTGCGACCTTCCGAAGGGTCTCGGCGTCATCCGTGTCGATGGCCTGGGAGATGTCGTCGAGTTCGGCTCGGGCGAACTCGCTGGCCATCGAGTAGCCCCGAATGATGGCCGTGGGGTGGATGTCCTGCTCGAGGAGTTCCTCGGCGTTCTTCAGGAGTTCGCCGGAGAGGGCAACGGCGGTGGTCGTCCCGTCACCGGCCTCGTCCTCCTGGGTCTCGGCGACCTCGACGATCATCGACGCCGTGGGGTTGTCGATGTCCATCTCTTCGAGGATCGTTACCCCGTCGTTCGTGATGGTGACGTCGCCGAGGGAGTCGACGAGCATTTTGTCCATGCCCTTCGGCCCGAGTGTGGACCGGACGGCATCGGCAACGGCCCGTGCCGCTCGGATGTTGTGCGATTGGGCGTCTTTGTCCTTGACGCGCTGAGAATCCTCACCGAGAATCAGCATGGGCTGGCCTTGCATGCGTTGGCTCATGGTCATCAAATGATTGATTATACTTCTATATAAGACTTACTTACCCGGATCGGCCGGAAACCGCCGGACGGAGCTAGCTTATCTGGGATTCCATATCGCCACCTGACACGGTCGTCGGGGCCGGATCGGTAGCCACCCGGATATCGCGAATCGGGAACGGGATCTCGATTTCGGCCTCGGCAAGGCGGGAATAGATATCCCTGTTGAGCCGATGGCGGGCTTTCCCCTCGCGTGTCGGGCCGCCCACCCATCCCAACAGCTCGTACTCGAGGGCGGACTCGCCGAATCCGCGAAACCGTGCCCGGGGTTTCGGCGTCTCGAGGACCAGCTCCTCGGCCTCCGCTGCCCCCAATAGGATGGCCTCGAGCTCGTCGACATCGGTCCCGTAGGCCACACCGATGGGGAGTTTGATCCGTTTCCGCCGGGATGGGGCGGATTCGTTCGTGACTTTGCTCGCGTTCAGCAGTGCGTTGGGGATGGTGACGAGCGTCTCCGCGCGGGTGAGGATGGTCGTGCTTCGGATCCCCACCTCGACGACCGTCCCGGCTTCGCCGCTCTCGAGGACGACGAAGTCCCCGATCTTGTAGGTGTCATCGAAATACAGCGCCATTCCGCCGAAGAAGTTCGCGACCGTATCCTTGGCGGCGAAGCCGATCGCGACGCCGGCGATCCCCGCCGCCCCGAGGAGCGGCGTGATTTCGATGTTCCAGAGCATGAGGAGCGTCGCGCCCGCCCCGAACACCATGACGAGCGTCCAGACGTTCGAGAACACCGGGGCGAACTCGTAATGCGTTCCCTCCGTTTCGAGGGCCTCCACCGCCCGGTTCACGAACCGGTTGAGTGCCCGAGCCCAGGCCACGATGATCACGGAAAGGGCCGTCTGTCCCAACGGGAGCGTTGAGAGTTCGATCCCCATCGCGGACGTGGCAGCTGCTGGCGACCGAGCGAACAGCAGGATGCCGAAGAGGGCGACGGTCACCACGATCGGGAGTCGAAGCTCCTCGACGAGGATATCGTCGATACTGCTCGCCGTCCTGCCCACCATCCGTCTGACTGCCTTGACGCCGATGAACTCGATTACTAATGCCCCGAGGAGCGAACCGCCGAGGACGAGTATCGCCGTTTCGAGGAACGACAGCCCGTCGAGGAGACCGATTGCCGGAAGATTCATGCTGAGCCTACCATGTCAGCGTGAATAGCTGTTGCCTTCCCGAGAGGATTCGCCAAACACCTTTGGTCTGGGCAACCTGGTGAACGTGATGCGCGCCCCGTTCGCCACCAGATCCAGGCGGTTCCGCCTCGGTGTCGGCTTCCTCGTCGCACCGGTTGTGCTCCTGGGCCTCACCGTCGGGCTATGGGTCCTGGTGGCGGTCGGCTCGCCCCCGCTTGGCCTCCTCCTGCCGGTGCTCACGCTCGGGTTCATCATCGAGGTGATCTCTGGCACGATCGGGATCTGGCTGATCCTCACGTCAGCCGACCTCCAACCCTGGCGGACGGGCTAACCCAGAGCGTTAATATCCGCCCCTTGCCCAGGCTATTGGCATGCCGACCGAGCTCGCCCCAGCCGTCGTTCACGATCGCCTCCAGGATTCAACGCCCGTCGCGGTACTCGATATCCGGCCGAAACTCGACTACACGGAGGGACACATCGAGTGGGCGACGCGGGTGCCCCGTCGCGAACTCGAACACCGGCTCCCGCAACTGGTTCCCGACCGGTCGATCCAGGTGATCCTCGTCGACCGGACGGGCGATCGGGGACCCCGTGATGCGGCCTGGCACGAATTCCTTGGGTACGAGACCGTCGACTTCCTTGAGGGTGGCATGGCCGCCTGGCGGTCCGAGGATCGGCCGATGATCGAGGCGATCGACGACGTCCCGAACACGGCGTTCAACGTCCCAAGCAAGCGGTTCGGGGAACGGGTTCACGTCGAACGCGATGTCCCCGCCCTCTCCCCCGACGAGTTCGATGACCTCCGGGACGAACGGGACGTTCTCGTGGCCGACGTCAGGACGCCCGAGGAGTATCGGAGTGCGGCGATCCCTGACGCCGTCAATCTCGAAGGGGTGAACCTCGCCCGTAACCTCCCGGCCCTCAGGGACGATGACCAGCCGGTCGTCGTCAATTGCGCCGGGCGCACCCGGAGTATCATCGGGACGGCGACGCTCAAGCGGATGGGGCTCGACAACGTCTACGAGCTGGAAAACGGGACGATGGGGTGGCAGCTCGCCGGCTTCGATGTCGAACGCGGCGCGGATCGCCACGTGATCGAACCCGACCTCGATGCCGACCAACGGGCCGAACTCGAGGCCTTCGCCGACGAGCTGTTAGCCGAACACGGCATTCCGCGTCTCTCGATCGATGAGTTCGCGCGTCGCCGGGAGTCGGAAGCCGCAATATATGCGGTCGACGTCAGGTCGACAGTCGAATATCGGGAGGGCCACATCCCCGGAACCCGGTCGATCCCCGGTGGTCAGGCGATACAGACCACCGACGAACACTTCCCGGTAACCCCCGCGAGTATCGTGTTCGTCTCTGAAACCCACGTCCGAGCCGCCGTCACGGCGTACTGGTTCGCCGAGATGGGATTCGACGATCTCGCTGTCCTCGATGGTGGTATCGAAGCCTGGACGGCGGCGGATCGCCCACTCGACGGCGGGACTGACGAGGTGGAATCGCTCGGCGATGACGGACTCGAGGAATACATCGATCGCCTCGATCCGGCGACCCTCGACGCGGCGATGGATCGTGATTCAACCAGAGTGCTCGACATCGACGCCAGCTGGCGGTTCGCCGACCGGCACGTCCCCGGGGCACGATGGATCGATCGGTACGAGGTCGAATCGGTGATCGACGACGGCGATGAGCCGGTTCTCGTCTGCCGTGACGGCTCGATTTCGGCGTTGGCGGCCGCGGCCATCGGATGGGACCGAAACCGACGCGTTCCGATCCTCGATGGCGGCGTCGACGAATGGGCCGCTGCGGGGTATCCCGTCGGGTCCGGGCGACCCGAAGCCGAGGTCCGTGACGATTTCGAGAAGCCGTGGGATCAGGGGGAGCCCGCGATGGAATCCTACCTCGAGTGGGAGATCGAGATGGGTCGGGAGTTCGCCGAGTGATCAGGCCGGTCGCCTGGCGACGTGCAGAAACGTTTCTGGTCGTTCGACCGCCTTGATGACCTCGAACCCGGCCGCCGCCACCGCAGCCGAGGCCGACTCGGTGTCGTGGCGCTCGCCGAGGGGCGGGCCGGCTTCGGACCGACCCGCGGCCGACCAGTCCACGTTCACGAATCGACCGGAGGGTCGGAGGACGCGGGCCACCTCAGCGAGCCCCGCCTCCGTCGCGAACTCGTGGAACGTCATCGTTGAAAACGCGATGTCGACGGAATCCGAGCGGAGTGAAAGCCGGTCGATATCCCCGGAAACCAACGAGACGTTCTCCGGGACGTCCGACTCGAGGTAGTACTGGTGCATGACGGGTTGGATATCGACCCCGATGAGGCGGTCGACGAACGGCGCGAGATCGCTGGTATAGAACCCCGTTCCGCTCCCGAGATCCAGGACGGTATCGGCCGGTCCCGCGTCGACAGCGGCGACCAGCTCGTCCCGCGAACAGAAGCGATAGCGGGAGACGTCCTCCAGCCGGGCGGCGTTGGCTGGATCGAAAGTGTGAGCCATACGACCCACTCGCCGGGGGGAGCCTTGAGCGATGCGGGTCGGCCTCAGACAGAGTACTCCCGCTCCTTGATCTGCACGTACCGGCCGTTGCGGTTGCGGAACTTGTTCCACTGATACCGAGCCGCGATCCTGAGGCCGGCCACACCGGCGGCCATCGTCCCGTTGAGCATCGATATGCCGTCCTCGACGCCCGCGTCGATGAACCGGTTTGCCACGCTGAACGCCCGGTCCCAGTCGTCGGGGCCGTAGTCCGCGACGAGGAGGGCCATGGCGACGTTCCGCAGGATCTCGTCACCGATCGCCCGTTTCCACGCCCGGTTGTACCCGGAAAGTGACCCGTCCGCCGCGAGTTCGCCCGCGATCGCGCCGGTTCGGATGGCGACGTGACCGCCGCCCTCGTGGAACGCCGAGGTCGCCCCCATGGCGCCACCGGTCACGGCGATGTTGGCCCCGGTCGGCGAATCGATCGGGCGGGTCGACGAGATCGGATAGGTCTCGGTCCCGTCACGTTTCCCCCGGTCCTCGACGAGGGGGAAGTCGGCGAGTGAATACCGGTCGCCGTATTCCATCTCGAGCAGCCGTTCGAGGTATTCACGACCGGACGGGACCCGTTCGTCCTCGGGATCCAGCAGCCGATAGGCCGACCGGTTCCTGACCGATGAGAGGTCGAGATCGATCGGCATCGTCAGGCCGACGCGAGCCACCGGCTTCTCGTTGGGGAAAATCCAGGGGTAGGCCGTCTCGCCCGGCATGTATCCCCACCAGAACTTGATGGCGTCGGCCTCGAACAGCTCCTCGGGAAACCGGCGGTACTCCTGATAGGCGATGTGGTTCGCCTTGGTCGCACCGAGCGCCCCAGACGCCCGACCCTCGGGGAGGAACTGATCGAGGACGCCCATGGTGACGGTACGTTGGGGGCCGTCGGCGAGGATCAGGAAGGCGGCCTCGAGTTCAGTCCCGTCTCCCAGCGTGAGGGTATGCGTGGGCCGTCCGTTGAGCGTCGTCTCGGCCGACTTGACGCTTGTCCCCGTTCGGTAGGTCGCGCCCGCGGTCTCCGCCCGGTCGCGGAGCCAGTCGTCGAACCCGGCCCGATCGTAGGTAAACCCGAATGCCGGATAGGAGGAGGGGATGCCGGTGCTCGCGATTTCCACCCGTTCGGTGGGGCCGATGAACTCGGCGTGATCGAGGACCTGATAGATGAGCTCGTCCGGGATCTCGTCGGGGGCAAACCCCATGAGATCCACCCAGTAGTCCAGAATACCCGCCGCGTCCGTCGAGTCCGGGCCGACGTCCTCGCGGTCTTCCCGGGGAACGCCCTTCTCGAAGACGACCACCTCGGCGCCACCGTTGGCAGCCGCCCTGGCGGCCGAAGACCCTGCCGGACCGCCGCCCACGACGGCGACGTCCACCCGTTCCATATCCGATCACATCGGTCGGGGGTATTTAACCACCCACGATCCCCGAATGGCACCGCTCAAGTCGGTCGGGCCTGGAATCCCCCGCCATGGACCCGGTGGGACGGCTCCGGCGCGTGCTGGATCGGCAGCTCGGAGGGTTCGGCCGACCCGTGTACGTCGTCTCCATCGGGCAGTTCGTGAACGTCTTCGGGAGCGGTGTGGTCTACCCCTTCGCCACGGTCTATTTCGTGAGCGAACTCGGTATCGCGTTCACCCTCATCGGTGCCGGGCTGTTCGCGAACAGCATCGCCCGGGGTGTCGGCACGGCGGCCGGCGGGTACCTGGCCGACCGGATCGGGCGGGATCGGGTGATGGTCGCGAGTATGGGCCTCTCAGCGATCGCCCTCGCGTCGTATGCCGTTGTCCGGAGCGCGATCGGGTTTGCCGTCGTCGCCACCGCGGCCGGGCTGGTGGCCGGGCTCTACACCCCGGCGAGCCATGCGATGGTTGCGGACCTCACGGCGGGCGAGGACCGGGAACGGGCCTATGGCCTCCTCAAGGTCGCGAACAACCTGGGCTTCGGCCTGGGGTTCGTGACGGGGGGCGTCCTCTACAGCATCGCTAACGTCGCGGTGTTCATCGTCGACGGGGCGACCTCCGGAATCGTTGCGATCGCACTGTTCCTCTTGCTTCCACGAACGGTCTCCTCGGGACCGGCTCAAGCGTTCCGGGCTGAACTCGCCCAGTGGAGTCGGACCGTCGGCGAACCGCGGCTGGTACACCTCGCCGTCCTGAACGTGATCTTCGCCATCGCTTACGCACAGATGCAATCGACCGTTCCGGTGTTCGCGACCGAATCACTCGGGCTCTCTAGCGAGCAATTGGGAACCCTCTTCGTGCTCAATCCGCTGGTGATCGTCCTGCTCCAACTCCCCATCGTGTCGTGGGTATCCCGTTGGCGGCGGACCCGCGGACTGCTCCTCTCGACCGGCTTCTGGGCCGCGAGCTTCGTGGCCATCATCCTCGCCCACGGCGTGCCGAAGATCGTCGGGATCGCGATGGTCGGCGCCTTCCTGGTACTCCGGACCCTCGGTGAGATCCTGCACTCGCCCTTGGCCACCGCCATCGCCAGCGACCTCGGCTCGGCCGCCGAACGCGGCTCGCAGCTATCAGTGGTTGAGATCGCGAAACGTCTCGGGTTCGGGATCGGTCCCCTCATCGGCGGCGCCTTCTTCGACGCCGGGATGGAACCGCTCCTCTGGCCGACGCTGATCGGCATGTGCGGCGTCCTGGCCGTCGGCGTTCTGTTCCTTGAACGTCGCCTCACCTCCGAGGAGAACGGGGCGGGCCCGGCCTAGACGAACCGCGCCCAGATCGCCAGGACCGGGGGGAGGACGACAAGCGACGAGAGATACGAGTATAACACGGACAGGCTGGTCAGGAGTCCGAACTGTCCGATCGCCGGGAACACCGCGAGGACCAGCACACCGATTCCGAAGACCGTGGTGAGCATGCTCCCGGTGAGGGCACCGCCCGTCCCACGAACGGTCCGGGTGAGGGCCGGCATGGTGTCCCGATGCTCCCGGTATTCATCGGCAAACCGGTGGGTGACGTGAACCGAGTAGTCGATCCCGAGGCCGATCGTGATCGCGAGGATGGTTGCCGTAAAGGCGTTGAACGAGATGCCGGCCAGGCGCATCGTCCCCGCAATGAACGTCACCGTGACGAGGATGGGAACGGCGTTCGCGATGCCGAGCGACGCCCACCCCTCCAGGAGCCGATAAATAATCAACAGAAAGATCATCGTACCGACCAGGGCGAGGAGAAGGCTGACTAACGCCGACTGGAAGATGAGGTCCGCGATCGCCTGAAAAACGACGGTATTGCCCGTGGCGGTCGAATCGTACCGCACCCGATCGGCCACCACCCTGGCGTCCGCCGTGATCTCGGACTGGCTCGCGGTACTCTTGACCGAATAGACGACGCGGGTACTTCGGCGGTCCGCCGTCAGGTAGTTGATGGCATCGCCCCTCGCCGAGGTGTCGAACAGGGCGTCGTAGACCGTGCCGAGGTTCTCGTCGGGAATGCCGTTGTCGTTCCGGTCGTTCCGCTCGACCACCCGCCGGAAGTCTGAGTCACGGTCTGCCTGTGAGCGGATTACCGAAATGATCCCCGAGGCGTCGGCCTGGCGGTCCTCGCTGACGAATGACGCCGGCGGGTCGCTCCCCGCCCGATGGAGCATCTCCAAGGCAAAGTCCCGCCGCATCGGACCCTGGACATACACCGTCACGGTGTCGTCTTGGGCACTGGCGAAGTTCTCCTCGAGGAAGTTGAGGTCCCTGACCACGGTGTATTCGTTCGGCCGGAACGGCTCGGGGAGTTCATAGAGGATGTCAGGTGATTCCTCCGGCGGCAGGAAATCCTCCTGGGTGAAGCTCGTATCGACGCCAGTAGCATAGTAGGCCGACAGCCCGCTCGACACCAATACGAGAACCAGAAAGACGACGGGGGCCACCCTGGCGATGACGACACCGCCACTTAGGATTCGACCGAGCAACGATCCTTCAGTTCCGAGCGGAGTCTGTGAGAAGGTCGGGATCGGATACCGTATCCGGAGCCGGTCGATGGCCACCTTGCTCGAGGGGAGGAAGATACCGAAGATGAGGAAGGTGAAGATGATCCCGATGCTCGCGACGAGCCCGAAGTCGCGAATCGGGGCCAGCGCGCTGGAAAAGTTGGCCGAGAACCCGATTACCGTCGTGCCGGTGACGATGAAGAACGCCACGACGAGTTGGCTTCCGGTCATTCGCATTGACCGGGTGATATCGTATCCCCGCTCCCGCTCCTCGCGATATCGATTGACCGCGTGTATGCCGAAATCGATCCCGACCGCCAGCAGGAGTGGCGGTACCGCGATCAGCATTTGGTTGAACGGGATCCCCGCCAACCCCATGAACCCGAACGTCCACACGATCGCCATGCCAAGGGCGATCATCCCGAGCAAGAGGTCGACCAGGTCGCGATAGGCGATGATGAGGAAGAGGACGATGAAGATGACCGCCGCGGGGATGACGAGGATCATCGAATCGAAGATCACGGTCGAGAACTCGGCGGCGAAGATTCCCGTCCCGAAGACGCGGATCTCGCCCCCGACCGTGTTCACTACCCGTTTCGCCCGCTGTTGGATTCCGGTGAGCGGGCTGGACCCGCTCGTCCCCGCACCGGTCGACAATCCCGCCGGTATCTCGTGTTGGACCACCCCGATGGTCGCCGACGCGGCGGCGGATTTCCGGTTGAAGTCATTGCTCAACAGGCCCGTGAACCGGGCATTTTCTGTTGCCGCTGTCCGCACCGCGGCGTCGATTTCGGTTGGCGTGGCGCGTTCGACCGCACGGATCTGATCCTCAAGGGACGTCGCAGTCGGATCCAACGTCTGGGCGACGATCGAGGCGGCACTAGATATACTCGAAACCCGGAGACCGTCCGTCGACTCGAGCCGTTCCTGGGCTTGCAACATCCGGAGCAGCTCCTTGCGATCGAGGACGTTGTCACCCGTCTGAATCAGCTGGGTGCTGCCTGCCCCCGGTGCAAACGTGGGCCCGAATTCGCGGTTGACGTCCTGCAACGCCTCCTGGGCAGGGATGTCCTGGGCGAACTGTTGGGTCCCCGCCTCGGTTTCGATGTTCCCCAACCCCGCAGTGAAGACGACCGTGACCAGGAGGAACCCGACGATGACGCGGGTGGGGTGATCGACGATGAGGTCGTTCGCGCGCTCAACGACGGGATCGATGTCCATCCTACTGTCGTTGCCGGTAGAGATAGAATCCGACCGCCCCGATGAGGACGACCACGATCACCGCGCCGAGGATGATGGTCGTCGGGGGGCCCTCGCGGGTCGGCTCCTGGACCTGAACGGGGACACGGAACGTATCCGAGAGTCTGGTATCACCATCGGGTTCCTGGTACTGGAAGTCGATGGAGACGGGGTACGACTTGGTCAGGGCGCTGCCGGCCGCCGCCAGGCCGAACGTGACGGTCCGGCTCGCCCCCGGCTCCAGGGCATCGATGAATGCCTCATCGTCGTCGGATGAGAGGGGATCATCCGTGAAAAGCTTCGCCGAAATATCGCTCAGCGTTTCGTTTCCAGCGTTGGTGACACGGATCGTGAACGTTGCACTCCCGCCAGCCGTGACGGCGTTGTCCGTGGGTTCTACTTCGAAGACCTCGTGCTTGGGGGCGACCCGTGTTTTGACGTCCAGTGGATCGCTCCGCCGAACGTCGTCGTTGGCGTCCCGGTAGCGGACCTCGACCGAGAGCTGTCGGGGTCCGTCCCCTGCATCTTCGCTGATCTCGATATCGAAGTCAAAGGACGTCGACTGGCCGGGGCCGAGGTCGCCGACGAGGTACTCCGTGTCGATCGGGTTCACGTTCTGGTTATCCGAGGTGAAGATGACGACCGCGTTCCGGACCGGCTGCTCACCGTTGTTCGTGAGCGTCCCCGTGAGGGTTCCCTCTTCCCCGACTCGGAGGTTCCCAGAGACGTCGGTGACCTGGAACACCTGCTCGCGATCGACGATCGCTCGAACGTCGATCGGTTCGCCGGTTTGTCGCTCGTCCTGGCGGTCGCGATACTGGACTTCGACCGTGAACTGCCTGGGGCCGAAACCGGCGTCGTCAGTGGTCAGGATCTGGAATTCGAACGGGACCGTTTCCCCGGCGGCCAGTGACCCCACGGCGTATTCCGTTTGGATTGGGTCGATATTCGGGTCGTCCGTCGAGAAGACCACGACCGCGTTCGAGACGTTATTGGGCCCGCGGTTTTCGATCGTGCCGGCGAGAACCCCTTCGTGGCCGACTTTGAGGCTGGACGTCACGTCCGTGACGGCGAAGCGCTGCTCGGCTGACGGCGTAAGCCCGACGTTCAGCGTCCGGGACACCCGTTCGTTCCCGTCATCATCCTCGTAATCGACCGTCGCCTCGAGCGAGTAGGGCCGCGGATCACCTGCGCTGTCGACCGAAACCCGGTAGGAGACGGTTCGCCGCTCGCCCGGGTCAATGGTCCCTGCGAACCGACTATCAGATTCTGCCGACCCGAACGTGACGTCTTGGCTCAGGGATTTCAGGGTGACCGCCGCCCCCGAAGCCGTTTGCGACCCGACGTTCTCGAGGGTAACGTTCAGGCGACCGGTCTCGCCGACGGAGACGTCGGCGTTGGTCGACACGACCGAGAACCGTGCACGGTCGTTGACCCGGAAGGTGGGTCGAACGGTCTTCGAGCCGCGCTCGTCGTCCTCGAACTCGTATTCGAGTTCAATCGGGAGGTCGTAGGACCCCGCGTCGATGTTCGCCGGGACCGACACGTCAAACGAGACTGTCTTGACCTCGCCGTCCGGCATATCGCCGATCAGTTCCGTCCCGGAGTTGACCGTTATCGGGGTCTTTCCGGCCGTCATCCTGACCTTCACGTTGCGGGCTTTCTCATTGCTCTCGTCGACATCCTCCTCGTCGTTGACCAGTTTGACCGTGACCGTCTGATCCGCGCCAGGTTGGAGCGTCGGGTTCGGGACGTAAACCTCGAATCGCGGATCGTTATCGTCGTCGGCCTTGACAGGGGTCACGCTCGGTGCGATCGTCAGGCCCAGGATCAGGGCGATTCCTGCGAAGGCGAGCGTCGTTCGCACCATTAACGGACGGAATCTCGATCGTGCCATGGAGTCGTCCACCTCGACCCGGGGTTGAAAGGGACCTGGCGGGTCGGTAGTTATCCCTCTCAACCCTTGCTCGGTGTATAAGGGATTGGAAACGAGGCTAAACCGCCCGATAGTTGTCCCGACCGGAAGTTACGTCACAGTAACTCGACCTATTATGTGGGTTCAGATCAACGATCAGGCTGATGAGCGAGCGCCCGATCGAAGACGTCCCGCCGAGCGCGAAACTCGTGTACAAGGTCCTCGAATACAACGGCGGGTTGACCCAGAAACAGATCGTCGAGCGGTCGATGCTCTCCCAACGCACGGTTCGTGACGCCCTCGTTCGACTCAGAGAGCTCGGTATCGTCACCGAAGAGATCTACATCCCGGACGCCCGCCAGAGCCTCTATGAGCTGGCCGTCGAGGACGCCTCCGCCGAGGCCACCCACTCGGATTAGGCCACGGTTCTTTCCGCCGGACCAACTCGTAAATATCGTGCGGCCCTTTCGCCGGTTGCTATGGCCGCAATCGAGATCGAATACTGCGTCCCTTGTGGCTTCCTGACCCGCGCTCAAAACGTCCAATCCGCGATCCTAGAGACCTACGGTGAACGGGTCGATCGAGTCGCGTTGGTCACCGGCGACAGCGGTGTGTTCAAGGTCGTCGTCGATGACGAGTTGGTGTTCGACAAAGCGTCCGACGAGTACGAGGTTGACACGATCGTCGATCGGGTCGGCGATCGGCTCCCGACAACCGCCTAGAGTAGGTCGGGGAGGTCCGCCAGCGAATCGACCGTCTCGGTCGCCTGCCCACCGATCCGCTCGGCCGGTTCGTTGGCACGATTCACCCAGGCGACGCCCATCCCGGCTTGGGCGGCACCGGCCACGTCCCAGGCGTTCGAGGAGATCAACCAGCAGTCGCCGATGAGCTCCTCCAGGCGGTCCGCCGCGTTCTCGTAGACGGCCGGGTTGGGTTTGAACGTCGACACCTCGTCGGCACTGATGATTTCGTCGAAATAGTCAACGAGGCCCGCGTTCGTGGCCAGCGTCCGGAGCATTTCGGGGTTGCCGTTCGAGAGTATCGAGAGGCTGACGGGTTCGTCAGTGAGCGCCTCGAGGGCCTCGACGGCGTCGTCGTGCGGGCTGAGCGTCTCGTAGGATTGGAGGATCCCATCCGTGTCGACTGCGTCCCGATCCATCCCATAGAACTCGAGGGCGTAGTCGAGGGCGTGGCCCGTGACCGCCCAGAAAGGTTCGTAGGCGTCCATGAGCGCGACTTGGTAGGAGTACTGGAGCTGTTTCTGTCGCCAGAGCCGGACCAAATCGTCGACGACGGGGTCCGGGGCATCGACGCGGTCGCGGACGGCTTCCGCGACACTCTGGGTGTCGAACAACGTCCCGTACATGTCGAAACAGAGCGCGGCTGGCATCGGTCGTTGATCGTCGGCCTGGCAGAAAGCGGTTTGGACGGTGGCAAACCCCTCGCTCAATCGTGATAGAGCGAGTAGAGCACGACGCCAAATCCGATCGCCGTCAACAGGCTCTCCACCATCAACGCCGTGCCAAGGGGAAACGCGACGAACTGATCGACGGCGCCGGCGATAAATGACCCCAGCGTGACGAAGCCGAAGCCGATAGCTAGTGATCTGAGAGGGGCGGCCCGTGTCCGCCGGTAGGCCTTGTAGGCGAAGTACGTGATCAGTCCCCCGAGGACTAACGTGACCGTTTTCAAGGCCACCACGAAGGTCGTCATCTGGCTCATGTCTCGCGTCGCACCTCCGTCCAGAGCTGGGCTAGCTGTTCCTCCGCCGTTCGCGCCGGTCGGGAGATCGTCACCTCGAACTCTCGTTCTTCGTCCATACTGATGCGGACCTCCTCGAACGCGAGCCAGTACCGCGTGGTATGATGTCCACCCTGGCGGATCTCCGTTTGCTCCTCCAGCAACGAGGCTTCGCTGAGAAGGTCGAGTTTCCGGTACGTCGTTGAGAGGGGAATCCCCGCCTCTTCTGATATTTCACTCGCGGTCATTGGTTGGTCGAGCTCCCGGACGATTTCCCGGCAATCGGCGTCGTCCAATGCGGCAAGGACGTCCTGAAGATCTGGTGCGGCCTTTCGAGAAAACGGGTCACGCACCATTATACACGAAAAACTCCACAACCCACGTATAAATTCCTTTAACTTCGCTACCGCGATTCCGGCCCCTCGACGACCCCATCGTCGATGAGCTGCTCGACCGTCGCGTCGTCGTAGCCAGCCTCCCTGAGGACCGCCCGCGTGTGTTCGCCCAGGGACGGAACCCCGTACCGGAGATCGGGGTCGGAGCGGTCGAACTTCGCCGGGTATTCGATGGCCGAGAACTCCGCGTCGTCGATCGAGATCGTTCGGCGAAGGTCCCGAGCCGCCACCTGATCGTCCTCCCAGACGGTCAGGGTATCACGGATGGGCGCCGATGGAACCCCCTCCGTTGCGAGTCGATCGAACCATTCGTCGGCCGATCCCGTGGAAAGTCGGGCCGATACCACCTCGTTGACGTCTGACCGGTGATCCCGACGAGCCTCGACGGTCGCGAACCGGTCGTCCTCCGCGAGTTCGGGGCGATCGATGGCCTCGCACAGGCGGCGCCAATGGCGGTCGGTCGCAACGATGACGGCAAGATACCCGTCGGCCGTCTCGTAGACATTGTAGGGAACGTACTCCCGAAGCTCGTTCCCGGTGCGCGGATACGCCTCGTTCGTCGCGAAAGTGTATCCGGCGCGGACCGTGAGCCAACTGATGAGTGAATCCGTCATCGAAACGTCGATATACTCGCCCTCACCGGTCGATTCCCGTCGATACAACGCCGCCAAAATCGATTGGACGGCATACGACGCCCCCGTCAGGTCCCCGATGGGGAGGCCGGCACGGAACGGCGGGCCGTCGGCGGGACCGGTGAGGCTCATGTGCCCGGAGACCGCCTGAGCGACCATGTCGAGAGCGGGGATGTCCTTGTAGGGGCCGGTCTGACCGAACCCCGTGATCGAGCAGTAGACGATACCGGGGTTGACGGCGCTGAGGTCATCGTACCCCAGCCCGAACCCCTCGAGTCGACCCGGGGGATGGTTTTCTACGAGCACGTCGGCGTCCCGACCGAGGTCGAGGATGAGGTCCCGGCCTGCGTCGGCCTCGAGATCCACCGCGATCGAGCGTTTGTTCCGGTTGACGGCGGCGAAATAGGACGATTGATCGCCCACGAACGGTGGGTTTGATCGGCCGATGTCACCGGCGCCCGGCCGTTCGACTTTGATGACCTCCGCACCGAGGTCGGCCAGCGACATCGAAGCGAAGGAGCCGGCCACCACCTGCGTCAGGTCGAGGACCGTGACGTCATCGAGGAAGGTCATGCCGCGTCGCGGCGGGCGACGAGCCCGAGGGCAATCCACCGGACGACCGCCTCGTCGTTTTGGTTGTACCCGACGATCTCGGTATCGACCTCGCCGATCTCCGGATTTCGCTCGGATGGGCGTTTGTCCAGGACCTCGGTCGTCAGCGACAGCGTATCCCCCGGCCGGACCGGCCGGATCCACCGGAGATCGTCCGCCCCCCGCGCGCCCATGCTGGCCTGATCGCTCACGAGTTCGTCGACCAGCATGCGCATACAGATCGCCAGGGTCTGCCATCCACTGGCGATCAGCCCGCCGTAAATCGACTCCTCGGCCGCCTCCTCGTCCACGTGGAACGGCTGGGGATCGTACTTCTCGGCGAACTCGATGATCTCATCCCTGGTGACGGTGTAGCTCCCGATGGTCGCTGACTCGCCGACCTGAATATCCTCGAAGAAACGCATCTGTGGAAGGTCGGTGGACTGGCCGGCAAATATACGTTCCGTGATACCGGAATGCCCGCCGACCCCGACCGACTACCAACCCAGCCCCAGTAATCGGTTCCCGAGAATGAGGCCGCCAGCGAGCGCCAGGAGTGCCCCGAGAATGCCGATTGCGACACCCCAGCCCCAGAGATCCGCGGTCGCCCCCACAACGGTGTTCCCCATCGCACCCAGGAGGATGTAGAGAGTCCGTACCAACCCGAACCCGACCCCCCGATCCTCGTCCTCCAGGTCGTCCATAACGCGTGACTGAAGCGGGGAACCCCAACTCATCCCCACGCCGACCAGTGCCACCGCCGGAGCCACCAGGTAGAGCGATGACGGGCCGATCGCGAGGGACGTGAACCCGATGACGCCGGCAAGCATGGTCAAGCCGAGGACCGGATCACGACCGATCCGGTCGGAGAGCCACCCGCTCCCCGGTTGCCCGAGCGCCACGACGGCGAAGTAGCCGGAGAACAGGACGCCGGCGAGGCTGAGTGAGTAGCCGTGGTATTGAACCAGAAAGGTTGGAAGGAACGACATCGTCGCCAGGATCGCGAACTCGCCCAGGACAGCGATCGCCGTCGCGAACGCGATCGGCGGGCGATGGAGTAACCGCCACAGGACGGCCAGTGAAACGGTGTTTCGGAGCCGAACATCGGGGTTCACCGGTTCGGTGGGACGGACGATTCCAACGAACCCGAGCAGCACGACGAAGGGGATCGCACCCCCGACGAGCAGCGTCGGCCGCCAGCCGAAGCCGATCAGCCCCGCCGCGACGATCGGCGCCAACAGCCCCGCCACCTGACTCCCGATACGGTGGGTGCCGACGGCCCGGCCGATCTGGTCGTGGAGCCGGGTCAGGAGGGCCGTGGCCGCGTTATAATAGAGGCCGGCCCCGACCCCGAGCACCAGCACGAAGAGGAAGAAGACCGGAAAGACGGGAGCACCGGCGGCGGCCACGATGGCGACACCCGCGAGCGCGAGCGATAGCACGACGACGCGTCGTTCGCCGTAGTGATCGGCGAAGACACCGCTCGGGAGCTGCGAGAAGGCATAGACCACCCACATGCCGGTGAGCGCGATCCCGATCCCCGCACGGGTTATCCCGAAATCGTTGATCAGTACCGGGATGACCGGACTGATGATGAGCTGGGCGAACCGGATCGCGAAATAGGCCGCCAGGCACAACACCAGCACGGTGTTGGGGTATCGCCACTCCACAGCCTGCCACGGCATCCCGCCCCGCTTGACCATTTCGGTGAGGGACTTTCGTAGCGTTCAAGCCCCGTTCCGCCGAGGCCGTCGTATGCAAATCACGGATGTGGAGACTATCGTCCTGGGGAGTGCCGTCGACGCCGCCTCCCTTCCGGCCGAAGTGGACGAACGTTCGATCGAGATCAGCTCGGTCCTGGTCAAGGTCCACACCGATGCCGATATCACGGGCTTCGGGGAGTCGTTCTACCGGTCCGTCGAACACAACCGGTTTTTAGCCGAGAGCATCGAGGCCATGGCGGACCATATCGTCGGCTCGGACCCGCGGGACATCACCGCCAGGTGGCACGAGCTCTACGTCCATGTCAAGCGGGCGGGCGCCTGGGGGGCGCTGTCGGCGATCGACGAGGCCCTGTGGGATATCGCCGGCAAGGCCGCTGGCCAACCTGTCTATCGGCTCCTCGGCGGTCAGTCACGAGACGTCACGGCCTACGCGACCTTCCCCGTCGAGAAGACCCCGGACGAGCTCGTGGAATCGGCGAACTGGCTGGCCGAGAAGGGTTTCGCGGCGATGAAGATCGGCGCCGGGTTCGGCATCGCGGCCGACCGGGAGCGCATTCGGACGATTACCGCCGACATCCCCGACGGATTTGGGCTCGCCATCGACGCCAATACCTCGTACAGCTTCGACGAAGCGCTCGCCGTCGCGAAGACGGCGAGCGAGCACGAGCTACATTGGTTCGAGGAACCGATATCGCATACCGACATCGAGGGACAGGCCGAACTCAACCGACGGGTGTCGGTGCCGATCTCCGGGTACCAGACCCACACGCCACACTATCCGGCCGTCGATCACCTGCGGGCCAACGCGCTCGAGATCTATCAACCGTCGCTCGATTATGCCGGCGGGATCACCGGTGCCCGTCGGGTCGCCAGTCTCGTCGAGGCGTTCAACAAACGGCTCGTCCCGCATGCCCTGGGGCCGGCGGTCAATTACGCCGCCAGCCTTCACGTCGCCGCCGCCAGCCGTGCCTGTTCGTTGATCGAATTCGCCGTCCTCGATGACGACATCGGTGACCCGGGGGAGTACATCGCCGGCCCGTACGTGGCCAATCCCGGGGCCATTCACGTCCGTGACGGCGGGCTGATCCCACCACCGGACGGTCCGGGTCTCGGCGTCGAACTCGACGAAGACGCCGTGGAATCCCTCAGAGTCGACTAGCCGTCGATCGCCTCGACGAGCGTTCCCTCAACGAACCCGTCCTCCCACTCGCGGCGTGCTTCGAGTTCGCGTCGGCCCCGGCTGGTTAGGGAATAGGCGTTCGTCCGCCGGTCCTGTTGCTCTTTTTTCACCAGTCCGTTGGCCACGAGTTTGTCGAGGTTCGGGTAGAGCCGCCCGTGGTTGATCTCCCCGTCGTAATATGCCTCGAGCTCCTCCTTGACGAGGAGGCCGTGCGGATCGTCCAACCCGTGAATCACGTAGAGGAGATCCCGCTGGAAGGCCGTGAGATCGTCCATGGCTGCACCACATTTGTGTCTGGTTAGTGGTAAATACGTCGCCCCCGGCGAGATGGGTTCGTCACGCCAGTCAGTGTAGGCTCAGTACGACCGTGGCAGGTTCAACACGTTCTCGCCCAGGTAGTTGAGGACCAGCTGTTGGGTGATGGGGACCAGCCGCGTCAACCTCGCCTCGCGGAAATACCGCTCGACATCGTATTCCCGGGCGACGCCGAACCCTCCGTGAGTCTGCACGGCGGCATCGGCCGCCTTGAACGCCGCCTCGGCCGCCAGGTACTTCGCGGTGTTCGCCCTGGCGCCAGCCTCCGATCGGGAGACATCGTCCAGCACGTCGGCCGCCGCGTAGACCACCTGTTTCGCCGCCAGGAGGTGGGCGTAGGATTCGGCCAGCGGGTGTTGTATGGCCTGGTTCTGGCCGATCGGGCCGCCGAACACCTCACGTTCCTGGGCGTAGGCTACACCCCGCTCGAGGGCGATCGCCCCGAGCCCGATACACTCGGCCGCGATGACCAGCCGTTCCTCGTTGAGCCCGTCCAGGACCTGGTAGAAGCCCTCACCCTCCTCGCCGATGAGGTTGGCGGCGGGGACCTCGAGGTCGTCGAACCAGAGCTCGTAGGAGTGGACGAACTCGCTCGCGGTTTTAGGGATCTGTTCGATCTCGAGGGCCCCCTGGTCGTAGGCGTCCTCCAGGTCGACGAGGAACATGGAGATGCCGCGGGTGCGTTTTTCGACATCCGCCTTCGGCGTGGTCCGGGCGATGAGGACCAGATAGTCGGAGACGTCGACACGCGAGGTCCAGATCTTCTGGCCGTTGACCACGTAAGTGTCGCCGTCGCGGTCGGCGAAGGTTTCGATCGACGTCGAATCCGAGCCGGCGTTCGGTTCGGTCAGGCCGAAGGCCTGGATCGAGGCCTCGCCGTCGGCCACCCGAGGGAGAAGGTCCTCCTTGAGCGCCTCGTCGGCATATTTCACGAGCGGCACCGTGTTGTAGATCCCCCCGTGGATCGCCTGGGCCGCCGCGAATCCGCCGCCGTTGGCGGCGATTTCCTCCATCATGACGACCACTTCGCTCGTCGTCATTGACGCTCCACCGTACTCCTCGGGGATCAGCGCCCCCATCCAGCCACCCTCGGCCAACGTATCGACGAACTCGTGGGGGTACTCGCCCGCCTCCGCCCGGTCCCGCCAGTAGGCCCGGTCGTACTCCTCACAGATATCTCGAATACTCGTGCGCACCAGCCGCTGTTGTTCGGAGAGGCTGATGCTGTCCAGAATGGCCATGCCGGGAAGTCACCCGGATCGGACAATAACCCTGCGGATGCTCAGGCTGTCCCCACCAAGACGTCCACGACCGAACACGTCTCCCCGTTCACGATGACGGGGTTGAGGTCGAGTTCGGCGATCGGGACCCGTGCTGGGACCTCGGTTACCCGTGCCACCAGGTCCGCCAGTGCCGCCCGTTCGGCGTGTGAAAGCCGCTCGGATAACGAGGTCGCCTCGATCATCTCGAGCGCCTCGGACGTCTCGACCGGCGCGAGGCGGAGTGACCGGTCGTCGAAGACCTCCACGAACGTGCCGCCCGATCCGACCGAGACGACCGGGCCGAACCCCGGATCTCGGGTTACCCCGACGATCGCCTCGGTGCCGTCCTCGATCGTGGGCTGGATGAGAACGCCGTCGATCTCGGCATCGGGCGCGGCGTCGGTCGTCCGGTCGATGATCCGATCGTACGCCGCTTTTGCCTCGGCCGGGGAGGTGACGTCGAGAACGACGCCACCCACCCGCTTCCGATGGGGAACGTCCGTCGAGTCCACCTTCATCACGACGGGGAAGCCGAGTTCGGCCGCCGCTTTGCCGGCGGCGTCCCGGTCAGTCACGAGGACGGTTTCGATCGGTTCGATGCCCGCCGATTCCAGGATTTGGGTCGCCTGCTCCCACGTGAGAAGGGAATCCGACGGGACCGGAAGGTCCTCCTCGGGTTCGGGTCGGGGTGCGGGTACCCGTGCTCGCTCCCGGTAGCCGTTTGCGTCCGCAAGCGTCGCCAGCGCTTCGATGCTCCGCTCCGGGTCGTAGTACACGGGAAGGTGTGTTCGGAGTTCCTCGTAGGGCTGGGGATCGGGGAGTTCGTCCGGTTCCGTCCGTCCGGTCCACAACACCATCACTGGGTAGTCCGTGCGCTCGGCGATAGCGGCGAGGTCGGCCGCCACCTGTTCGGCCCGGTCGTCGACCGCCGAGAGGCCGATCGCCACCAGATAGGCGTCGAACCGGTCGTCGGCGAACACGATGTCGGTGATCTCGGGGAGGACCTCGGCCCCGTACCCGCGGATGTCGACCGGATTCGGCAGTTCACCGAAGGTGAGCAAGTCCTCCATGTCGATCAGCGCCTGTTCGGTCTGGGGTGAAAGGGCCGGCAAGTCGAGCCCGTTGGTGCTCGCGAAGTCGGCCAGCAGGCTCGCGAGGCCACCGCTGGTCGAGAGGACGCAAACCCGATTCGAGGCCGGGGGCTCGAAAGCCGACAGGGCGTTCGCCGACGCGATGAGATCGGGGAGGTCGGTGACCCGGTGGACCCCGGCCGCCGAGAGCGCGGCGTCCCAGACGGCGTCGTCGCCGGTCATCGAGCCGGTGTGGGAGAGGGCGGCCGCCTCGGCCATGGCCGACCGGCCAACCTTGACCGTCACCACGGGGGTCCCCTGACGGACGGCTCGGGCCGCCGCACGGACGAACCGGCGGGCGTCGTCGACCCCTTCGATGTACGTACAGATGACGTCCACCGCGGGTTCGTCGGCGAGGTAATCGACGTAATCGGCGAGGGTGAGGTCGGCCTCGTTCCCGGTGGAGATGATGTGGGAAAAATGGATGTCCTCGTCGGTGGCCCGTTCGTAGAAGGTCGTGAAGGCGAGCGCACCCGACTGGCTGATCAGGGCGATGTTCCCCGGACTGGGTTGCCGCGAGCAGGTGGGTGTCAGTACGGTCCCGCTCCGCATGTTCGCCAACCCGAGACAGTTCGGGCCGGCGATCCGGATCCCGCTCGAGTCGGCGATCTCGGCGAGGTCCGCCTGGAGTTCGCGGCCACGGTCGTCGGCCTCGCCGAACCCCGCCGAGATGACGAGCGCGGCGGGGACGCCCATCCCGGCGGCCGCCCGGACAACGTCGACGGCGACGGCCCGCGGGACGCTCACGACCGCCAGGTCGACCACCTCAGGGACGTCCTCGATCGAATCATAGCAGCGTCGCCCCCAGGCCTCCTCCCGGCTCGGGTTGACGGGATAGACCGTCCCGTCGAAGCCGTACGCGAGGAGGGTGTCCATGAGCCGCGAGGAGCAAGACGAGGCTGGGCTCGCACGGACGACGGCGATCGACGACGGGTCG
>CAYOLR010000005.1:0-33623 GCA_964404815.1 uncultured Halobacteriales archaeon
GGTGGACCAACCTCGAGGGGCTCGACTTCGATGCCCTGGTCGATCCGCTCACCCAGGCCGAGGAAAAGGACCAGGTCGGCCCCGCCGACGTCGAGGTCCTGAGTTTCGCGGAGGCGCTCGAAGCGAAGCCGGACCTCGTCCGCGAGCGGTTCGGGTCGATCATCGACCCACAGGAAAACCGGCTGACGGCCCTCTCGACCGCGCTGTTCACCACGGGCACCGTCGTGATCGTCCCCGACGGCGTCGCCGCGGAGGACGTCGCCATCCGGACGACGATGAACTCGCGGTCGCTGTTCAACTACACACTCGTCGTCACTGGCGAGTCCTCCTCGACCACGATCCTCGAGCGACAGGACACCGGCGACGACGTCGAGGGCGACCGCTACTACAGCGGTATCGTCGAGATCGCGGCCGGCGAGAACTCCTACGTCCAATACGGGTCGCTGCAGGACCTCAGCCAGTCGACCTACAACTACACCCTCAAGCGTGGCGTCACCGACACCTACGGGACGATCAACTGGATCGAGGGCAACCTCGGCTCGCGGCTCACCAAGACCGCCGTCGGGACCGAGCTCGAGGGTGACGGCTCCGAGACGAAGATCGTGGGCGCCTTCTTCGGCCATGACGACCAGCACTTCGACCTCGATTCGCGGGTCTGGCACCGGGGCGAACATACCACGGCCGACCTCGTCACCCGCGGCGTGGTCGACGACACCGCCCGTTCGGTCTACGAGGGCACGCAGGTCGTCGAGAAATCGGCCTGGAACACCTCGTCGTACCAGCGGGAGAACACGCTGATGCTCTCCGACGAGTCGGAGGCGGACGCCAGCCCGAAGCTCATCATCAACAACCACGACACGGAGGCGAGCCACTCGGCGACTGTCGGTCAGATCGACCAGGAGGACCTCCTCTACATGATGACCCGCGGCGTCCCGCCACAGCAAGCGAAAAACATGCTGATCGAAGGCTTCTTCGTCCCCGTCCTCGAGGAGGTCGAGGTCGAGGAACTCCGCGACGACCTCGAAACGCGGATCCGCTCGCGACTCAAGTAAGCTAGTACGCCCATGCCATCCACTCGCCACGCTCCGGGCCGGAGGTCCCGATGAGCGTCGGCGAGCGGGTGGCCTCGGACCACCACCTCGAGGAGCTCGTCGAGGCGCGGGCCTACCATCACTATCAGTCGATCGTCGACGAGCGCGAGGCCGAGCTCGACGACGAGGTGACGGCCCTGCTCGAGGCGGCGAGCCGGGAGTCCGCCGCCCACCGCGAGCGGCTCGAGGCGCTCGTCGAGGAACTCGACGCCGAAAGCGTCCCCTTCGACGAGATCGAATCCCTGGTCGAGGAAACCTACGGGCGCACCCGCCCGGAGGACTTCGACGGCGTGCTCTACGACCAACTCGCCGGCGAGGAAACGGCCTACAAGTTCTACGACGACCTCATCGAGGCGGTGGAGACCAGCGAATCGGACTTCGGCATCGATCGCGACCGGCTGCTCGCCGAGCTCGAAACCCTCCGCGAGGAGGAGGCGGCCGGCGTCGAGGAGGTCACCGAACTCATGGAGCGACTATGACCGATGCCACGGAGGAGGGCCGTGTCGTGAACACCGCCGATCAGTACCTGAAGGCCATCTACCTCGTCCAGCGGACCGACGGTCCGGCGGCGTCGACGGGCGCCATCGCCGACCGGCTCGGCGTGAGCCCGGCCTCGGCGAACGAGATGATCGGGAAGCTCGCCGAGCAGGACCTGCTCGACCACGAGAAATACAAGGGCGTGACCCTCACCGAGCGGGGCGAGGCCCGGGCGCGCTCGGCGCTCGAGGAAGCCCGCGACCTCGAGAGCGTCATCGACGAGACCGTCGCCGACCGGCTCGACACGATCATCGACCGCCGGGGCGAGTGTCCCGACTGTTTCGATCCGGCCACCGACATGTGCGCCCACCTCGAGCCCCCGACGGCCGACGACTGACGACGGATTCGGCCGTTTTTCGTCCACCATCACGGGTACCCGATGCCAATCCGCTGAAACGATCAGTTTCACTCTGCTTGGCGAGGGTAAATTTCTTACTCTGAATTAGTTGGATTAATGCGCTGTCCGACCTGTGAAAAGATGCTACAGACCCGCCAGGGGATGCGCCAACACCACACCAAGGTCCACGGTGAACCGCTTCCCAACCGGACCTGTGTCGACTGTGGATCCGACTTCTATCCTGCGAAGGCCCAACGGAAGTTCTGCTATGACTGCAACCACAACGCGGGCACGAACAACGGCAACTGGAAGGACGCGAAGGAAACCGCTGAGTGTCGGCTTTGCGGTGGCACCTTCGAGTTCTATCCCTCGGACGCGAAGGGCGTGTACTGTCCGTCGTGTGTCGAGGAAAGCGACGAGTTCCTCGGCGATGCCTCGTGGGAGGTGAACGATATCGAGCGGGTTGATCGGGACTGTGAGCAGTGTGGGAAAGAGTTTGAGATATTGCAGTCGGATCTCGATTATCATGAAAGTCAAAATCATGCCGTGGGCCGGTTCTGCTCCCGAGAATGTCACTCAGAATGGATGAGCCATGAGTGGATCGGGGAGGCTCATCCGGCTTGGCGAGGTGGACCTAAAACGTATGCCGGAAAATGGTGGAACGTTCGAAAACAGGCCCTCGAAAGGGATGGCTATGAATGCCAGATTTGTGGATCGGACGAATCAGAACTCGGCCAATCCCCGGATGTCCACCATATCACTCCTATTCGAAAATTCGAACATTCTGAGGAGGCCCACTATCTCGATAAGGTAATTTCGTTATGCCGAAAGTGTCACATTAATGTCGAGTACGGCCATCTCGAAATTCCGAACTAGCTCAATTTGGAAAGAAAACCTATTGTGTAACGCCTCAATATTTCATTTTGAAGTCCCGTGGTGTAGTGGCCAATCATCTGGGCCTTTGGAGGGTTATTGATATATCAATAATCCGAGGCGAGCCCAGGACAGCGGTTCGAATCCGCTCGGGACTATATCAGGTATTTTACATAATAAACCCTTTCGCTATCTACGTCTTATCTCCGGATAATCGTCAAATATGCCATTATTTTGGAAGAGAAACCGGTTTCAGACAAGAAAGTTCCCGGACCGTAATTGGCCTTGAAGCTCGGCCCGCCGAACGTACCACCTCCTGCGAGAGCCAGGGAGCCGGTGCCGATCGCGGCCCGGAGGCGTTGTCGTCGCGAACAGGGCGACATGGGCTGGTGTGCCCGGCTTGTGGTCATAAGTTTTGTCAGAAGGCCTTGGTTTCCCTTCCTGACTCCACGATTAATATCCAAATAGTTTGAAAATATTAAGTTACCATAGATAGTAGTATTCACATTATAAAAATAGAGATGGAAATACAATAGTTATTATAAAACAGTAATAGTTCTATATTGGAATTTTAAAACGTAGTTTCTGGAGCCCGTATGATTATCATGTTCTCGTCGCCATTTCTCGCTCCCGCCCCTTCGTCACTCCTTGGGCTTGCGTTTGTGTTCCGGGTGATCGGCGATGAACACGGACGTCCGTGACGGGACGTCGTCGGTGATCCACGAGTTGGCGCCGATACTGACGTGATCGCCGATCGTGACGGGCCCGAGGACGTTCGATCCGGCCCCGATCACCACGTTGTCGCCGATGTCGGGATGGCGTTTGTAGCCCTTGGCGAGCATGTGTTCCTCGTCCTCTTCCTCCTCGAAGTGGAGGGCCCCGAGGGTGACGTTCTGATAGATCCGGGTCCAATCCCCGACCGTCGCCGTTTCGCCGATGACCACGCCGGTCCCGTGATCGATGAAGAAGTACTCGCCGATCTCGGCGCCCGGATGGATGTCGATGCCGGTCTCCGTCTTCGCGTGTTCGGTGAGCTCCCTGGCGTATTCGGGGGCTCCGAGCTGGTACAGTGAATGCGCGACCCGGTAGACGAGCATGGCGAGGAAGCCCGGGTATGATCGGATGATCTCGGTGTAGCTTTTCGCCGCGGGATCACCTTTGTAGGCCGCCTCGACATCGCGTTTGAGGCGGCGTCGAATCGCCGGGAGTTCCGAAAGCACGGCGTCGACCAATTCGCCGTCCTCGGCGCCCGAATAGGCGGCGATGCCGGTGGCGAATACCGAGCCCAGGGCTTCGAGGTGATCACGCACTTGTTCGGGATCGTCGGTGACGCCGCCGTTCCAATACCGGGGGAAGAACAGTTTCTTGAGAAGGTCGATCTCATCGCGGAGGTGGGCCTGTTCGGGGAAGGTCCGCGAGGTGTCGGTCAGAAACGGTTCGGCATCCGCTCGATACGACTCGACCAGTTCCCGTTCGATGTCGCCAGCGTAGGTATATGTCATGTCTCCGGGTGGGTACACTGTCTTGGGCGTGTTCGTTCATCAACCTCACGAACCGGGAGGGCCGTTACACCTCGAAGAGGTCGGTCGAGAGGTAGCGTTCGCCCGTATCCGGCAGGACCACCACGACGAGGTCGTCCTCGTGTTTCGGGCGGGTGGCGACGCGGGTGGCAGCCGAGAGGGCGGCACCCGCGGAGATCCCGGTCAACAGACCCTCGGTGCGGGCGAGGCGGCGGGTCGCTTGTTTGGCCTCGCTCTCGGTGACGGTCAGGACCTCGTCGATCAGGGCTCGGCGGAGCACGTCCGGGACGAACCCGGCCCCGATCCCCTGGATGGCGTGGCTCCCCGGTTCCTCGCCCGAGAGGACGGCGGACCCCTCGGGTTCCACCGCTATCGAGGTGAGGTCCTCCAGCCCCTCATCCTCCTTCAGGTAGGCTGTCACCCCGGTGATGGTCCCACCGGTGCCGACCCCGGCGACGAAGACGTCGACCTGGCCGTCCGTCGCCTCGAATATCTCCGGGCCCGTGGTGGTCCGGTGGATGGACGGATTCGCCGGGTTGTCGAACTGCTGGGGGACGAAGGCGTTCCCCGTGACGTCGGCGAGTTCGGTCGCACGATCGATCGCACCACCCATTCCATCATCGGCGGGCGTGAGTACCAGTTCGGCGCCGAAGGCGCTCAGGAGCGTGCGCCGTTCCATGCTCATCGATTCGGGCATCGTGAGGACGAGGTCATACCCCTTTGCCGCACAGGTGAACGCGAGGCCGATCCCGGTGTTGCCACTGGTCGGTTCGATGATCGTCGAATCCGGATCGATTCGGCCCTCGCGCTCGGCGGCCTCGATCATCGCGACGGCGATACGGTCCTTGACCGAGGACAGCGGGTTTGCGGACTCGAGTTTGCCGACGAGGTTGTCCGCAAAGCTTTCCAGCCGGACGAGCGGCGTGCCGCCGACTAACTCGGTCGCATCTGACGCGACATCCATAGCCGAGCATGTCCGAGCGGTGGGATGTAGCTTTTGCCATCGGCGTGCCGGGACGGCCGGCCCCCGGAGTATTGTCATCCTGACACCAACCCTGAATATTCAGGTAAGTTTAACTGCGTGCCGATCGAAACCGCTAGACAGGAACGGGACACCGACGACCTTAACTGCGGAACACCGGGCGGCCGAGCGGACCCTATTACACGTCTATCCCTGTAAAGGAACACCCTCAGCATTAGGGGATATTTAATAGGAAATCATGAGGGACTCGGCGCCCTCGGGTATTTCTTCAGTTTCCCCGTGCTTTGGCACGGAGAGTTGGGATGTTTAAAGTATTAGGTGCACAAACCGGACGAATGGGTGCTCACGATAATGGAATCCCCGATGCAATTGACGATGCGCGGCGACACTCGGTACGAACAGCTCAAGAACCTCGTCGAGGATTACGGGGAGGTCCAGATCCGGTTCGATTCCGGCGAGGAGACGGAGGTCCACCGGCACAACACGGAGTTCGTGGGTGAACCGATGGTGAAGGCCGTGACGAAGGGCGAGGCCCATTGGTTCGACGCGAGCAAGATCGAGGACCTCTGGATTCATTACGAGTTCTGACTCCGGACCGACACCGGATATCGGCGTGGGGGTACTCCGATGGCGGCACCGCGGAGGTCGCCCCGGCCCGCCCACGGGGCCGGCAATCGTCGAACGGATTCGGGCTCGACCATGTCGGGGGCCCACCGACGGTGGCGGACGAAAAGAGGATAATATTCGATAAATCCTTGTAAACAACCACCAATATCATCCTATAGTATTATACCAGTGTAAATCGTAATCCCACCAGGAATGAGTCGTACCTTGACAACGGTTCGTTTCTCCGTCAACGGCGAGGAGCGGACCGTCCCCGTCGCCCCGAACGCCACCCTCCTGGAGGTACTCCGGGAGGACCTGGGCCTCACCGGGACGACCCACGGGTGTGAACTGGGCGAGTGTGGTGCCTGTACCGTCCTCGTTGACGGCGAACCGGAACTGTCCTGCCTGACGCTGGCCATCGAGGTTGCCGGCCGGAGCGTCGAAACGGTCGAAGGGCTCGGGGAAGCCGATCCCCATCCGCTCCAACGCGCCTTCGCGGAACGGGGAGCGGCCCAGTGTGGTTACTGCACGCCGGGGATGCTGTTGACGGCGAAACATTTCCTGGAGACGACCGACGACCCCACCCGCGACGAGATCACCCATGCCATCTCGGGGAACATCTGTCGGTGTACGGGGTATCGGAAGATCATCCAGGCGATCGACGCGGTCGCGTCCCCTACCAATGAGCCAGAGTGATCACGAACTAACGGGCGAATCGGACGACTACGACGTCATCGGGGAGCCACGGACTCGTGTCGACAGCTGGGACAAAGTGCGCGGACAGGTCGAATACGCGGACGACATCGACGAGGGGCGACTCGCCCACGGCAAACTCAAACGGAGCCCGGAGGCCCACGCCAGGATCGTCCGGATCGATACCTCCCGGGCCGAATCCATGGAGGGCGTCCTCGCGGTAATCACCGGAGCGGACGTTCCCAACCGGTTCGGCATCATGCCCGCGGCCGAGGACGAGACGGCCCTGGCCCAAGACAAGGTCCGCTACGTGGGCGAACCGGTGGCGGCGATCGCGGCCGTCGACGAGCCGACTGCCGAGCGTGCCATCGAACGGATCACCGTCGAATACGAACCGTACGAACCGGTCACCTCGATCGATCAGGCGCTCGACCCGACCGATAATCCGATCCATGCGGACCATGGGGGCGAGGGGAACGTCGACCGGCTCGCCTCCCTTGAGTTCGGCGACGTCGATTCCGCCTTCGAGGACGCCGCCCACACGCGCGAGGACACCTTCTTCTACCAGGGCAACACCCACCTGGCGCTCGAGGAGCATTCGGCCGTCGCCTCGTGGGATCCCGGACAGGGCAAGCTGACGGTATGGGCCTCGACACAGGTGCCCCACTATATTCACCGCCAGCTGGCCAAGGCTCTCGAGATTCCGGAGCGGCGGATCCGCGTGCACGCCAATTCCGTCGGCGGCGGGTTCGGTGGGAAGACCGATCCGTTCCCCCACCAGATCTGTGCGGCCAAACTGAGCATGGCGTGTGGACGCCCGGTCAAGATCACGCTGACCCGCGAGGAGGTCTTCTACGCCCACCGCGGCCGCCACCCGGTCCTGATGTGGATCAAGTCCGGCGTCAATGGGGACGGCCGGATCACGGGCATGGATTTCAAGTCGTTCCTCGACGGGGGCGGGTACGGCTCCTACGGGCCGGCGACCACCTACTACACCGGCGCCCTCCAGACCGTGACCTATCGCATCCCGAATTACCGGTTCCGGGGCGTTCGGGTCAACACCAACAAGCCGCCGTGCGGGCCGAAACGGGGACACGGGACGCCCCAGCCCCGCTATGCGCTCGAGCGGCACGTCCGGCTCCTCGCCGACGACCTCGGGATGGACCAGATCGAGTTCCGTCGGCGGAACTTCACCGGCGAGTACGAGACGACCGTCAACTGGCTGGAGATCACGACGAACGGCCTCGAGGCGTGCACGAACGAGGTGTTGGCGGCTTCGAACTGGGCGGAGAAACGGACGACTCTTCCCGAGGGGAAAGGGGTGGGCTTCGCAGTCGGCTCCTACATCACCGGCGCGGCCCTGCCGATCTACTGGAACGACATGCCCCATTCGGAGGTCCAACTCAAGGTCGATCGGTCCGGGTCCGTCACGGTCTTCTGTGGCGAGGCGGAGATCGGCCAAGGGTCTGATACGGTCCTCGCCTCCATCGTCGCCGAGGTCTTCGGGCTCGAACCTGAGGACGTGACCCTCGAGGTGGGCGATACCGACACGACGCCCGTCGACCTCGGGAGCTATTCCAGCCGGGTGACGCTCATGATGGGCAATGCGGCGATCGAGGCCGCGGAGAAGGCGATCACCCCGATCTTCGAGGCGGTCGCCACAGAGCTCGACGTGCCGGTCGACCGTATCGTTGCCCGGGAAGGTCGGGTCTTCGACGAAGCCGATCCCGAGACCGGCCTCGACCTTGCTGAAGCGGTCCGGATCGCCGAGGCCGACTACGGGCTGATCGGCGCCGTCGGGAGCTACACGCCGCCCGAAATCCTCGGCGACTACAAGGGCGCGGGCGTGGGGCCGACTCCGGCCTACAGTTTTTCGGCGGCGGTGGTCCAGGTCGACGTCGATACCGGGACAGGCGAGCTCGACGTGGAGAAGATCTGGCTAGCCCACGACGTCGGGCGGGCGCTCAATCCCATGTCCGTCGAGGGCCAGATCGAGGGGAGCGTCTACATGGGATTGAGCGAGGCGCTCCTGGAGGACTGGTCGTTCACCAAGGGAGGCCAGCACTACGGGCCCTCGATGCTCGACTACAAATCGCTGACCGTCGGCGAGATGCCCGAGGTCGAATCGATCGCCGTCGAAACCCAGGAACCGCGTGGCCCCTTCGGCGCGAAAGAGGCGGGTCAAGGGCCGTTGCTCCCGGTCCCACCGGCGCTCACGGATGCGATCCACGACGCGATCGGGGCTGATATCCACGAGACGCCGGTCACGCCACGGAAAGTCCTCAAAGGGCTCAAGGGCCGGTCGGTCGGGCCGACGGAGATCCCTGACTTTGACTTCCCGGAGCCGGACACAGTCGAGCGGCCGAACGAGTGGTCGGAGGGGGGATAATCGATGTTACGACTCCCCGAATTCGAGTTCTATCGACCGGCCACCCTCGCGGAGGCGGCCGAGCTGCTCGCTGACCATGGCCAGGACGCCATACCGATAGCGGGCGGGACGGACGTCCTCCCCAAGATGAAACGGAAACAGGTCCGCCCGGATGCCGTCGTCAGCTTGGCGGGGATCGACGGGATGGCGGCGATTCAGGCCGACGGTACGGGCCTCGAGATCGGCGGCCAAACGACGCTCGATCGCATCGCGACCCACCGCACTATCAAGGACCGCTATCCGGCCCTCGCCGAAGCGGCCGGGACCGTCGCCACGCCATCGATTCGCCGGATGGGAACGATCGGGGGAAACCTCTGTCAGGATCCGCGGTGTGACAAGTACGACCGGCCGCTGGATTGGCGGGAATCCGTCGGATACTGTTGGAAGGCCCCCGGTCCCGACGGGTACCCACCGGGAGATGTCACGGAGGACGACGTGCCCTGTCGAACGGCCCCCGGGACCGGCCGGTGCTGGGCGAACTTCTCCTCCGACACCGCACCGGCGCTTATCGCCCTCGATGCCGACGTCAGGCTGGTCGGCGGAACCGGCGAACGCGTCATCCCGGTTGCCGATCTTTACGTCGATTCGGGGCTCGACCCGCTGGCCAAGGAACACGACGAACTGATCGCCGAGATCGTACTGCCAGCGGCGAACGGCACCCGAAGCACGTATCGGAAGTACGCCCCCCGGGAATCCTTCGATTTCCCGGAGATGGGCGTCGCGGTCGCGGTCGACCAGGACGACAACGGTGTCGTCAACGACGCCACCATCGTCTTTACGGCCGTGGGCTCCCGCCCGATCGTGGCCGAGGAGGCGGCCGCGATGCTCGTCGGCGAACGACCCACCGGAGCGCTCCTCGATGAGGTCGGCGATCGGGCCAGTCGCGGGACGCGGCCGATGGACAATACCGCCGTCCATCCGACCCACAGAAAACAGGTCGGGGGCGTCTATACCGCTCGCGCGCTCGAGTCGGTCCTGACACTCAGTTGAGCTAGGACTCCCCGTTCCGGCGCGCGAGCGATTCACCCCGCCGGGCGGCGGTGTTGAGGTATCGTCTGCCCTGCTCGGTCTCCTCCAGCATCTCGTCGAAGACGCCCGCATCGGTCCTGAAGGTATGGACGTCGTGCAGCATCGTGTTATGGAACCGATCGACGAGATCGCCGTATTCGCGGAAGAAGTCGTGGATCCACCGTTCCATCCGTTCCCGGCGGCGGAACTGGGCGACTACTTGCCACGCATAGTCGCTGTCGGCCGTGAAGAACATCAGCACGTGGGGGTCCTCGGCGAGGAACGCATAGGTCTCCTCCCAGCGATCGGCGAAGTTCGGGAGATGGAACGCGATCCTGAACAGGTAGTGGTCGAACAGCTCCCGGTTCGGGAGGATCGTCTCCCGGAAGACACCCCGCTGTTCCAGCGTCCGGAGGATCTCGTTGATTCGATTGTGCGACAGCGTGATGTCGTAGGTCTCGTCGAGGATTCGACTCAACGTCCGGCTCGACGCCGACGGGTTGGCGACACGGACCTGCAGGATCGCCGTTTCCCGCGGCGAAAGCGCGAGGTCCCCGGCCATCGTGAACGTCTACCATTTGGGTTGACAAAACCTATTCGAAACGGCGCGATAGATTACAACGGCCGAAAATATGGGGGAAACCCCGATCGGAAATCGATACCGGTTCGGCGGCGGATCGGCCGCTAATCGATAGACTGCGACCGATTTCACCTGGTTATCGACGGGTGGGAGGATTTTTATGGCTCGGCTGACCACGTCCATGCGGGATATGGGGTCCTTAGAAGAGTTACAACCGGTATTCGATCCTGATGGGGTCGCCGTGATCGGGGCGCGACGGGCTAGCGGGCCGGGATCGTTCAACGTGGTCGAGAACCTGGATGAATTCGGGTACGAGGGCGATGTCTATCCGATCAACCCGAAGGCCGACGAGGTGCTCGGGCGGACGGCATACGACGACGTCCGGGAGGTCCCCGGCGATGTCGAACACGCCGTGGTCTTCCTCCCCCGACACCTCGTCGCTGACGCGCTTCGGGGCTGTGGCGAAGCCGACATTCCCGTGGCAACGATCGTCAGCCAGGGGTTCGCCGATGCGGGTGAGGAGGGGGGCGAGATGCAGGCCGAGGTGAGCGCCGTCGCCGACGAATACGGTGTCAACGTGGTGGGTCCGAACACGATGGGGGTCCACGACTTCACCACGAACTTCACGACGGCGTTCGCGCCGATCGCCCATCGCGACTACGACCCGATCGGTGTGATCTCACAGACCGGGCTGTTCTCGATGTCGTTTCCCGACCTCCGTTACGCGAAGTTCGTCGACCTGGGTAACGCGAGCGACATCGATCACGTTGACGTCCTCGAGTACTACCGTGATCACCCCGATATCGAGCAGGTGTTCATGCATGTCGAGGGGCTCGGTGCCGGGCGTGGCAGGGACCTCATCGATGTCGCCAGGGAGACGGTCGAAGCGGGTACCTCGGTGACCGCGTTGAAGACGGGTCGGACGGCGCTCGGGAAATCGAAAGCCGAGTCCCATACCGGCTCGCTCATCGGCGAGGACAAGGTCTTCGACGGCGCTTTCGAACAGGGTCGGATCCATCGCGTCGACGACTACACCGACGCCCAGGTGGTGAGTCGGGCGCTGCTTGATCTCCCCGCCATGGACGACAGGGGAATCGGAATGATCACCCATCACGGGGCAGCGTCGATCATGACGATGGACGCCATCGCCGAGTTCGATATGGACCTCGCCTCGATCTCGTCGGAGACCGCCGCGGCCGTCCAGGAGCTCTCCCCGGATTGGCTCGAAATCGACAATCCGGTCGATCTGGGGCCCGCGACCGTCGTGGATGCTCCCACCGCCCACGAGGTCGCCACCGAGGCCGTTTTGGCGGACGACGCGGTCGACGCGATGATCGCCTCGATTCACATCGCCGATCCGAGCCCGTGGCCGCTCGGGGTCTGGGGTCACATCGAGGCCTTCGAGGAGATCGTTCCCCGGTACGACAAACCCGTGATCGTGGTCCCGGTGGGCACCGAGCAGGGCGAGACCCGGGAGCGGTTGGCCGCGGTCGACAACCTGCTCGTCCTGGACGACATCAGGCAGGCCGTGAAGGCCCTCAGGACGACCTATCGGGAGACGACCTATCGGAGAGGTGACCGATAATGGAATCCGACACGCTCGCCGCGCTCGCGGACCGGGGAATCGATCGGTTGAACGAGTACGAATCCCGACAGATCCTCCGGGAGTACGATGTCCCGTGTCCGGATGAGATCATGCTCGAGTTCGCCGCGGGGAAGGCAGGGAACGAGTATCTCGACGCGTACGAGGCCGCCTCCGCGGCGCCGGAGTTCCCGCTCTACCTCAAGGTCGCCGCCCGGGATGTCTCGTCCGTCTCCGATATCGGTGGCGTCGAACAGGTCGGCTCGAGACAGGAGTTCGCCGCCGCCATCGATCGGATGATTGATCGGGTGACGGGCCCCGAAACGGCCGCTGCCATCCAAGGGATCCTCGCCGTCGAGGACGTCTCCGAACGAGCCCGCGAACTGCTGCTGGGCTCGACCGTCGATCCCCAGTTCGGGCCGGTGGTCTCCCTCGGGGTCGGGGGCATCTACGTCGAGGTGTACCGCGACGTGGAATTCCGCGTCCTTCCGATCGAGGCGGCCGACGTCCGGAGCATGCTCCGGAACCTCGACGGCCGGGACCTGCTGGGCGAGTTCCGGGGAATGCCGCCGGTCGACGAGGAGGCCATCGTGGACGCCGTCCTGTCCTTCTCACGGATGATTCGGGAGAACCCGGCGATCGCCGAGGCCGACGTCAATCCGCTGATGGCCCGCCCCGATGGGGTGGTGGCCGCGGACGCGCTGCTCCGGATCGACTGATGCCCGCCCTCGGTCGATCGCTTAAAAAGACCGGCAATAGACGTGCATAGGTTTATCCGTCGTGCGGAGAGTTCTCATGGCAGGCGTTGACGGTATGAGTTCCAAGCGAGTCCCGACGTACTGCCTGCAATGCGTCTGTGGCCCCGATCCCGTGACGGTCACCGTCGATGAGGACGGCGAGCCGGTCGGCGTCGAACCGAACTTCGATGCGACCGACGTCCATCCGGCGGACGGTCGGGTCTGTACGAAGGCCTACAGCCTCATCGACAAGGTGAACAATCCCAACCGGGTCACGCAGCCGATGGTCCGAACCAACCCCGAGAAGGGGTGGGACCAGGAACCCGAGTGGGAACCGATCGGCTGGGACGAGGCGATCTCGCTGCTGGCCGAGAAGATCGATGCCGCACAGACCCCGACGTTCAGCGACGAGAACGGGTATCCGCGGATCGCGGTCTCGATGGGCGGCGGTGGGATCACCGAGGGCCATTTCGGGACCTTTCCGGCGTTCCTCGGGGGGCTCGACGGGTACGTCGACTTCAGCCTCGGGAGCGGCCAAGGCGTCGCTTGCTACCATTCCGAACACATCTACGGCGAACTCTGGCATCGGGCGTTCCTCGGGGTGGCCGATGTCAACCACGCCGAATACGTCGTCAGCTTCGGTGCCAACAAACAGAACACCGCCGGGCCCGCCGGGAACTGGCAGTACGCGGAGGCGAGACACGATGGTGATTTCACCTACGTCCACGTGGAACCCCACGAGACCACGTCAGCGGCATGGGCCGACGAGTGGATCCCGATCAAACCGAAGACGGACGCCGTCTTCCTGTACGCCATGCTGCACGTCGCCCTCCACGAGCTCGACTGGCGGGACATGGTGGACCGGGAGTTCCTGACCCGCCGGACGAACTCGCCCTATCTCGTCGCCCCCAACGGCTACTACCTCCGGGATCCGGACACCGAGGCACCGCTCGTCTGGGACGAAACGGCTGGCCGGGCAGTCCCGTACGACGGATCCACCGATGGATCCCCGGCGCTAACCGGCGAATTCACGGTTTCCGGGGTGACCGTTGGCCCGGACGATGAGCGCGAAACCTTCGACGACATCCGGGTCGTTCCCGCCTTCCAGCGGCTCCTTGATCACGTCGAGACACCCGCTCCCGAAGAGGCGGCGGAAATCTGTGACGTCCCCGCCGAACGGATCCGCCGGGTAGCGACCGAATTCGCCTCCACGGCGAGCGAGGCGATCGGGAGCACGGTCACGATCGAGGGTCAGGAACTCCCCTATCGACCGGTCGCGATCCTCCTCGGGAAGACCGTCAACAACGGGTGGGGTGGGTACCAGACGTCGTGGGCGCGAACGGTCCTCTGTATGCTCTACGGGGCTATTGAAGTACCTGGCGGGCTCATCTCCATCGGGTCCCGCCTGAACCCACCGTACAACGATAAGACCCGATCCGTCCGACCGGGGTCGGACGGCTTCATGGAACAGAACCTCTCGCCGACCGGCGCCGACGAGTGGCCGGCGAATCCCCGGACCCGGGGTGGACTCACCGAGTTGACACCGCTCGTCGGGACAAACGGGTGGGCCCAGGCGCTCGCCCCCTCGTCACTGGCCTGGATGTTCCAGCGGGACTCGCCCGAGAACTGGCCCGAACCCTCGGCCCCAGACGTCTGGCTGACCTACCGGTGTAACCCGGTCATCTCGTATCCCGACACCGAGCTCGTCACCGACGTCGTCCAGGACTTCCCGTTCACGGTGTCCATCGCCTATACGATGGACGAGACCAACTGGTTCGCCGACCTGATCCTTCCGGACAACGTCGACCTCGAATCGCTCCAGCTCAAACGCATGGGCGGGCACTCCCACGCGATGGACAGCTTCTGGGAGTCCCAGGGGTTCGTGCTCAAACAACCGGCCGTCGAGCCGAAACACGACACGAAGGAACTCACCGACCTCTGGACCGAGCTGTCCGACGAACTCGGGATGCTCGACGAATATAACGAGTCCATCAACCGCGGGTATATCATGGGGCTCCCTCTGGAGGACGACGACTACGACCTGGCCCTGGAGCCCGCCGAACGGCACGGCACCGAGGAGATCTGGGACCGGATCTGTCGGGCCGCATCGCTTCAACTGACCGACGGCGAGACGGAGCGGGATCTCGAGTGGTACAAGGAGAACGGCTTCTTCACCAAGCCCTTTCCGAAGGTCAACCACTACCTCCATCCCGTGATGACTGCTCAGGACCTGCGGTACGAGGTGCCCTATCAGGAACGGATCCAGCGGATGGGGGCGGAGCTCGAACGGCGGCTCCACGACGAGGGGATCGAGTGGTGGGACGATCAGCTCGAGGAATACCAGGCGCTCCCCGACCCGGAGAACCCCGCCGAGGTGTGGGAATCCGTATACGGTGACGAGTACGACCTCTGGGCCCTCACCTCCAAGAGCATCCACTACGCCTACAGCAGCAACGTGGACGTCGAGATCTCGGCCGAGGTCGCTCAAAACACCCAGGAGTTCGAGGGGGTCTGCCTCAACTCACAACTGGCCGCGGAGAAAGGGATCGAGTCCGGTGATACCGTCCGGATCGAATCGCCCTATGGCGAGGTCGAAGGGGATGCGATCGTGCGGGAGGGGGTCCGTCCCGATACCGTCCTGTTCGTCGGCCAGTTCGGCCAGAGCGTCACCCCGTATGCCAAGAACCTCCGCATTCCGAACATCAACAATCTGACGACGACCGACGACCTCGACCTGATCGACGGGACTGGGAGCATCGCCCAGCTCGGCCGGGTCACCGTCGAACCGGTCGACTAACGGACTACGCCGTCCGTATAGGGTTCGACCCGATCGCCGACCCAATGGTGACCGAATCGATCGTGAGCGCTACGCCCGCGGATTGGCACGGTTTCAGTGATCCCGAGCGATCTGTCTGCCGCGGTGGCTACCGCCAATGGTACCCGGCATTGGTAACCAGAGAATCCCGAATTATGGGGGGTAACTTAAAGGACACTTAATGTGAGGCATCCAGGCTATGGTTGATCAAGAGTTAATGGTAACCGTATTGTGAGCCAACAACAACGACTGCAGCTCGACGAAGCCGAATCGCGGATCCTTCACATCCTCGAGGAAGCGGACCGGCCCCGCTCGCACACGCAGGAGGTAGCCGAGGAAGCCGAGGTTACCCGGCATACCGCCTCCAAGTACCTCTCGGTGCTTGAGGCCAAGGGCCTCGTCGGCCATGATCAGGTAGGTAACGCGAAGGTCTGGTACCCGGTCCATGACGACATCACGCTCCGGACGCTAACCCTTGAGGACGTCGACGAAATCGTGGCGGTGGCCAACCGGATCCAAGGGAACGGCGACGGGTTCGATGGTCGTGAGAACCTCAGACGAGAACTCCGTTCCCAGCTCGGCGAATCGGCTGAGTTCAGCGTCGGGGCCGAGGCGGAATCCGGTATCATTGGGTACATCGTCGGGGAGCGTCGGTCCTGGGAGTTCGGGAGCAGCGAGGAGGTCGGCTGGATCCGGATCCTCGGCATCCACCCGGATTACCAGGACAAGGGGATTGGGAAACGATTGAACGACGAGATCTTCCGGCGGTTCGAACAGGCCGGGGTCCACCGTGTCCGCACGATCGTCGACTGGGACGAGAGCGATCTCCTCCCGTTCTTCCACTCCCTCGGGTTCGATATGAACCAATCAACGGTGTTGGAGAAATCAATTACCAACGGACAGCAAGCATGAGCGAATACACAAGCGAGAACTATCCAGAACCGGCAATCGAAGAGTTCCGCCAGTTCAGAGACTGGGTGGACAATCCCCACGATTACGGTCGGGAGTGGAAGGAGCGCAACGACGGCTACGTCATCGCGTTTTTCTGTACGTACGCACCCAGGGAGCTGCTCTACGCGGGCGATATGCTCCCCGTTCGAGCGTACGGCGGTCACAAGGCTGACGAGGTCTCCGAGGCCGACGATCACATCTTCCGGGGGATGTGGTGTCCGTTTTCGCGAGACGTCCTGTCACAGGGCCTGCTCGGGAAGTACGACTACACCGATGGCATCGCGATGGCCAGCACCTGCCTCCACCTCCGGCAGACCTATCAGAGCTGGGAGGACCACGTCATCGACGAGGACGATTTCACTCACTACTTCGTGATGCCACACGGGACCCAACAGGTCGGCGGCGTCGAACATTTGGCGAAAAAGCTCGGTGAGACAAAGGAGGCGATCGAGGAGTTCACCGGTCAGGAGATTACCGATGACGACCTCAGGGACGCCATCGAGGTCTACGACGAGAACCGCCGGTTGATGCGCGAGGTGTACGAATACAGAAAACAGGACCGTCCGCCCATCTCCGGATTGGAAGCCATGGAGATGGTAAAGTCGAGCCACATCGCGGATCCGGCGGAACACAACGAGCTCCTCCGGAGCGTCCTCGATAAGCTAGAGGACTACGACGGCCCGCGACGCGACCCGGATTTCCGGCTGATGAATATCAGTTCGGAAAACGACGATCGCCGGTTCATGTACATGGTCGAGGAGGATCTCGGCTTTGATGTGACGGTCGTGACCGATGAGGCCTGCGTCGGGACCCGTGACTTCTGGAACGTCAGCCACCCGACCGGGGAGGGCCCGTTGGTCGATATCGCCGCCCGATACCTCGACCGACCGCCGTGTCCGAACAAGGACTGGCCGAACCGACACCGGATGCAGCAAATCGAGGAACTGGCGAGCGACTTCGACATCGACGGCGCGTTGATCATCATGCAGAAGTTCTGTGATCCCCATCAGCTCGACATCCCCCGGGAGCGTGAGCTCCTCGAGGAGGAGATGGACATCAGCACCCTCACCCTGGAGTTCGACGCGTCAGTTCCGATCGGCCAGTTCAAAACCCGGGTGCAGGCGTTCGTCGAGCAGCTCCGAACGGCCGAAATGGACGCGCTCTACTAACAGGAGAAACCAATGAGCACAACCAAACAATCTGAGGATGCGGATGCCGACGACGTCGTGTACAACGAGTCGTTGGAGATGTATCCGGAGTTCAACCAGTACCAGTACCAGTTCTACAAGGAGTTCGTGGAGGCGGACGGCATCAAATGGGCCGGCTCCGGATGGGCATACGAATCCCTTCCGGAGGGCCTCGGGGACGACGTCCACTTCCTGGCGGGCGAACCGTATGGGGCGATCATCGCCTATAACCAGGACGTTTCCCGGGAGTTCCTCAACGCCTCCGACGCCCACGGCTTCCCCAGCGAACTCTGCGGATATATGGTGAATTACTGGGGCGGCCTTACACAAGACAAGTATGTCCTGCCGGACGGGACAGTCTACGACGAGTTTCCGAGCATCGACTTCAATTTCACCTCTCATATCTGCTGTACCCACTCGAAGTGGTACCAATACGCCTCCGAGCTTGAGGAGGAATACACGGCCAACAATCCCGACCGGACCCCGTTTTACGCGATCGACATCATCGGCGGGCCGAACGCTTACGAGGACGATGATGTCGTCGAGTACAAGGTCGAACAGATGGAGGAGGCGATCGGGTTCATGGAGGAAGCGACTGGTCGTGAGTTCGACGACGAACGGTTCATCCAGGCGGCGAAGAACGAGATGCGCTCCATGTCGGTCTGGTCGAAAACCTGTGAGTTTCAGAAGCTCGACCCGGCCCCACTTGAGGAGCGACGGATGTTCACGCTGTACGCGCCCTCGATCGCCCGCCGAGCGACCGACCGAGCTGCGGAGCTATACGAGGAGCTCTACGACGAGGTTGAAGACATGGCCGAGCGGAATGCCACGGTGAGCGGGCCGCAGAAGTACCGGTTTATCTCCGACTCACCACCTCCCTGGGCTCACCTGGACGTCTACCGATACATCCGAGACGAGTACGGAGCGGTCTCGCTCGGCTCGCTTTATTCGTGGGGCCTGACCGGTGCCTGGCGGGGATTCGATGGTGGCGACGAGTGGAACTGGGAGGCCATGCCGACCCCGATGGAGCGGGGGATCGAACTGGAGGATCGCGAAACGACGCTCCGGGAGTTGGTGAAGTGGAATCTCCGCCGGCCGTCGTGGAACGTCTTCGCGGGGCACCTCGATGCCCGAAAGGACATCACGCTTGCCATGGCCGAGGAATTCGATGTCGACTTCGTGTTGGTTCACCTGAACCGTGGCTGTGAGGGCTGGGCCCAGAACCAGCTCGAGGTCTCCAACTACCTCAAGGACAACGGCGTACCAGTCCTCGAGTACGAGGGCAACCAGGCGGATACCCGGGACTTCGATCCATCAAACCTCAGGAGCAAGATCGACTCGTTCATGGAGGGTCGGTTCGGCGAATGATCGACCAACCGTTCACCGAAGAGATCACACGGAGGTACTCAACATGACACTGACAGCGGGCATCGACATAGGAAGCGACAACACGCAGGCTGCACTCGTCGACGACGAGGAGTTGATCGGGACGGGCGAGGTCCGGACGAACTTCGACCTCCAGGATGCCGTCGACCGTTCCCTTGAGGCGGCCCTCGAAGACACCGGAGCCGAACGGGATGACGTGAACAAGGTCATCGTCACCGGCGACGGGCGAAAGACCGTTGACGCCGACGAAAACGTAACCCAGTACAAGGCTATCGGCTTGGCCTTGAACCGTGCATGGCCGGAAGCCCGAACCGTCTTGCTGATGGGCGCGAAGAACGCAGCGGCGTTGAAACTTGACGACGAGGGGAACGTGATGGACTTCGACGAGAACGACAAGTGTGCCGCCGGGGTCGGCCGGTTCCTCAGCGACTTGACGCGCTACCTCGACATGGACCTCGACGAACTCGTTCAGGTCACTCTCGAGGCGGACGATGTCGTCGAGGAGCTCAACACCCAATGTTCCGTGTTCGCCGAGTCCGAGGTGATAAGCCTCATTCACGAGAACGTCCCCGAGTCCCACATCTCCCGGGGCGTCCACGAGGCCATCGCCGAGCGGAACAGCTCGCTGATCAGGCGAGTCGGGATCGAACCCGATGTCCTCCTGATCGGCGGCGTGGCGCGGAACGCCGCCTTCGTGAAGGCGCTCGAACAGGCGATCGATACCGAGGTAAAAGTCCCCGACGACGCCGCGTTTATCCCCGCCTATGGGACGGCGCTAACCGCGACGACCGGAACGGAGACAGATATCGAAGCCGACTTCGAGCCTGGTGAGAAGAAGGGCGGGAAGTTCGAACAGGAGATCAGCGGGTGACAACCAGAGGTGAATGAGTCATGAGCACGACCAAATCGAAGCAACGCTCCGAGGTCAAGGGCGTCGACGGCGACCTGTACGAACTCACGACCGAGCACGATCGCTCGGAGTGGGAATGGCCGACGACGGTCTGGATCGGGGACAACGTCGATCAGGAGTTCGACGTGATATCGCTGGGGTACGACATCGGCTCGACCAGTACCCAGACCGTCATCATGGGCGACAAACAACCCATCGCCTATAGCAGCATCAGGACCGGCTCGCAGACCACTGAGAGCGCCCGGAAGGGCGAACGGGTCATCCTCGACGAGACCGACGCGCTCGACGAGGACAGCGTGGACTTCTCGATCGCGACAGGGTATGGTCGGGTCAATCTCGATATCGTCGACGATACCATAACGGAGATCGCGTGCCACGCAAAGGGCGCGAACTACTTCTACGGCCCGGAGGTGCAGACCGTCCTCGACATGGGCGGTCAGGACCTCAAAGCCATCAGGGTAGACGAGAAGGGGAAGGTCCAGAACTTCCTGATGAACGACAAATGTGCCGCCGGGACCGGCCGTGGCGTCGAGTCCTTCTCCGAGGTCCTCGGGATCTCGATCGAGGAGATCGGCCCGAAGTCACTCGAGGTGGACGAGGACCCCGATCCCGTCAGCAGCACTTGCGTCGTCTTCGCGAAAGACGAGGCATCCGCCCTGCTCCGTGAGGGGGAAAGCGCCGAAACCGTCGCGGCAGCGTACCACCTCTCGCTCGTCGAGAACGTGGTCGAACTGCTCGAACGCGTCGGCGTCGAACCCGAGTTCGCCATCACGGGCGGGATCGCCAAGAACCCGGGCGTCGTGAAGCGGCTCGAGGACAGCATCGGGACCGAAGCACTCGATCCGGACTTCGACACACAGATAGCCGGCGCGGCGGGGGCTGCGTTCTTCGCGGCCGGCATGTACCTGCAACAACAGGGCTAACCACCGAATGAATTCCCTTTCCCTGACGGAACCAACGTGAAACCATGCCCGATGTAAACTACGGATACAAGGACGGCGCCGGGACCTGGTACATCACCGTCGATACCGATGCTTGCACCGGGTGCGGGGATTGTCTCGACGTCTGTCCCGCCGACATGTGGGAGCTGAAGGAGGACGAGTTCGCGATCCTCGAACAGGGCGCCGAGATCGCCGGGATCAAAGAGGAACACCAGAAGAACGTGCGGTACGACTGCTCGCCGTGTAAATCGCCCAGTGGCGATGGCGATGGCGTCGCGAAGTGTGCGGAGGTCTGCCCGGTCGATGCGATCGAACTCTCGTGGTGACCGACGATGAGTACCGAGGACACCGTCCAGGGCGATACAACGGTTCAGGTCACGATCGACGATGAGTCCCAGCAGGTCGAACGGAACCGACCCGTGATCGAGGTCGCCCGCGAATACGGCGAGTACGTCCCCGGATGGTGCCATCACCCCGGGATGCGCCCGGCGGCCGAACTGGACCCCGCCGAGAAGGTCTATCGACCGACCGACGGCCCAACCACGACCCCGCCACGGGGTGTCCCTGCCGTCGCCGATACGGTTGGCGAGGCCGGCGATCAGATCGTGGGCGAGACCGAGGGGTACGACGCGTGTGGGATGTGCAAGGTCGAGGTCGACGGCGAGCTCGTGCGTGCGTGCGAGACCCGAATCCGGGCGGGCATGGCGATCGAGACCGCGACGGAGGCCGCCCGGTCGGCCCAGCAGGCGGCCATGGCGGAGGTGTTCAAACATCATCCCCACGCCTGTCTGTCCTGCCCGTACAAGGAGGGGTGTGACCGGATCTCCTGTACGATGAACGTCGACGAGGAGCACCGCTGTTGTGACCTCATCGGCAATTGCGAACTCGAGAAATCCGCCGCCGAGATCGACCTCGACTGGAACGAGGTCCCCGAATACGAACCGCTGGAGCGTTCGGCCCAGCGGACGCCCGTTTTCGACGTCAACTGGGAGCTCTGTATCGGATGCAATCGATGTGTCGGCGTCTGTGAGGACCATGTCGGCGCCGGTGTCTGGCGGTTCACCGGCTCAGAGGCCGACGGTTCCGGGTCGGCGAACACGGGGGCCACGGTCGGCCTCAAGGCCGACACCCTGGCCAAGTCGGGTTGTAAGTACTGTACAGCCTGTGTCGACGCCTGCCCGACCGGCACGTTGATGGACAACGAGGGGGGCCAACGGGACCGGCTCCCAACGGAATTCCGCTCTTCGCTTCCCGACGTCGCCTTCCCCGAGAGCCGACAACCATTGACATCCGACGTCCTCCGGACGGTCCCCGCCCAGGCGGGGGTCTACACGCTTTACGACGACGAAGGGACGGTGACCGAGATCAACGGCGTCGCGGACCTTGCCGACGCGCTCGCCGACGAGGTCGAGTCGGCTGACGCGGTCGAATTCGAATACGAACTCGACGAACACTTCACCCAACGCGAGACCGAACTCATCGAACAGTACGTTAACGAACACGGCCACATGCCCGGTATGGGCGGGGGAATGGATGACCTGTTCTGAGCCCACCGGGTCAGAGAGCGAATAACCATGGACACGGACATTGAGGGCTTCAAACAAACGGATCTCGAGGACATTCGCGAGGAACACGGACTCGATTCCTCCTGGGAACCGAGGTTCGCTGCCGATACGCCGATCGCCGAACAGAAGGCCGAGGAATACCGGGAACTGGGGTATCACGCCGAGGTGTTCCCTCATCCTGACGACGTCAGCAAGGGCCAGATGCCCGGTCGGGGTGACCGGTGTGTGGTCTATACCCGGCCCAAGGAATCAAACAGTGAAGGTGGGGTGGTCGAAGATGACCTCTACTGACGAACAGGCGGTCGACCTCGATACGGCCTTCGCCGAATTCAAACGGAAATACGGGGTCGAGGATTGGACCGTCCGCTTCACCGCGGACGAGCTCCGGGCCCGTGAGATGGCTCAGCAGTATCGGGACACCGGGTTCGCCGTCCGTGTCCTCCCGCTGACGCCGGTCGGCGAGGAGATCGATGCCACCGACTTCGGCGAGTTCGACGACCTTGACCACGACCCCCTCCAGTACGTCGAGGTCGAGGCGTGTGCGGGGTGTCTCGACGGCACCCACGTCGTCCTGACCAAGCCCGAAGACGGCCCCAGGGAAGGAGCCGGCGAACTCGATTACGGGGGGCAGGAGGAGCCATGACCTACGCCATTGTCGGCGGCGGGATCGCCGGCGTAACCGTCGCCCAGGAGCTCCGGGCCCGGGAGGCCAACGCCGACATCGTCGTCTTCAACGCCGAGCGGCAGCCGCTCTACAGCCGGATGCTGCTCAAGGAGTTCGCGAAAGGGGCGGTCTCGGAGGATCCCATCCGGATCCACGACGAAGCCTGGTTCGAGGCGCGGGATATCGACTACCGCGGGGAAACGCGAGTCACCGACGTCGAGGGTGGCACCGTCTGCCTGGATTCCGGCGACAGTATGGACTTCGACACGCTGTTCGCCACGGCCGGTGGCTCCCAGGTCGATCCGTTCGGGATCACCCAGCGGGCCGACAACGCCTTCGGGATGTGGTCGCTCGACGAAACCCGTCGGATCAAAGCCATGGCCGAAAGCGGGGAGATGGGCACCGCCGTCGTGATCGGCGCCGGCTTCCTGGGCCTCGAACTGGCCGACACGTTGGCCCTGCAGGGCGTCGACGTCCATTTCGTCATGCGGGGGTACTGGTCACGGCATGGCATGGGCCGCGAGGGGGCCGAGATCGTCCACCGGGCCCTGGCGGAGAACGGGATCGCGATCGACGACGGTCAGAGCGTCGAGTCGTTCGAGACTGACGGCGACCGCGTCGTGGCGGTCGAGACGACGGAACAGACGATCCCCTGTGATTTCGTCGGCGTGGCCGTCGGCCTCGCACCGAACGTCGACTACCTCGAGGGGACGGACGCTGAGGTCGCCGACGGGGGTATCGTGGTCGACGAACACCTCCGGTCAGCCGACCCATCGATCTACGCCGCAGGCGACATCGCCCGGTACTACGATCGGGTCCTCGATCGCTACAACCAGACCGGAACCTGGCTTAGCGCCATCGATCAGGGGCGCGTTGCCGCGGCCCACACGCTGGGCGAGGATGACGCCGTCTTCTCGACCGTCGAGGGCCACTCCGTCGCGATCGACGAACTGGAGGCGCCGGTCGTCTTTCTGGGGGATTGGGACGGTGGCGACGAGGCCGTCGACCGGCTCTACGGCGAGACCCGGTATCGGCGGATCGCTTTCGAGGATGATCGCCCCGTCGGGGCAAGCCTGATCGGTGACGAGGGCGACGTCGTCGGTCAGTTGAAACAGATCATCCGGGACGGCCCGGAGTTACCGGATGCGGACAAACGAGCACTCCTGGATCCCTACCTCGACCACCGCGAGTTTCACACCACCGAAGCGGCTTGACCCGCTAGGTTCACCTGACGCTCGTTTTCCCGCGTGGTCAGGCTAGTATTGCCACTCCGGATCGCGGTCCTCGACGAAGGCGGAGAGTCCCTCCTGCCCGTCATCGGTATCGGTGATTTCGATCCCGTAATCGGTCGCCGTGCCGATCGCATCGTCGGGATCGGCCGCTGCCGTATCGTAGAACGCGCGTTTCGCCATTCCGAGCACGAGGCCACTCTTCGACAGGAGCGTCCCGACCAGCTCGTCCGTCGCCGAATCCACGTCGGCGGCGGGTACGACGCGATTGACCAGGCCCATCTCCTTCGCCTCGGCCGCGCCGAACTGTTCGCCGGTGAAGACGATCTCAAAGGCACGTTTCTCGCCGACCATTGGCGGGAACAACGCGGCGGCGATCGGGGGAAAGGTTCCGAGGTTCATCTCCGGCTGACCGAACCGTGCCTCCTCGGAGGCGACCGCCAAATCACAGCCCGCGACGACCTCGCAGCCACCACCCAAGGCGGGCCCCTGGACCTTCGCGACGGTCGGGGTTTCGATCGATCGCATCGTCTCGAAGAGGTCCCCGAACGCCTCCATCATTACCGGCAGTTGGTCGCCGATGTGATCCTCGACTTCGACCCCACCGGAGAACATCTTCTCTCCGCCACCCGTCACCACGATGGCTCGGCGGTCGGGTTCGTCCAGCGTCTCAAAGGCGGTTTGGAGCTCCTCGATCGAGCGGAGGCTCAGTACGTTGACCGGCGGGATGTCGAGCGTGATCGTCGCGAGGTGGCCCTCCTCGGAGACCCGGATGTCCTCGTAGGTCATGCCGGATCAAGCTACGGGAGGTGATACCAAGTAACTTTGGTCCACTCGGCGGTCATTCGATCCTGATCACCCCGAATTGGTTAACGAAAACCGAAAAAACCCGGTAATATTCGAATACTGGTATAGATTCAGTAGTTATAAGTGACGCGGAACGAAACAATACACCCGATATGTCTGCGTCGATCGAAGAGTTCGACTGGTTCGTGGCCCGTGACCCCGACGACTGGCGAACGGTGACCTACGACCCTGACTGGTACGATTACACGGCCCGAATCGCGATCGACCGCCCCGACGACATGAACTCCTATGTGCTCGGGACGCTCAAGGAGATGTGTGCCGGGATCGAGCGCGCCATGGGCGATGACGGCGTCCAGTTCATCGTCCTGACCGGCGAGGGTGACGACGCCTTCTGCACGGGCGGCAACGTCCACGAGTACGCCGAATATTACAACGCCAACCCACGGGGCTTCCAGGAGTGGGGCGAGTATTACGGACGGGTGTTCGACCTCATCCTTCACTGTGGCCTCCCCGTCCTGGCCCGGGTCAACGGGGCGGTGGCCGGGGGTGGCTGGGAGTTTGTGGCAGCCTGTGACCTCGCGATCGCCACGGATGACGCCCAGTTCATCTCGCCCGGTCCCCGAGTTGGAATGACCTCGGTGGGCGGCCTCTCCCAGTGGTTGCCCCTCCACATGAGCCACAAGAAATCTGGGGAAATGGTCCTCCTCAGCTCCGAAATCGACGCGGAAGAGGCGACCGAGCTCGGGGCCATCAACAAAAACGTCCCCAAGGACGAACTGGACGAGGCGGTCCACGATTACTTGGACAGAATGAAGGACCTCTCGGCGACCAGCCTCCAGTACTACAAGACGCATCACAACTGGTGGAAGGACATCGTTTGGCGGCTCACCTGGGAACACGCCAAGTCGTGGTTCAGCCTCAATATGGGTGCGATGGAGCCCTCGGAGGGGCTGTGGGCGTTCAAGGAAGGACGGGACGCAGACATGACCAAGATGCGCGATCAGATCGCCGAGGGGGTCGATCCGAGCATCCCCCACGGGCCGTACCTCTCCCAGTGTGAGGAGTGCGGGGCGGAATACCTCCCGAACGATTCGAGTTTCTGCTTGGAGTGCGGTGCCGAACTGGCGACCGACTAACCCGACCGTCGATTCCCGTCGGATTCAGGAGGGTGCAGCCCGCCAGGGCACCGCGGTCTGTTCGAACCCCAACCGGGCAGCCTCGGCGTTCCGTTCCTGTATGTCGTCAGGGAACCGCTCCTCGATGGCGGCGATGACGTTTTCGATCGTGACGTCCTCAGAGACGGCCGCAAAGCTTCCGAGGGCGACCGTGTTGACGATGGTCGATCCGATGGCCTCCTGGGCGATCCGTCCCGCATCGACGGTGGCGATTCGATCGGCGTCGACGTCGATGTCCTCCGGCCCGCCGGAGGTGTTGACCACGACCGCCCCACCCGGTTGCAGCCCGTCCGTGACGTCCTCGGTCTCGAGCAGCGTCTCGTCGAGACAGAGGACGTAATCCGGCTCATGGACGTAAGTTCGGGTCGGTATGAGCTCGTCCACGTCGTCCGTGTACTTCACGTATGCGTGGACGGGGGCACCGCGGCGTTCGACGCCGAAGGCGGGGACGGCCTGGACGTTCCGACCCTCCCGGTAGAGGGCCGGGGCGATCACCTTGGCGGCCGTGACAGCGCCTTGGCCGCCCCGGGCGTGAAACCTGACCCGGTGGACGGTCATGCTTCCGCCTCCATATAACCGTCCCAGAACTCGTCGACCGCCGCCTGGATCTCGGCGATCTCCTCGTCCGTCAGGTGCTTGAACCGGTTCTGCAGTTCGAGGTACTCGTCAACCGGTTCGCGATCGGCCGGCTTTCTGGTGATCTCGATCTCGCCGTATTCGGATTCGGCGAGGACCCACATGCCGGACTGGACGGCCCGCTTGCTGATCTCGACGGTTTTGCTCCCGTCGAACTTCCAGCCCTCCGGACACGGGTCGAAGATCTGCACGAAGCGGAAGCCGTCGGTTTCCTTCGCCTTCTTCACCTTCTCCTTGAAGTCCCCGAGGTAGCCGGGCGTGGCCGTGGCGGCGTAGGGGACGTTATGGTCGGTGAGCAGCTTGAAAAGGTCCTTCTTCCGCGATGACTTGCCGTACGGGGCGACACGCCCGGCCGGCGTGGTTGAGGTGGCCGCCCCCATTGGCGTCGTCCCGCTCCCTTGCATCCCGGTGTTCGCGTACGCCTCGTTGTCGTGACAGAAGTACAGGACGTCGTCGTTGCGTTCCGCCGCCGCGGAGACGGCCTGGAACCCGATGTCGGCCGTCGCTCCATCACCCGCCAGGGGCGCGACGGTTACGTCGTCGACGCCGACCTGCTCGAGCCCGGCGCTCACCCCGGCGGCGAAGGCCGCCGAATGGACCAGGCCCATGTGGGCGGAGGGAACGCGGAAGCGATAGTTGTCCTCGATGGTGGAGGCGGCGGACAGACAGCCTGGCGAGAAGAGGACGACGGTGTCCTCTCCCAGGATGTCCATGATGTGGTTCACCGAGAGTGCGACGCCACACCCCGGACACATGGTGTGGCCCTGCACGAACAGTTTGTCGTCACGGGGTTGGGGGTCCATCATGGGGTCACCCCCACCCACCGTGATCGGTTGTCGACGGTACCGGTGTCGTGAGTTTCGAGCAGCGTATCGTACATCTCCCTGATGTGGTCCTTCGTGACCTCCCGGCCGCCGAGACCGGTTACGAAGTTCTGGGTGAGCTGGCCATCGACGTTCGTGAGGGCGGCGGCGACATCGCCGTAGACGGATCCGGTCAGCCCGAACGAATGGTCCTTTTCGACGACGCCGACGACCGGGACTTCCTCGAGGGCTGTCGCCAGTTCGTCCTCCGGAAACGGCCGGAACGCCCGGAGCTTCAGCACCCCGACGGGGACGCCATCGGCCCGATACTCATCGGCGACCGCTTTCGCCGTCGTCGTGAGCGACCCGAGGGTCACCAGCACGACCGTCGCGTCATCAACCCGGTATCGTTCGAAGAGGCCACCCCACCGCCGACCGAAACGGTCGCCGAATTCGCGGTCGACCTCCTCGATCCGGCCCTTCGCCCGCTCGCCGGCCTGGGCCTGTCGGTATTTGTATTCGAAAAACGACGCCTCCGGTGGCGTGATGTGATGGAACGCTTTGGGGTCCCCGTCGATGAGCGACTGTGCCAGGCTGTCTTCTGGCTCGTACGGCGGGAGGAACTCGTCGACGGCATCCTGCGGTGGGATGACCACAGGTTCCGAGATGTGGGAGACCTGGAAGCCGTCGAAGGCGACCATCGCCGGGAGCATGACGTCTTCGGCCTCGGCGATCCGGTACGCCTGAATGAGTAGGTCGAGCGCCTCCTGGCAGTTCTCGGCGTAGAGCTGGATCCAGCCGGCATCCCGCTGGGAGAGGGAGTCGCTCTGGTCACCCCACACGTTCCACGGCGGCGATGCCGCCCGGTTCGCGACCGCCATCACGATCGGAAGCCGACCACCGGAGGCGAAATGGAGCATCTCGGCCATGTAGAACAGCCCGTTCGATGCGGTCGCCGTGAACGTCCGGGCGCCCGTCAGGCTCGCACCGATGAGCGAGCTCAGGGCGCTGTGTTCGGATTCGATGCGGAACAGCTTCGCGTCCAGTTCGCCCGACGCCACGAACTCGGCCATCGTTTCCGAGATGGCGGACTGCGGCGTGATCGGGTATGCCGAGACGACCTGTGGCCGGGCGAGCTTCGCCCCGTGGGCGGCCGCCTCGTTGCCCGTGAGCACGCGGGTCTCTTCCTCCATCTCCTCGGTTGGCTCAGGGGCCACCGGGTGGTGTTCGGCCATCAGTCACCCTCCATCGTGAACGCGTCGGTGGGGCAAACCTGGGCGCAGATCCCACACCCCTTACAGTAGTCGTAATCGATGACGACGAAGTCCTCGGTTTCCGCCCGCCGGATCGAGACGTCCGGGCAGAACTCGATACAGAGTTCGCACATGATGCAGTCGTCCTCCTCGAGTTCGGGCCGGGAGAACCGCCAGTTTCCCGTCCGTCTCGACTGTCTCTCGGTGGTGAACGGGATCGTTTCAAGATCATCCGGTGAATGCGGCATTATTCGTCCTCCTCCCTCAGTATCGGTAGTTCGATCGCACCAGGCATCGTCCGTTCACATCCGGTTACCGATTGGCATCTGTCCGTGCGTCGTGTCATGGTTTGGTGTTTATCTCCTGTGTGAGTTGGTCGGTCAGCGCCGGAACGACGTCGAAGAGGTCGTCGACGATCCCGTAATCCGCGATATCGAAGATCGGCGCGTTCGGGTCAGTGTTGATCGCGACGATGGTATCGCTCCCTTTCATTCCCATCACGTGTTGGGAGGCGCCGCTGATCCCGATGGCGAGGTAGAGATCGGGGGTCACGGTCTTGCCGCTTTGGCCGACCTGACGGTTCGACGGAAGCCAGCCGTTATCGATCACGGGTCGGGAACCCGAGATCTCGGCATCTAAGGCGTCGGCGAGGTCCTCGATGATGTCGAGATTGTCCTCCTCCTCGATGCCCCGACCGACCGACACCAAGACGTCGGCGTCGGCGATATCGACATCGCCGATCTCGGGCTCGAGATACTCGATGAATTCGGTGTGGAGGTCGGCCTCGTTCACAGGGGGATCGACCTCGATGACCGAGCCCTCCCGGTCCGGGCTTTCCCCGCTCGAAAACGTGGCTGCCTGGGCGGTCACCAGTGGCGGCCCATCGTTCCGGAGCTGGACTTCCGCGTTGAACCGGTCGTCGTAGACCGACCGCTCGGCCAGGAACTCTCCGTCTTCCCACCGGCAGTCTTCGACCTTTGTTACGATCGGGAGGGTCCCTTCGGCGGCGAGCCGCGGCGCGAATTCCAAGCCTTGGGAGGTATGGCCGAGGAGGACCGCGTCGGGTTCACGCGTGTCGATCAGATACCCCATCCCTTGGCGGAGCGCGTCGCCGGCCCCGTCGGCGAACGCGGTGTCCTCGGCGACGAGGACCTCATCCGCCCAGGGCCGGAGTGGTTCGACGAGGCCGTCCGCATCGTCCGTTAGGACGACGACGGTGACCTTCGAACCCCCCGAGATAGCCAGCTCGTCCGCTTTCGTCAGCAGCTCGAAGGTCACGTCCCTGATGTCGCCGCGCCGATGTTCGGCGAGTACCATCACCATCCCTGATCACCTCGCTATCCCGATCTCCCCGAGCGTATCGGCCAGTTGTTTGGCGGTCTCGTCCGGGTCACCTTCGAAGACGGTGGCCGAGTCGGACGTTTCGGGTTCGAAATACCGGTTGACACGCGTCATCGCCATGTCCTCGACCGCCGATTCATCCAGGCCGAGATCGTCGAGGGAGCGGACCGTCAGGGGCTTGTCCCGGGCACTACGGATCTCCCGAATGGAGGCATACGGTGGATCGTTCAGCCCGGTCTGGATTCCGAGCACCGCCGGGATTTCGAGTTCCCGCCGTTCCTCCAGTCCGCCCTCGAGTTCCCGCCGTACCGTCAGGACATCCGACCCCTCGTCGTACTCGAGCCCGATCACGAAGGACGCGAACGGGAGATCGAGCGTCGCCGCCAGGGTCGCTCCGAACTGGGCATGCGCGGTATCGGCAGCTTGGAGGCCGGTGTAGACCAGGATCGGGGCCTCTTCCATGTCCGCGATGGCTTCGGCCGCCACCCGGGCCTTCGCCCCCGTATCCCATCGCTGACGACCTTCGTGATCGATGCGAACCGCTCGGTCAGCACCCTTCGCCAAGCTTCGGAAGACGAGATCCTCCTGGTCCGCCGACCCCAGCATGAGCGCCGTGACCGTCCCGCCCGCCTCGTTTCGCATCCTGACGGCCTCTTCGAGGGCGTATTCGTCCCACTCGTTGAGTTCGTATGTCGCCCATTCGTCAGAGAGGGTCCCGTCGTCCCGGAGTTCCAGTTCCCCAGCCGAGGCTGGGACCCCCTTGACACACACGACTTGATGCATGTATTCATGATAATCTATTGAGGATACCATAAACGTACGGCCGTCCATCAACGGCGTTTTTTAAAGGTGGCACCCACCCCCTGTAACTCCCCGTCGGCTATTCACATCGATTACTCCCCGAGTTTCGTCCGATCACATATTGTATTTAAGAGGCCATCGTGAAGTTCACAATCAGCCCTAAAATATCCCGTAATATTGTTGGAGAACTGATTTTAGGGTATTGGGAAATAGTAATGTTAGATTATGTCAAGCAATGGCGGGACTTCGGAGCGTAATGCGTCGCGACGCTCGTTCCTGAAGGTTGTGGGGGCGTCGGGCATCGTCGGATTGGCGGGGTGTGTGCAGGGAACCGACGACACGACGCCGACCGAACCGACCGAGGGTGACGGGGGCGGTGGCGATGGCGGTACGATGACTGGGACGCCGACGAACGCCCCGATCGGGACGGTAAAGTGGGGCATGATCAACCCGATGACTGGCGCGTATAGTGGCCTCGCCCCGGGACAGCGGAACGGGAACAAGCTCGCCGTCCAATACGTCAACAACCACGACGCCTTCGAGTTCGAGATCGAGCCGGTGTACGAGGACACCGGTACCGACCCGGCCACCGGCCGACGGAAGGCGAAGAAGGTGGCCGAACAGGACGGCGCGCGATACGTCTTCGGCGCGATATCGAGTTCGGTGGCGCTGGGCATGAACGACTTCGCCAAGCAGAACAAGGCCATCTACACCCCTGGGGCGGCGGCGATCCCCATTACCGGCGCTAACTGCAACGACTACGTCTTTCGATTCGAAACGAACACGGCGCAGATCGCCGAGGCGTGTGCGAAATGGACGGTCCAGAACCTCGGCTCCAAGGTCTGGTTCCACATCGCCGATTACGCCTACGGGAAGTCAGTCCTCGCGGAGTGGCGATCCCGGATGGAGGAGACCGGCGACCTCGAAGAGGTCGGTGTCTCGCGATCGAAGCTCGGCGCAGGTAGCTTCGAATCCTACATCAGCCAGATCGCCAGCTCCGAGGCCGAGGTGGCCGTCCTCGGCATGACCGGGGGTGACCTCATCAAGTTCTTCAAGCAGGCGGCGAACCAGGGACTCAAGGAGCAGGTGAACCTCATGGCCGCCACTGGCTCGTTCGCCGTCGTTCGTGGGGCGGGCGGGCAGTCGACGGCCGGCACGTGGAACGGGGTCCGATACGTTCCGAAGGTGCAGACCGGCGACAACCCGGAGTTCGTCCAGATGTACAAGGACGCTTACGACGGCGTCCCCGACAACTTCGCCCGCGTCGGGTACGATTCAGTCCGGATGGTCGCACGTGGGATCCAGGAAGCCGGGACCGCCGATCCCGACGAGGTCATCGAGGTTCTACCGGGCCTCGAAATGCAGACGATCTTCGGGAGGAACCAATTCCGCGAGTGCGACCATCAGGCGATGAACCCCGTTTGGGTCGGCAAGAACGCGATGACCGGAACCGGTGACGTCCCAGGCGTCACGCTGATCGAAAAAGTGGCCGGGGAGAACGCGATTCCGCCGTGTAGCGAGGTCAACTGTTCGTTGTGATGCCCGATCGACGGCCATCGAGTCGTGGACCCGTGACCGCCATCCACCGAGCACGGCGATAACCGCCCGACGATGATATTATGGTCGACGCCACTGTAGTCCTGGATCAACTCCTCAACGGCGTTACAATCGGGATCGTATACGTCCTGATCGCCGCCGGCCTGTCCATCATCTTTGGCGTGATGGACGTGATCAACTTCGCCCATGGCGAGTTGTTCGCACTGGGGGCGTACGCGGCATTCGCCGCGGCCATGCCGCTCGGTGTCTCCGGGTTCTGGATCGGCCTCATCGTGGCCCCGCTACTCGTCGCCGTGATCGGCATGGGAATCGAACGGGTCACCCTACGGCCCCTCTACGGCCGGAACCCGCTCTATCACATCCTCCTGACCTTCGGCCTGGTGTTGGTCATCAACGACCTCATCAGACTCATCTGGGGCACCCAACAACAGCAGCTTGTTGTTCCGGAGTTTCTCAGCCAGCCCATCACCCTCGCGTCGGTGCGCGTCTCGCGGTACACCCTGTTTATCATCGTGTTCTCGGCGCTGTTGGCCGGCGGGGTCTGGCTGCTGTTGAACCGGACGAAGTACGGGATGATAATCCGGGCAGGCGCACAGGACCGCGAGATGGTGCGCAACGTCGGCATCAG
>CAYOLR010000006.1:0-27917 GCA_964404815.1 uncultured Halobacteriales archaeon
GCATCGATTGCGGATTCCCCGAACACGTACAGGATCGGTTCGATCCCGAACTCCCCCCGGTGATAGATGACTCGCGGGACCCCGCCCCGGTCAGCGAAGACCGTCTCGAGCCGGTCGAGCCGATCTTCGTAGGTCGGGTCGAACTCGACCGGCTCGAACCCCCGGTCCCTGGCAGCCTCGATAAGGGCGTCGTCGGTGGCAAGGTTGACGGCGCCTCGGCACCGGGTATCGACGCCCAGCGCGGCGATCAACGCTGTCGCGACGTGTTGGGACGCGCCGAACTCGGGATTAGCGGGCACTTCGATCCGGCCACGGATGGCGTAAATCCGGCCGGGGATCGCCGCCACGTCGACGACGTCGGTGGCGTCCGGAAGCGCCATCCCGATGTTCGTCCCGACGTTCGGCACGTAGTCGGCGAGTTCTGGCGTGTTGGCGAGGCGTCTGGCCGCTTTCCGAACCGCCGTCAGGACGGCCCGCTCCCGACCGAGGTCGGCGTCGACGCCCCTGACACAGAGGTCACATCCCGTTCCGCGGAGTGCCGGCATCGCCTCCTCGTGGAGTTCGCAGATGGGCCCGCGATCTTCCAGCCGCCGGATCAGGTCGAGCAGCGCTGCCAGGGCCTCATACGGGTCCATCCCCCCGGATGCTAGGCCCTCGCTAACCCTGCCGACCGTTTCGATGGCCTGTGGATCGGATTGGATCCGATCCTCGGTGGCGACTTGATTGGAGACGTACGTGCTTACGGCGGCCTGGGTGACGCCGAGGTGGTCGGCGATCTCGGTCTGAGTGAGGCCGTGGTCGGCGAGTTCACTCGCCAGCATCGAGCGAAGGGTCGGCAGGACGCGATCGGCAACGACCTCGCTCGGAAGGACGATCGACTCGGTCGTGTTATCGACGGTCGGCATCGGTGGTACCACCGTGATATAATCCACTTATACAACAAGGTTTTAATCCCTTCTGATCGGAGCACCCGCTGACATGCGTCCTCCGGCACCGGAACGGCGGTGGTTATGGTGGTAACCGCCGAGGTCACCCTGGTCCTTACCGTCCTGACGTTGGCGGCGTTTTCCGGCCTCGCGATCTGGCATACCCGCGGCCGAATCACCACGGTTGAGGACTTCATTTCCGCCCGGGGAACGAGCGGCCAGGGCATGACGACCGCATCGCTCATCGCCTCAGTCATGGGCGTCTGGATACTCCTAAGTCCCGCGGAGGCCGGGGCGTCTTTCGGAGGCATCTCGGCGGTGCTCGGATACGCCGTCGGCGAAATGTTGCCAATGCTGGTCTACATCCGTCTGGGGCCCCGGATCCGTGAATTGATTCCCGAGGGCCATTCCCTTACCGAATATATCCTGGCAAGATTCGGCCGGGGGATGTACGTGTTCGTGCTGGTCGTGAGCGTCTTCTACATGTTCATCTTCCTCTCTGCCGAGCTGACCGGGATTACGAGTGCCTTCGAACTGATCGCGGGGGTGCCACGGTGGCAAACGGCGACCCTCATCGGGGGGTTCGTGCTGCTCTACACCGCGTATGGCGGGCTTCGGGCCAGTATCTTCACCGATACCGTTCAGGTCTTGTTGATCCTACCCCTGCTGGTCCTGAGCGCGATCGGGGCGATCGTCTCCCTCGGTGGGACGACGGCCGTCCATACCGCCGTGGTCGCGGTCGATCCGTCGCTCCTGGATCCCGGGTTTATCGACGGGCTCCGGTTCGGACTGTGGGTCGCCATCGCGATCCTTGGGGCGGAACTGATCAATCAGACCTGGTGGCAGCGTATCTATGCCGCACGGGATATCGAAACCGTTCGGCGGTCGTTCCGGACCGCGGCGGCGGCCAACCTGCTCATCGTGTTCCTCGCGGGTTTGTTCGGCGTCATGGCCCGCGGTTTCGTCGATCTCGTCGTGACGCCAACCAGCCCGGATTACAACGCGAGTATCGCGTTCTTCGTCCTCCTGAACGAGGCCTTCCCAGACCCGGTAATCCTCGGAGTGACGATGCTTGCGCTGTTGTTGGTGATGAGTACCGCGGATACCCTGTTCAACGCCCTCGCCAGCATCGTAACAGCGGATCTCGCCAGGGTGTCCGAGGGGATCGATGACCGGGAACTCACGATAAGTGCTCGCGTACTGACGGTTGTCGTAGCCGTGGCGGCGATTTACGTGAGCCTTCGCGCGCGATCGGTGCTCAGGCTCTTCCTCCTCGCCGACCTGCTAGGGGCCGCGGTCATGCTCCCGTTGCTCTCCGGCTTGTATTCCGGGCGTGTCACCGGTACCGGGGCCCTCGTTTCGAGCCTCGCCGGATTGGCCGTCGGGGTCGTCTATTTCCAAAGCCCGTTAGTCAGGGGCGTGTTGGAAGCCGTGCCGGTTATCGGGGACGCCCTCCCGCCCGGTGACTTCCTGTATTCATTCCTCGGCGCGGCGGTGGTTTCGGGCCTGGTCCTTGCCGTCACCATCCTGATCTGGGGCGACGACTTCGACCTGGACAGTCTTGCCCGGCGGATCCACCGGTTGGATGCGTCGGAGCCGGCCACGGGGGGTGACCCGTGATGGCCGCCTTGAGCCCGCTGGCCTTCGCGGTCGTCGTGTGGGGAACGGTTGCCCTCGTCCTGGTGATCCTGGCCTATGAGGTGTATACTCTGCTCTACGAGGTCCGTTCGGGCACGGTATCCACCCGGTAATACCACCGTGTGGGAAGCCTTTTGTCGGTAAGCACCTTCGAACGGGGCGATGACGGGATCGACGGGACACGACGTAACGGCGGTCGCGCGAGGCCGAGTCGGTGACTACCTCCGCGGGATGGGCCCGTCCTGGGTCGCCGGCGCCATCGCGGCCGGCCCGGCAACCATGGCCAGCGTGATCACTGCCGGAGCGACCTTCGGGTATGCGTTGTTGTGGATCGTTATCCTCTCGGCCGTCCTCGGGGCGCTCGCCCAGTACCTGGCGATGCGGCTGGGACTGCTCACCGAGGCAGGCATCGTGAGCGTGGTCGAGGACCACCTCGGGGAAACCTGGGCCTGGATACTTGTCGTCGATACGGTGCTGGCGGCGGGATTGGCCCAGCTTGTGATCATGAAGGGTGTCGCCGATGTCAGTGCGACGATCACGGGCGTCGACGCCCGCGTTTGGGGAATCGCCTGGGCTCTGATCCTGGCGTTGGGCCTCGCCGGTCGGGGCTATCGGTTCATCGAGCTCCTGACCAAAGTGCTGGTGTCGGCGGTCGTCCTGGCGTTTCTGGTTTCCCTGTTCGTCGTCCCGATCGACCCGGTCGGGGCCGCGAGCGGCCTCGTCCCGAAGATTCCAGCGGGGATCGATGGCGCCCTCGTCGCCGCCGGTGTCCTCGGCGGTGCCGTTCACATCACGCTGGTGACGATGCACTCCTACACGATGCGAGCGCGGGACTGGACCGCCCGCGATTACGGGATGGCCACCTTCGACGTCGGGGCCTCCATGCTGGTCGCGTTCGGCATCTACAGCCTGGCGATCTTCCTCGTCGCCGCGGGTGTCCTCCACTCCCCTGAGGTCTCCGCGGGGGACTTGACGGCGGTCGGGGCTGCCCAAGCTCTCGGGCCGCTCGTCGGGGCCAACGCGAAGTGGCTGTTCCTCCTCGGGCTCTGGGGGGCGGCCGTGTCAACGCTCGGGGGGAACACGATCGTACCGCCCTATCTTATCGCGGACAAACTCGGCTGGGGAACCGACGTCTCGGACGGCCGCTATCGGGCGATATTGGCCCTCGTGGCGCTGTTGTCCGTCGGGGGAGCGTTCCTCGGCGGGGCCTTCTTCCCGCTGTTGGTGTTGGTCCTCGCTTTCGGGCTCGTCGGGACGCCGTTCGCCATCCTCGTCGTCCTCTACCTCCTCAATTCCGAGGCGGTGCCCGAGGGCAATTCCACGCTGCTGAACCTCGGAGGGCTCGTCCTGTTAGGGATCGCGATCGTGACCGCCGCGAACTTCGTCCGCGAGCAGGCCGCTGCTGGAATCGACGACCCGATAACTGGCTTCGTTCTCGGGTTCGCAGTCGTGCTCGCCATCGCGATGCTTGCCCTCGGGGCGAAGTTCGTAACGGATCGCCCGGCACCGGCGGCATGACGGAGGAACTTCCGTTCCCACTCGACGGACGAACCTTGATTCTGGGGCCGTCGAACGTCGGCAAGACACGAATGACCGCCCTCGCGATGGACCGCTGGGTGGACCGACACGGCGCGGCCGGCGTCGTCGTGTTCGAGTTCGGTCCCGAAGTCGCCCGTGACGGAACAGTCCTAGGCGGCAGGCTCGACCGGTTCACCGAAGTGCCTGACCGGGGTTGGCACGGCGTGATCGACGCGCATGCCCCCCGAGCCCAGGGTTCCACGGCGGAGGAGGCGATCGAGCTTGCCGCCTCCAACGCCCGCCGGGCGGCCGCGCTCTTCGATGCGGCACCCGCCGACCCGGTCGCCGTGTTCGTGAACGACGCCACTATTCCGTTTCAACATCAGACCGGTGATCCCGCCGTGTTGACGGACTACTGCGATACCGCCCGCTGTGTGGTTCTCAACGCGTTTGATAGCGAAGAACTCGGCACCGACGATCCCGTTTCACGGCACGAAGCGGCGACCCTGGAGACGTTCAAAGCCTGGGCTGATCGACTCGTTCACCTGGAGTGACGATTCGCCAGAACTCGGTCATTCGACCGGATCGGAGAACTCCAGCAGCAGGAGTCCAGCCCTGAGATGGACCCGGGTTCCCCCGTTTTCCGCTTGCTCGAGGGCCGACTCGAGATGGTCTCGAAGTTCGCTAAGTGGGGATTTCGAGGACCCGTTCCCGGCGATCACCGTTTCGCCTATTGTCGATCGCCTCCCCGAGAGTTCGGGCCATCGGCCTTTCAGCCACAGTGCCGGTTCCCGTCGGTTGGGAACGACTGACACGGTATTCGCTGGTGGGAACGGTTTTCAGGCGACTCCGCGAAACCTTGGCCGATGAACGATCTCCTCCTCAGGGCGGCCCGGGGCGAGCGGACGGAACGACCCCCCGTCTGGCTGATGCGGCAGGCCGGTCGATATCTGCCGGAATATCGGGACTTGCGGTCGGACTATAGCTTCCGTGAAGCGATTTCGACGCCGGAGATCGCCGCCGAAATCACCCTCCAACCGTGGGACCGGTATCGGCCGGATGGGCTCGTGATCTTCTCCGATATCCTGGTTGTCCTGGAGGTGCTCGGGATCGAGTATCACATCGAGTCTGGCGTCGGACCGGTCATCGAGGACCCGATAACAGGCGCCGATGACCTCGATCGATCTGTGGGTTCGGTTCCATCGACCCTTGCCTACGTGGGGGAGCTGTTGGGCCGGCTGGACGACCGAGTCGGCGGTCAGGTGCCGTTGATCGGGTTTGCCGGCGGACCGTTCACCCTCGCCTCCTACGCGGTCGCGGGCGAACCATCCCGGAACCACCTTCCTGTCCGACGGCTCCGGGCCGAGCAGCCGTCGGTGTTCAGGCGGCTTCTCGGGATGTTCGCCGACGTCATCAGGGGCCACCTCGAGTTTCAGATCGCCTCGGGGGCCGACGTCGTCCAATTGTTCGACACGTATGCGGGGGTTCTGCCCCCCGACGATTACCGAGAATACATCCTTCCCCTCCACCGCGAGATTCTGTCAGGGCTTTCCGTCCCCTCGATCCTTTTCGTTCGGGGAATGGGTGGTCGCTTGGACCAGCTCGAAAGCGCCGAGCCCGACGTGATCGGGCTCGACTGGACTGTCGACATGGCTGCGGCCCGTCGGGCGCTAGGCGAGCATCCAGTTCAAGGCAATCTCGATCCGAGCGTCCTCTTCGGCGACGTCGACTCCGTGCGGGAGCGGACTCGAGAGGTGATCGAGTCGGCCGGTCCGGCCGGTCACATCCTCAACTTGGGCCACGGCGTCCACAAGGAAACGCCGGTCGAATCGGTCCGGGCGTTCGTCGAGACCGCGAAATCAGTTTCCCGCTAAGCGCTCGATTAGTCGTCGGATTCCGTCGGGTCGACAGGCTGCTGAGACGGCGTCGTCCCCTCGCCGGCCGACCGCTCCTCGGCGGCGTTGAGACAGACGGTGTTTTCGGTTGGCCGACACCGACATGGCTGGAGGTTGTAGTAGCCCGGATCGACGCCGGCGATGAACGGCTCGATCAGGTCCGCGAACAGGGCGGGCAGTCGATCGTTATCGTGGGGAATCGGGACCCTGTAGAAGTCGAGCCCCCGATCGTCGGCCTCCTCGTGGAGTTCGTCATCGAGCTCCGAGAGCGTCTCGGACTGCTCGTGGATGAAGCTGACGGGCTCGACGACCACCCGATCGGCATCGATCGTTTCGATGACCGACTCGACGTCCGGTTCCGTCCACGGGATGTCTCGGTTTTCGTGATTTTGATAGCCGAGGTTGTAGTCCTGGACGCCGAGGAGGGCGGCTTGGGTTTCGCAGTACTCCTCGACGTATTCACGATATCGGCTGCCCTCATCGAGGTAGTGCTTGGGCGTGCCGTGGGCCGAGAAGACGAGGGCCGTCCGATCATCGTCCAGATCGACATCACTCGACCGGGCGAATTTCGCGATATTCTCCACGCGCAGGCGGTTGTAGCTCGGGTGTCGATGCCACCCCGTCAGCTCGTCGACCTCACCCCGCCAATCTGAGGCGTCGATGGCGTCTTGCATCTCCGAGAGGGCGGCGACAGTGGTCGACGGCCCGCAGAGCGGATATCCCGGCAAGCCGATCAGGTGCTGCATGCCATCCTCGACCGCGTCCGCCACGGCATCCTCGATGAACGGCTCGGTGAACTGCATGCCCACGTAGACCGTCGCGTCGAAGCCTCGGTTCCGGAGCGTCGTTTCGAGTGCGGCGGCCTGACCGGTCGCCTGCTCATTGAGGGGTGAACCGCCAATGGCCTCGTATTCCTCGAGCAGGCCGTCCACTCGTCGCTCGGCGAGCTGGCGGGCACGATCACGCGCTTCCTCCTCGGTTGATGCACCCTCGAGGGAGGCGTTCGCGAGGAAGATCCGCTGGAGGTAATCCACGACTGGACCCCGGTCGGGAGTGGCCGGTTCCCCGAAGTTGAGGAGGAGTACGCCCGTCGACATGTGCGGCGCTTAGCGATTCGGTGGGGAATAAGTGTCGATGTACCAAATCCCCCGTCGTCACCGGGCGATCTCGCCGAACCGGTTGATCGAGTCGTCCGAGCTGGCAACGACTGAGGTGTCCTCAAGTTCGGTTCCGAGGTCGGGTTGGATCTCGCTGTCGCGTTCGACGGCGGTGACCCTACAGCCGGTCCGAGCTCTGATGGCCACCCCGTCGAGTGACTGCCGAGGAGTTCTTGGGGCGGGGGTTTTACGACCTGAACCTGGATATTTGGGATCATGGCATTCTCTTCGAGCAAAGGCAATCATTCCCCGCTAGCCATCGTCAGCGCGAGCTCAAAGCCGACTTTGGCCCCGGTCACGGTCCTCGGAGAAGGTGGGCTGTTTGAGCTGTTCGAGCTGGGATTCGCTCTCTGCCACCGACACGATGGTATCCGAACTCAGGACGGCGTCCGAGCTCGGCGACCTCCCGAACTCCCCGTCACGCCATAACACGATCAGGTTCTCGCCCGTTTGCTCACGGATTCCGGATTCGTTAATCCGGGTGTCGGCTACGACACACCCGTCCTGGATCGCCAGTTCGACAAGTTCGAGGCATTGCCAATATCCACAGTATTACCGAATCCGGACGTGATTACGAACACCTGGAGCGCTTGGAAGATCCTGAAGACACCGGTGAACTGATTGGCGACCATCAGGAGTTCAACCGGTTCGACGTCCACGAGGTGTCTTCCCCGTAGCCGGTCGTCGTGAAGATCTATGCCACGAATTCGAGCTAATGAATCAGACCCTTCGGGCGAATCTCGAATATCGACATTCCCTAAGACTACAGGCAAATGTACCCGATACCTCTCGCTCTCACGAGCGTGACGTAGGTCATCTGCCGCCGTCAAATAGCCATCGTTCACCCGTACGAACGGGTTTTGATTGTTCTGCGGGAAGGGGCTCCCGACCGCACCATTTACCAAGGATGGATTGGGTGACGTTAACTTCGTGTCGGCTCTCCGGATGGCCCGAACTTCTAACCGCGGATTATCGAATTGAAATCCTGGGTTGCTTTAAGAAATTTGGATTTTAAGCATGACACGAAGATTTACTTTCGAAAATCAACCATTAAGGGTAACTGATAAACAATCACGGAACTACTATCTACCATGCACGAACTCGACGCCACCGATATGGAACTGCTCCGACTGCTCGCCGAAGACGCAAGGCGACCGTATAGCGAGATGGCGGAGACCGTCGATCTGTCAGCCCCCGCCGTTCGAGATCGAATCGAACGGCTCCAGGACGTCGGCGTCATCCGCCGGTTCACGATCGATGTGAACCGCTCGCTCCTCGATTCCGGCCTTCCAATGCTAGTGAGTCTCGACGTTTCCCTCGGGGAAGTAGAGGCGGTTCGGACCGACATGGTTGAGACCGAACCCGTCGAACATGTCTACGTGACCGCCGATTCCCGAATCGTTGCCCATCTCCGGACACCGGATGGTGACGTTCTGGGCTTCCTCAACGATAACATCGACATTGACGCGGTCCAGGCCTACGACGTCGACTTGCTCGACGAAGCAGACTGGACGCCCCACCTCTCCGTAACCGGCTTTGCTCTCGAATGTGCGGAATGTGAGAATACCGTCACAGCGGAGGGCGAGTCCGCCAGGCTGGACGGAACACTGTACCACTTCTGTTGCCCCTCCTGCGAAAAGCGTTTCATTGAGCGCTACGAGGAGTTGAGCGGCGCCGCCTAACCTCTTTCAAGGCGGCTGATACCACTTCCGAGGTTTTATCGGGATATTCTCGGTCGGTAGCCTTGAATGGGGCGTATTTCGGCTTCTACTCGACTTATCGGGGAAGCCAGCCGCTTTAGTCGGCACGCCCGCCGGGTCGAGTGAGGCGGACGAGGCGTACTTCCACCACCCCCACCTCTTCAGCGTGATTATCACCACGCATACCCCGCCAGTTCGCGCTGGTCGTGGTTGACCAATTCTTCCTCGCGGGTCCACTTCTCCCGAAGGTACAGCCGGACGCCCAACGGCCAGGTGATCTAAATAGGCGGTCAGCGAGTTGATTATGGGCGACGGTCGAGTTGGTTGCCGGCCATTGCCGGGATAACTCTACGTCAGACGGTCGTCAGTCGCGAATTTCGGAAGTAGTGTTAATCACTAGACTCCCCTCGATATATTCCCATGGTCTGCACGCGGGGAACGAAACTCGTGGTCACGCACCGCCCGGCGCCTCACCGCCAGCGTACAGGCGGCTCTCTTCGATGAGATCCTCCGATCCGCATTCCTCACAAGTAGCCTGCCCTGGCGGCGTATGGGTCATGAACGTGGCGTCGCAATCCTCGCAAGTGAGTTCGTAGAGAACTGTCTCCTCGGTATCGGGCTCAAGCATCCCCTTGATCGAGTCGATCAACCCCATCGTTGCCTCCGAGTCAATATTTAGACAAGCATATTGTTAACGATTGTCCATCTCGGGTCTACTGACGGCGTTCTGATGAACTAACGGGTAGGCTAAAATGTTATCGAAGGTGATAATTCAGGACCAACCCTTATGCGTCAAAACGAGATAATTCCCGGTCGTGAAATGCCCGATTGAGCATGTGGCCAAACCTTGCCGTTGGGCCCCGGTAGCGTTATCCCCCTTGTCACCGGACTTAGTAAATGGTCCCATCAGACTCGTTTTAGTAAAGGAGGGTCCGTTTTAGCGACTCGTTTTTGACAGCGCTATCGAGTATGCACCGGGCCACCTGTAATTGCTGGTTCTCGACGGGTTGACTGGATGCACCCGCCATTAACGGGAAAACGGTTATGATTTGGAATGTGAAGATTACCCCTTCGATGAGTAGGAGCGTCGCAGTAAAGGCCTCGAGCGTGAGGGCCTGACCACGGTTGGTTACCATAAATCACCCCCAAAATCACGTCCTTCCCGTCAAGGAAGACTGCCCATTGGAATGCCGTTACATTCTGCCGGTCGGCGGGGGCGGTCCTATCTCAAACTGGATCCCGTGGGGACGATACTCTTGCATGAATTGAGGCGGTCGGCGTCGATGGACAGCTTCTCGGAATCAGCACCATCCGTGACGTTCCATCGGATCGAGATGTACAGTATCGGCTGACGATCGGCAGCCGCTTTGTTAGGTCGTCCTACGTCTCGTCACATGGGATCGGACAGTCGGACCCGTCTCCGAGACACTCGTCAAAGAACGCATATCATGAGCCGCGCCGCCTGTGTCAAAGAGGTCTGGTCGCCGAGGTGCGGGTCGGGTTTTCCCCCCGTGAACTCGGTTCAGGTTCCGCCGGGCGTCTTGCCCCTGGCGAACAGCCGGCTCTCTTCCTGAAGCGGCGTGCCCTTTCAGGCCTCACACGAGGCCGCCTCGGGCTCCTCCTGGGTTATGTAGGCCGTCCCACAGACCACATACAGGGGTTTGTAAAGGACCGTCTCCTCGGTATCCTGTTCGATTAACTTCTTAACGAATTCGAATATCCCACGTTGCTATATTTTCTATTGTATTCCTTAAGGGTTGGCCGGGTGATCGGGTATTTGGCCAATAAAATAATTCTGATACCTAATGGAGGAGTCAGCAGTCGATTCTCAATAATGATAGCGCAATGCCAATCTATTTGCCGCCAAACTGGATAGAAAGGCGGTATGGGGGTGGGCCCTCGACCTGCGACGGGCCAGGTAACTAACCGAGGTCAGTCGGAAACCGTGGGTGTAGCTCTGTTGCTCGGTATTACAATCCTCGGGTCCGTGTCCGTCGTCGGCTTTGGTGCCGCCTCGTTGGATTCAGCCCGCACTTCCTCTGTTATGGAAGGGACTGGCCATGCAATGACACAACTAGATTCTCAGGTGGCAGTCGTGGCCTTAGGGGAGTCGGATGTCCAACGATTTTCGTTGGGTCGATCGGGTAAGGGATCGTATTCGATTCGACCGGATGAGGGATGGATTAACGTAACCCACTACAATCGAACCGGGAGTGAGCAGACGGAAACGCTATTTAACAAAACGATGGGAAGTGTTGTCTATAAACGAAACGACCGTGTGGTCGCCTATCAGGGCGGTGGTGTCTGGCTCGAACGTGACGGGAATAGTGTCATGGTTTCACCACCCGAGTTCCACTACCGATCGGCGACCCTGACGCTGCCCCTCATCCGGATTTCCGGGTCGGACAACGCCGCGGGCCAAGTTACGGGTCGAATTGTGGTTGAAGAGCGCTCACGTCGAATCTTTCCGAACGAAAGTTCGGCATATACCGTTGGGTCCGGTTCATATCAGAACCCGGTTAAAGATGGAAAGGTGACTGTCACGATACACAGCGACTACTATCAGGCTTGGGCGGAATACTTCCGTACCAGGAGTACCGGAAAGGTCACGGTGTTCGATACCAACAAAACCGTCGAACTCACGCTGCTTACGAAGGGGACCATCGGTGACTTTGAAATGCCAGCCGAGGGGAACGCCATCGAAGTAAAGGGATTGGGCCCCTCCCATGACATTACGAACTTCAATATCACGCTCATTGACGATGATTCTGATTCGGCAGACTTCAGCAATCTGAAGTGGTCACTCACGGTGCAGCAGGGTGGGGAGCGGTTCGAGATTCACCTCCGCGACGGCAGCGGTGGAAAATGTCCAAACGGCGATGTAGAACTCCACGTCTATTATGCGAATCAGAGCGGGGCCTTCTACCAGGGGTGGAAGAATACTACGGCGTTCCAATACGATTGCGAGTCACCCGGAGTCGATTATAATGATGATGGAGACTATGATGACGTCCGATTGGTCGCGAACTTCACCGCTGAAACCCAACTCTCCTATACCGACGATCCCACTCTCATGGAATTCAGCACGGGCGGCGACACGTTCGTCGATCCGACGACGTTCGACGAGCATAGCGGGTCGGTTACTTGGGAGAGCAAAACCTTCGACGCGGGAGATAAAACATCGGTCGATAACGTAACGAATCACTACCTCTCCTTGTTTGCCCCGAACTTCAAAATCACGGTCAACGACAAAGCATCCGATACGGTCAACGAGGACGAATCCTCGGGCGTGTTAGAACAAGCCGGGGCAGGGGGGAACTTCCTCACATTTCTCCATGTTACGGAAAACGAGATCCGAGTCGAGTTCGAGTGATCATTCTAGCCCAGTATCGATCTTTACTGACACGATGTAGATTTGGTCCGTCGTAAACCGACATGAGACGGTATCGCCATTAACGACACAGGTATCCACGTCGGATTTCGCCTCCAGATGGGCCCGCCAGGTTTCCGCTCGGGGCGTGGTCAGATTGAGCCAGACCGTGCGACTCCCGGCGGTGTCACTGTAGTCGACGCTCGTCTGGGCCAAATCCATTCGAATCAGGGCCGATGTACTCCCGCTCACCGTATCATTGCCATCGAGGCGCGTCTGAACGATCGGAATGACCGACCGCGAATCGTTGATCTGGAGGGTCGATTCATGGACGACGATGCCGGCATCCCCCTGCTGCCTGATGACGGTCCCCTGCGAGAAGACTATCTCCGTCCCCGTATCCGCGTCGAAGACGATTGGTCGAACGTCGTACGTAGTATTGAATCCGTTCGCTCCCGTTACGTTTACCTCGACGTTGATGGGATCCGCAATCGTAAGGGTGGCCTCTGCGAGTTTGAGTTCCGTCGCCCGACTGGGCGCGTTGCGAAACGTGATGTCCTCCGTATTATCCGCGAGCACTTCGAAGGCCCGTTGGGCATTGTTTACCCGTTCGATGTCGCGCATATCGACGAGGCCTGTGAAGCCGCCGGCGAAGACCAGGCCAATGGTTGAGACGATAATTGCGAAGACCATGATAAAACCTAAGACTTCAGTTTGACCACATTCAGACATTACTGACCTCCACGGTCGATCCGTCGGCCACTATGATAATATCGGCGCCGCGGAAGGTGGTCCCCGAGACGGTTTTTTCGGTGCGGACGGTTATCGTATCGGAGACGGCAGGATCGACCGTCGATAGTTTAATACTGGTCGTATTGCTGCCGGTGTCCGTGATTTGAATGGTGTATGCCTTGCCGGCGACGGTCGTCGGGAGTGTCGTCGTGATCCGAACCGTCACCGAGCCGTTCTTCACGCTCGCGAGGCGGTCGGCGGCACCGATATCGGCTGCGATCCGATTGCCCAGGACCGTCAGCTCCGAGCGGATGACCTTTTCACGTTCGTTCTGAACGGTACCGCCCATCCCGGCAAAGATCCCGGTAATGAGGATTGTGACGATCGCGAGCGATAGCGCATAGCCCAAGACGGATGACACTCCGCGATCAGCCATCGGTATCACCCGGTACGATCCAGGTCGACCGTTCGACGTAGATCCGTGGCGTCTGATAGACGAACCGGACTTCGGCCGCATAGATTGCGTGGGTCGCAAATGGCGACCCACCCGCCGGCGTGTTGAGGTGGGGACCGGGACTACTGGCGATGGACCCGCCGTCATCGACGATAAGTGAGTAGGTCCCGGTGATGTTCCCCGGATTTTCGAACTCGATCTCATATGGCGTACTCACCCCGTCCGCCACGGACAACCCGGGACAGTCCGAGCCGCCAACCGTTCCGGCGCTGAGGTTCACCCAGGGATCCGGGGGGGCGGCACAGGTGAACTCCGCCCCCGTCCCATTTTTCACGTATACGTCGGTGGACGTGATATTCAGTCGCCAGGTGGATCCCCCGGCATCACGGAGGATTACCGTGAAGGCGTTTCCCGAGCCGTCGGACTCGAGTGCCGCCCCGTCGGTGACGTTGATCCGAAACTGACGAGTACGGGAGACGCCTGTCACAACGATCCAATCATCACTCGATAATGAAGAATTCGAAAAATTCCGGGTCGTATCGGTCTGCGTGATTCGCGAGCCGTTGTCGGTCTCGATCACCGAGACATTGACCGCCGAACCGCTTGTCGAGTATAATGTCCCGGCCTGGTCGCTCCACGCTTCAACCCCCGTCGAGAGGTTGGTCTGCAGATGGGCTATCGTATCGTTGTGATGGGAGTTGCCGTACTTGATCAGCCCAGACACCGTCGAGTGTACCGTGGCTTCATATTGAATAACATCTGATCCCCCGGCGACTTTACTACTCCTCGTGGCCAGGTTCTCGGTGTAGATCGCCGTGTTGACGATCAGCGCTAGCGTCACCAACAGGATCGCCAGGCCCAGCGCCGTGATGAGGATCAACTGACCTCGGTCGTTCTTTACATCCGCCATACCAGCACCTCCACACGAACGACGTTGTAGAACCCGCTTGATGGGGCGATATCAGGGGCGAAATACGAGTCCGAGTCGTTCAGCGCGGTGGATGTCGGTCCGGTCATGTTGTCATCGTCGAACAACGTTAAGGTGCGTCGCGCACTGACGGCATTGTCACTCGGCGCCCCGAAATGGACCATTTTCTGCGATCGGGTGCCACCGCCATTCGTGAGGTAGTAGACATTGACGTTCATGGCGATACCCCGATCGCGAAACGTCCGATTGAGCATGTGACCGAAGGTGGCCGGAGGACCGCCCGTCGCGTAATAGCCCTCATCACCACTTTCGAAAAATGTCCCATCGGACTCGTTCCAGTTGAGGAGTGCCCGTCTAAGCGACCCGTTCTCCACGGCGCTATCTAGGAGCCCTTCGGCAACCTGCAGTTGCTGGTTCTCGACGTGTTGGCTTGAAGTGCTTGCGGTTAACGGCGTGACAGCGGTAACCTGGAGTGCGAAGACCACCCCGCCGATCAGCAACAGCGCGGCGGTAAAGGCTTCGAGCGTGTGGGCCTGGCCGCGGGCCGCTACCATAGCTTCACCACCACAATGACGTCCTTCCCATCGAGGTAGCCCGCCCGCTTCGTCGCCGTTACAGTTTGCCGCTCAGCGGGGGGCGGTCCGATAGTGAACCGGGTTTCATCGGCGACAATAGATCCGCAAGACGAGACTCGGTCTCCGTTTGTACACAGAATATCGGGTCCCGCTCCCCCCGAGACGTTACGTCTGATGGAAATATTAATCGAATACCGGTCATCGATCGTTAATCGAGTCGATAGATCGTTTTCCTGTTCGTCGAACGGCACCACACAGCCCGTGCCCTTTCCCAGTGAAAAGTTGAAAAAGGCATAGGTGCAGGTCTCGTTAAGCACCGACGAGGTCCCGGGCTCGACCAGCATTCCTTCGGCCACTTCGCTCGCTACCCGATCGGCCACCAACGGGGTTGCTTGGCCCCCCGAGAACGGGTCGATAATGGACGGAATCACGCCAATGAGGAACAGTATGGCGAACAGGAAGACGCCCATTCCGATCATGAAATCGAGGGTTGTCTGTGCCCGTTGATTTCTCGGGAGGGCCAGTTCGTGCATATTCTCACCCCACGGCCATCCAGGCGACTAACGCGATCGTCATGAGCACGACGACGAACTTAACACCACTCAGGAGTTTGGCGTCCCGAATGTATCCGCTGATGACCCCCGAAAGGATGGCCTGGACGGTGACGGCGTGGAAGAATAGCAGGCTGAGGACCTGCGAGTCGATCCCGCCACTGAACGAGGCCGCCCCGGCGCCACCGCCACCACCGCCACCGGATTGGCCGCTCAGCCCAGCCATCACGTCGAGGAACTGCGTTTTAAGGATGGCCATCACGGCCAGGAGTGTGAGGTATGTCATGATGATGATTACGACCTGCATTCGAGTTCTCGATTTCCGTTCTCTGTCGATGTCGTCTTGGTTTTCGGACGCCTGGGCCGCGGTGGACAGCACGCTTGAGATCTGGCTCGAGGCCTCCTGCGCCTTGCTGATGAGCTTCACCGTTCTGGCGAGCCGGGGGATATGATAGTCGTTGTTGAATTCGACTAATGCATCCCGCAAGCTCGTGCCGTACTGGACCTTGGAGTAGATTACATCGAACTCATGTGACAATGTTCCGGTGGAGGTGTCGGCGACGGTCTTAATCGACTCGAGGAGCGTGAGCCCGGTATCATTGGCGCTCGAGAGCTTCCGGAGGTCGTCGGAGAGGTTGGTGATGACCGCCCGCCTGGTTCGGACGTTCCATTCGTAAAACACCGTGAGCGGGATCAGCGTCACGTACAACGGGAGGTAGACGTAAACGAAGGTCGACCAGACCGGATTGGCGGTGAACCCCGACCATTTTGTTGGGGCAGAGCCGGCAAGGACCGTAGCGATGACGAGAACGAGGGCGATTGGGGCGGTCACCGCAAGGGTATAAACCGGATGTTCACGGAAGAACTTGTGTGGGTTGTGAAGAAACCACCGGGCGAGGTACAGGCCCTCCCGGTTCCGGATCCGGTCAAAGACCCGGTAGGAGTCGGCGAACGCCTCGATGATGCCGAGGGAAAACGGGCTTGTTTCGTCCACTTCGTACCCCCCGTCGCCGGGCCGAAGGTACCCGTCACCGATTTCATCCTGTTTAACGGTTGAGACGAGAACCAAAAACCCCACACCAGTCATCGGGATTAGGCCGTAGACCGTTGCGTATAACAGCGATTGGTCCGCGTTGCCTAGCATGCTCATGATGACCAAAACGATGATCAACAGCAGCGGGAATAGCGAGATTGTCATGTACATCTCTCCGAAAAGTTCGAGCGTCTCAAGGGTCATCTCCTGCTGCTGTTTTGCCGTCCGCATGTGCTTGTCCTTCTTGTCGTCAAGGAAATCCGTCATATCTCCGCCTGAGTTAATAATGGACAGCATGTCCGTCAGAAACTGCGAGAGTTCGGTGCTTGGTGTCTTAAGAGATTGCTCGCGGATCGCCGTCCGGTAGTCGGTATCGAAATATTCGGTTTCTTGAACGATGCTCTTGAACTCACGCGCTACCTCACCGTAGGTGTCATCTGCGCGAGCCATCGCCTCGATGAGCTCCAGCTGATTTAAGCCCCCAATGGAGAGAGCATACATGAAAGAAACCGCATCTGGGAGGAGCATATTTATCTCGCGTTTTCGGCTAGAGACCCGGAGGTAGGGAACGGTTACTAACGACCCGAAGCCGAGGCCGAACCCGACTGACCCAAATACCAGCCCCGTGACAATAACGAGTGCTGGAACTTTAATTGTCTCGATCAGCGCCAACACTTGCTCGTTCGATATCGGGGCCCCGAGGAGGGGGCCAATCTCGACGATACCGACCGCGAACAAGGTGTACCCGATGAGGGTTCCTACGATCCACGCCGCTAAACCTACCAAAAACCCAATCGAGAGCGCCCTTGAGAGGTACAGTTCGACCGGATCCGCCATTCGAGCCTGGGCGAGTTTCCTACTCAAATCTGCCACGAAATCGCCGTCTGTGTTGAACAGCCGATCATAGAGGGGATAACCGAGGTCGGCGAGTACGTCCGTATCTATTCGTCCGGGGCCGAGGCTCATTCAATCACCCCCGAGGCGTTCAAGGAAGTCCTCCGCACCAGTATCGGTCGTATCGGCATCTGTCTCGTCTTCGTCTCCGTTCGCGGCGAAGAGCGAGCTCATATCTGAATCCGTCGTTCCGTCAACGCTTACCCCGTCGGCAGCCGCATCGGTTAACGCCGATTGCAGGTCACCGCTATCCGCCGATTGACGGAATCGGGGGAAGAGCTGGTTGTCAGCATCATCGAGGATCCGGCCGGCGAGCTCATATACTTCCTCGGTCGGATCCGGTCGAGGAACAAGAGCTTCTTTCTCGGGTTCAATATCGATGTGGACGCTTTCCATCTCCCGCAGATCGTGCAACCGAGCCTTGAGTTCATCCCGCGCGATCAGCCCAAGCACGGTATCGGGATCGGAGATGAATGCTTGGACCGTCGCGGCGACCTGCGCGTACTCATTGAGCCCGTTTCGAATGAGATAGGCTAAGACCACCCGCCGCTTGAACAATTCCTCGTTGAGTTCGTCAGCGGACCATCCACGGTCGAACATGATCTGCTGGAGCACGTTTGACCGTCCGACTTCGTCAAATTCGTCGGATTCTGCCCGCCATTGGTAGACGTCCTGGACGTTGATCTCGTCGTTTTCGGCGTTATATTCGTTGATTTCGGTAATTGACTTGCTCCGACGAACCTTGTGTCCCTGTACCCTGGTCTGCGTCTGGATGGACACGAGATCTAGGGCGGTGAACAGGGTTTTTGAGACGTTAATTGGCTCGGTGGTGAACCGTTTGAGGACTTCACCAACGGTGTCGGCGTGGAAGGTCGTGTACGTCGTGTGGCCTGTTGACATGACTTGAAACAGGGTCCGCCCCTCCTCGCCCCTAACCTCACCCATTACGATGTAATCGGGGCGTTGCCGAAGTGCCGCTTCGAGCAGGTCGAATTCATCGATATCACCTTTCTCGTCGTCGGTGAACGACGGTCGGGTGACCGAGGCTATCCAGTTCCGCTGGGGGAGTTCGACCTCCCTAGTGTCTTCGATGCTGACGATCTTTGCGTTTGAGGGAATGAACAACGAGACGGCGTTCAGACTGGTCGTTTTTCCTGAGGCCGTCCCACCAGCGAAGATCAGCGATTTGTTGTTCTCGATCGCAAGCCAGAGAAACGCCATTTGGTCCAGCGAGAACGTCCTCCAGTTGATCAAGTCAATCGGAGTAAAGGGGACGTCCTTGAACTGCCGAATCGTGTAATTCGTCCCATGATCCGAGACCTCGCGACCGAGTGTTAACTGGGAACGGCTCCCGTCCGGGAGCGTGGCATCGACTTGAGGTTGACGCTTAGAAATACCTTTTCCGGACCGCTGGGCGAGTTTGACGACGAAATCATCTAACTCGTCCTCACCGTGGTAGATATTGGTAATAAGCTGTTCGTAGTCCGTATGATAAACGAACACCGGACTGTTGTAACCGTCACAAGAGATGTCCTCAACGTTGATATCGTGTTTTATTGCGTCGATACGTTCGTATCCGACGAAATCCCGCTTTAGCATATATAAGAGTTTCTCCACCTGATATTCGCTGAGGGTTTCAGCGTCCTCTTTGAGAAGGACCGGTTCGGGTCGGGCGGACAACCCTTCGAGCGGCCGGTCGCCCTCGTAGGTAGTCTCCGGGGGCTCCCATTCGGTTTGCCGTGAAAATAGTTGTGTGGGATCAAGCATCCACCCACCCTCGTCCTCCTTCCCATCGGTTGGGGAAGATCCTGCGTCATTGGTCGATGCAGACCTCAAGAGATTACCGAGTCGTCCTGAACCGTTGCCCGATGAGTCCGAACCGAACATGCGCGTGAGGATACTCTCAGTACCGGTCTCATACAGGTCGTATCGGTCAAGTAGACGTCGGGTTTCACGCTCGATCACTGACGCTTTATCCCCGCCGTCTTCGACAAGTACAGATTCGTTTTGGTATTTGATCGCCGTTCGGAGCTTCTGAGCCAGGAATGATCGAAGTTTCTCTTCGATCGGTGTGAGATGTGGCTCAACGACGTAATATTTCGTCTCGTTCTCCTTTGTTGAGTGGAAAATCGTCACGAATGCGTACGGCTTGTTGACCCAGTACCGCTCTTTCTCCGTGAAGTGGAGTTTCTTGCTCTTGGGAACTGCCTTTTCGAGATCGTACCGATTGGTGACCGTGCTGTGGCCCTCAACCGTCGAAAAGAATTCGTCCTCGTCGATGTTATCATTCACATCGACTGTTCGTTCGTTGATCGTCTCTTCGAGGCGATCCGCTTGCAAGTCCGCCTTTGGTAGGAGATTCGTTAGTTGATTTACCGCTGCCTCGTGTTGGTCCTCCTCGGAAGTGGTCTTGTCGACGGCCGGAGGTTCGAACATAGACCTAGAACCTCCCGCTTGGTCGGCGTCTACGGAATCACCGTTGCCCTCGCGATCGAGCAGAGCCATTCACTCGAATTGATTTGACTACACCTAATAAATGATAAGTCCCGATTATCATTTCCGAAAACATTTCCCGTCGTTCGTCGGGGTGGACCGGAACCTTTGTCAGGACCAAGTCTATAGTGGAAGACATTAATAGTAATACTTTCGAGCTCAAATACCCAGGTAGTTTCTGATGTCCGGTGGGGAGACTTCGTCGAGTCCCCGCTTCAACAACCGTTGGAGCTGCTCAAGATTCTCGATGAGTCGGAAGTTGAACCACGCGTCGAGTTCGTTCCACCACGCCTCAACGGGATTCAACTCCGGCGCATGTGAGGGAAAATACCACAGCCGTAGCTTGTCGCCAACAACACATTCAACGGATGTCTCGTCGACCCACTCGGTCTCGCCCTCTTCGCTGACGAGTTCCCAGCCATCCTTGGCGTAAAAATACGGTGCCTGCTCGAGAAGAATCACGAGATCATCGCCGAACTCCGCTTTGATTGTCCGAAGAAACATGACGCCGTGGTCCGCCGTCAGGGTCTCCTCGGTCCAGCAATGGAACATCTCACCATCGTGGGTAATCGCTCCGAGAACGGTGACATTATCCCGCGACCCGGTGACTTCGACCGTCGGGTTCGACCCGATCCTGAACCAACCACGCCGGTGCACAGTCTCCAGTGGCTTGTTCTTCTGATCGACCGTGATGACCGTGAACTCCTCCTCGATCAGGGGTGGGAGTTTTTTTGAGACGTGTCCTCGAACTCCTCGACCTCTTCGGGGTCGGCCTTGTAATGATGTGGACGGGCGGTTCGCCACGTCAACCCCGCCTCGGTCATCAACCGCCGCACGTGCCGTAGCGTGTACTCGATGTCGAACTGTTCGTTGAGCCAGTGTCGGGCGCGTTTGGGATCCCAGACTTCGACATCGTACCCGACCGATCGCGGCGATTCCCGGAGCGTTTCCACGAATCGATCGAACTGCTCGTCGGTGAGTTTGGCGGGCCGTCCGGGTTTTGACTCGTCGTACAAGCCGTCCGGCAGGCCGCGGTCCTCAATCCGGTCGAGCCACTGGTAGACGTTCTGTCGAGGGATGCCGTACATCTCCTCGATCGCTGCCGGAGACTGACCGTGCTTGTAAGCGATGGCCGTAAAGAGCCGCTTGACCGCTTTGCCGTCGTCGTCTTCTTCGACAAGGTGTTCTTTGAGCTCTTCGAGTGACGTCGCAGGGATTTTAGCACCCCATTGCGTCATGCCACCGCTTGGTTACGAGAGACAAAAAGTATTGTCACTAAAGTCCTTCCCTATAGGCTTGTCAGTGATTCTCATCGGACAAGGGCTAATTAGTGCTATCTAACACAAATTTTCTCGATCTATCCCAGTCACAAATCATTAAAATATAAATTATTATCATTTGAATACAACATTCCCGGCCCGAAGGCCCGGAATACCCTGGAGGAGCCGGGAGTAGTACGGGATCGGCCACCCGAAATTTGTTAACAAACCGGGCGCGGCGGGAGTCGAACCCGCGATCGAAAGGTTAGGAACCTTTCGCCCTATCCGCTAGGCCACGCGCCCCCAGGGCGCTTTCGGGCGTACTCACTTCGCTTCGTCGGTCGTCTCGTCCATCGATGTGGCGTCGCTGGACGAGGATTCCGGTTCCTCGTCCAAGCTGGCCGTGTCCTGCATGTCTTCCAGTTCTTGTTCGATCTCTGTTCGACCACGCTGGAATTCGCCCATAGCCTGTCCGGTTGATCGGGCGAGTTTCGGGATCTTATTTGCGCCAAACAGCAGGACAGCAATGAGCAGGATCACCGCAAGTTCCATCCCACCGGGGACGCCGATTTGCAAGGGGAGCAGTTCGAGTGTCATCCTGGGGTTTATTTGACCGGTCGCAATTATAGGCCTTTTGCTGCGGTAGGCCCCCCAGGGTGCAAAATCCGCCATCTATTGGCAGAATTGGGCTGTGCATGGTAGGTCTCCGCTTGCCAAACCTGTTATTAATGGCGTCGCTAACTTTAGATTATGCCAACCATCGGCAATTTGGCCCCCGACTTCACCGCTCCACTGGCCACCGGGGACATCGAACCGTTCACGCTGTCCGACCGCCTCGACGAAGCCCCCATCGTACTGGCGTTTTTTCCCGCCGCGTTCACGAGCATCTGCCGGAACGAGATGCGACAGTTCCAGTCTGACCTCGATGCTTTCAGTGATGTCGGCGCCACTATTTACGGAATTAGCGTCGACACCCCGTTTTCTCTTAACAAGTTCCGGGAGGAGAACGGACTCGCGTTCGGGCTCATCAGCGACATGGAACGGGAAATTATCGACGCCTATAACGTTCGGACAGATTTCGAGAACCTGGGCGTATACGGCCTCGCCAAGCGGGCGGTCTTCATCGTCGACGGGGACGGCCGGATCACCTATTCCTGGGTCTCCAACGACCCCGGGCGCGAACCGGACTACGCGGCGGTTAAGGGCGCGGCGGCTCAGGCATGAGTGACGAGAACGAGGGGCGCCAACCGTATCGACCCGAGGACGACCACCTTTTCCCGGACGATCGGGTCAACGAGGTCCTCGAGATCGTCACGGACGATCGGGAGATCACGGCTTATTTGGAGGCCCAGAACATTAATCCGGTCGTTCGGCGGGGGTACAACGACCACGGATCCAAACACATCAAGATCGTCCGCGATCGGGCCCTCTGCCTCTACGAGTTGTTAAAGCAGGGTGGGGTCTCGTTCAACGGGGCGGCCGACCAGGGGCTGGAGGAAGCCGATGAGCCGGTGATCATCGCCCTCGCAGCGACCCTCCACGATGTCGGTCACGTGGTGCATCGGGACCAGCACCCATACTACTCGATCCCGCTCGCCGCGGACGTGCTTGACCGGATCCTTCCCGACCTATACGGGCTCGAACGAGCCGTCCGGGTGAAGGGGGAAGTGCTCCATGCGATCCTCTGTCACCACACCGAGGAGGATCCGCTGACCACTGAGGCGGGGGTGATCCGTGTCGCCGACGCCCTTGACATGGAACAAGGCCGATCCCGGATGCCGTATAATAAGGGGAGCCGTGGGATTGATACGCTGTCCAGTCAAGCGATTCAACGGGTGAGGCTGAAACCCGGTGAGGAACGGCCGGTCCTGGTGGAGATCGAGATGACCAACGCGGCCGGCGTCTTCCAGGTTGACGGACTTCTCAAGGCGAAACTCCACGACTCGGGGCTCGAGGACGATATTCGCATTCTCGCCATCAACACCGGGGGCGACGGGGAACAACTTGTCGATCGGCTGGAACTCTAGGTATCCGGCTCAACCGCGGCCGACCCTGTCGATGTAATCAGAACGACGAAGGCGAACAAGATTGTGGCCGCAACCAGGCCAGCGGCACCCGCGACGTCGAAACGTTTCACGGTCCGTAAGACCGCCACCGAGACACCCAACCCAACCGGGAGGGAGAACAGCAGGGCGTAAACGAGTGTGGACCGGTCCATTAGCTCGTCGTTGGCTCCCAGTCCCGAAACGGCTGTCGATCCGCCGTCAGATGGATACAGCGAGGAACCCGGTGGCCTCGTCCGACACTCAAATGTAAATAATATATCATATATACATAATTGGGGGTCGTGTGGGAGATGCATATCAGATGTGGCCTCATTAGTTAGTACCTTGAATACACGGCCGAGGTCAAAGGCATAGCGGTCGAGCAGGTTGCGCCGGAGTATACAAACCAGCGATGCTCGACGTGCGGGTTCACCCACCCGGACAACCTACCGTCGCACGACTCCCTTTTCTGTCTCAAATGCGGCCACGAGCACCACGAGGATTACAACGCGGCGAACATCGGACTGCGGTATCTCCGCCGGACCTAAACCGGGGCCGGCGGAGACGCACCCGTACGCGTGCGTTTGAACAGCGGGTTGATGATCGCGAACGGAAAGTACGTCCCACCCTCTGACGGGGGCAGAGCGGGAGTCTTCGATGAAAGCCAACCTATTTAGAGGCGGGTTAGCTTACAGCGATAACCTCGAGTGCCAGTGGGTCGCCTCGGAGGCTTCTTTGCGATCCTCCATCCTGGACAATAGTTTTACGGCTTCGGTAGCGGTCGCCGCCGCCCGGGCTTCCCCCGCTGACCGGAACTCCCTGGTCTCACGGTTGGCGAATACTGTGCAAACGGCCCCGCCCCTGAGACCGAACAGATTTGCCAACGTGAGAATCGCGCTCGTCTCCATTTCGATGTTGAGGACGTTCGCTCGCCGGAGCTCGTCTAAACGCTCCTCGGAGCCTGCGGCTTCAAAGCCACCGAAACGCTCCCGGGCCTGGCCAGTGTAGAAGCTATCGGCACTCATGGTGATCCCAACGTGGTACTCGTGGCCCAGGTGCTCTGCCGCTGCGATGAGGGCGGCGACAACCTCGTGGTTGGCCACTGCGGGGTAATCCTCCCGGACGTATTCGTCGCTAGTTCCCTCCTGTCGGACGGCACCGGTCGTAATGACAAGATCACCCACGTCAATGTTCCGATTGATGGCCCCGCAAGACCCGACCCGAATGAAGGTTTCCGCGCCCACGCGGGCGAGTTCCTCCACCGCGATCGAGGCTGACAGGCTCCCGATCCCCGTCGAACAAGCGCTGATAGGGATCCCGTCGGTCGTCCCGGTAACTGACCGGTACTCGCGGTTGGTAGCGACCGTTTCAGCGGTGTCCCATCGGTCGGATAGGAGGTCGATCCGATCTGGATTGCCCGGCAAAAGGACGGCCGACGCGACGTCGCCCGGTGTCACTTCGAGGTGATACTGTCCGTCAGAGGACCCGTCCTCGTGGGGGGGGGCATAGACGCTACTTGAACCCCGACGAAATAAGCTCACACGTCATCCAGGCAATCGCCACCGAACGAATAGGGAAGCAGCGCCCCCAGACGGTGGGTCTCCATCGTGTCTCCCTGGTCACACAGGATCCGGAACGAATCGTCGCAAAACTCTCTCAGGGTTTGTCGGCACATTCCGCACGGAGTGACGCCGTCACGGCGCCCGGACGATACCGCGATCCGATCGAACCGGGTCTCGCCGTTGAGGACCGCCCTGGCAATGGCGAGTGCCTCGGCGTGCATCGAATTGGTGTAGTTCGCGATTTCCACGTTGGCACCGGTATACACCGAACCGTCGAGCGTTTCGATGGCCGCTCCGATACGATATTTTGAGTAGGGGACGTAGGCGTGCTCGTGAGCCTTTCTGGCCGTATTGATCAGCGGGTCCATACGAACTCCCGGGCCCCTCCAGGATTTAGGTGTACCCATCACCCGGCTTCGATGGCGGCCGTTGCTATCCGTTCAACGCTCGACACCAGCGTGTCGACGTTTTCCCCCTCGGCATAGATTCTGAGATACGGTTCGGTCCCGCTGGGCCGGACCAGTATCCAGGCCCCGGACGGGAGATCGATCCGGATGCCGAATTCTTCGGACACCTCGGCGTCCGGGAACTGGTCGGAAAGCGTTGTTCGCAACCGGTCAATCGCAGGACGCTTCTGGGTTTCGGGACAGTCGACGGAGACCTTCTTGTACGGTCGTTCAGCGATTGGGGCCCTGAGCGCTTCGAGCCCGTTTGCCTCGGCGATCAATCGGGCGAGAAGTCCCGCGCCTGCGATCCCGTCCATCCAGCCGCCGAACGTAGGATGGATGTGTTTCCAGGGTTCGGCCGCGAAGGCGACCTGCTCACCTCGGTCACGGACTCTTGCGATACCCTCGTGGAGGGTGCCCAGAGCCACACGTTCAATCTGGCCTCCGGCGTCGTGGACCCGATCGTCGATCCTCGACGAGGCATTGGGCGTGGTGATGACGACCGGATTAGGCTCGTCTGCCTCTCGGACGTAATGTTCCGCAAATATCGCGAGGATGGTGTCCTCGTGGACGACGTCACCGGACCCGTCGACAACCACGATCCGGTCGGCGTCGCCATCGTGGGCGATGCCGACGCTGGCGGGACCCTGGCCGACGAACCGGCGGAGGTCGCCGATCGATCCATCGGTGGGTTTGCTGTCTCGGACCGGGAAGTGGCCGTCCACGTTGGTGTTGAGGGCGTCCACAGTCGTCCCCAAACCCCGCAAGACCTGTGGCGTGGTGAGAGACGCCATGCCGTTTCCACAGTCCACGGCAATCCTGAGATCCTCGGGTTCTGAACCGTGCGACAAGGCGTATTGTATTACGGCTGTCCGGTAGGTTTCGAGGATTCGTGCACGATCCCCCGTTCCCCAGTCCCGCCAGTCGACCGGCGCGCTTTCCGCTTCAACCTCTCGTTCGATGGCGGCCTCTGCATCAGTATCGAACTCCACGCCATCATCGAAAAGTTTGATCCCGTTGTCGGCGGGTGGGTTGTGGCTGGCTGTGAGCATGACACCAAACCGACTCCGGGAATCGAAGGCCAGGGCCGGGGTGGGGACCTGACCGATCGTCCTGACGGTGGCCCCGCCGCTTTCGAGCCCAGCCCGAAGAGCCGCAGACAGGGCCTCCCCGGAAACCCGCCCGTCCCTACCGACGACGACCGTCGGTGTGTCAGCCGATTTGGAAGCGTACCGCGCGATGGCACGGCCGACGGCAACCGCGAGTTCCGGAGTGATCTCGGACACAGGACCGCGGATCCCGGCGGTCCCGAACAACGCCATGGCCACGGCTTCGATGGTCGGTTACTTAGCTGTCGGTGATCCGTCGATGTCAGATCTCGACGCCGCTGGGGATGAGACTGTACGGCCGTAACAGATCACCGTCGTGGGAATAGATGAGGAGGGTCCGTTTCTCGTACTCGAAACTGAACCCCCGGTCGGCCAGCAGCCGCACCCGATAGCGAGAGTTCCCGTCGAAGTACTCCCCGAACTGGTTGGCGGCTTGGGTAAACGTGATCACTTCCGGGGCGGCGACACTCGCTTCGAGGACATAGTCTCCGGTTACCCGACTGGTCAGGGCGACGATCCCGTGTGTTTCGGGATCATCCTCGTCCCCCTGTAACCGAACGGTGACGTCGATCTCGTCGGCGTCCAATGGGTCACCGCGGGCGTCCTTGAGGCGTAACTTGAGTGTCTTAGGATCGCCGTCGAATGCGATTCGAAGGCATGGCATACAGGGGTCCGTGTCGCCATTGATCCATGCGACATCGGTAATGTCCAGAGTGTACTGCTCGCGCCGCATTCCCTCACCTTGCGGTATGACCTGTGTTGACATGAACGTAACGCTGGTGGGTGGAAGCCCCCGTCAGACGCCCGTCAGCCCGATCGCCAATCGGGGAGGTTTTTGGCCTCATCACGTAAACGCTCATCAGAGGGAGCCGTCGATGACGACTGGCCAGAACCCAAAAGGCGCAGATCGTCGAGTCCGGAGTACCTATGAGCGCATCGGGCGACATTTCGCGAAGACCCGTCAGGAGCCGTGGGACGAAGTCGTCAGGTTTCTGGATGGCCGGTCAGGTCGCATCGGACTGGATATCGGGATCGGAAACGGCCGACATGCCGAGCTACTCACGGACCACACCGAGCGGGTTATCGGCATCGACGTTAGTGATACCCTTCTCGCGGAGGCCCGTAATCGGGCGACTGGTCGGTTTAATCTGGCCCTCTGTCTGGCGATTGCGGCCGACCTCCCGATCACGAGCAATACCGTAGATCTTGGGATATACATCGCGACACTCCACCACATCGCTCCTCGCGAAAGGCGCATCCGGAGCCTGGACGAACTTGGACGGGTGTTGACCCCCCAAGGGGTGGCTATCGTTTCCGCCTGGAGTGTGACGCATGATCGGTTCGACCGCACGATTGGCTTCGATACGACCGTAGATTGGACACTTCCGGACGGCGAAACCGTCCCGAGGTTTTACCACATTTACGATATCGACGAGTTCCGTGCGGACCTGGACACGAGTACGGTTACCATCCTAGAATCCTTCGTTTCGGCGGGCAACTGTTATGCCGTGATAAGGGGAACGTAACGTCCTTAACCTCATGGGGAGCAAGTTAGGATATGCGCCGGTGGTCTAGTGGTATGACAAGAGCCTTCCAAGCTCTCAACGCGGGTTCGATTCCCGCCCGGCGCAT
>CAYOLR010000007.1:0-27796 GCA_964404815.1 uncultured Halobacteriales archaeon
GCCGCCGTGTTCGACGGCGTTCCGGAACAGGTTCTCCAGCAGTTCGTTCAGCCGGCTCTGGTCGACCACGATCTCGTCGATGTCGTCGACGACTTCGAGCGTCGCGGCGCCGGTGCTCGTCATGCCCCAGGCGTTCGTGATCACCTCCTCGAAATCGACCGGTTCCGGTTCGATCACGGTGCTCCCCTGTCGCGCCAAGGTCAACACGTCATCGATCAGTTCGTCCATCCGGGTGAGCGCATCCCGAATGTCCGGGAGGTACTCGCTCTCGACCTCGTCCTCGAGCAGGGCGAGCCGTCCCAACGCGACGCTCAGTGGGTTCCTGAGGTCGTGGCTGACGAGGCTCGCGAATTTCTCGAGCCGTTCGTTCTGGCGCTGGATCTCCTGTTCGCGTTCGACCCGCTCGAGGGCCGTTTCGGCGTGGGCGGCCAGTATCTCGACCAGCCGACGGTCCGACTCGTCGAACGCGTTCACCGCCTGGTCGCCGATGCTGACGGTCCCGTACTCGCCGATCGGGAGGTACATCGCCGACCGGATGTCGCCGCGGTCGATCCCATCGTTGACCGTCCTAACGTCGTCGTAAACCCACGCCCGGCCGTGCTCGAATGCACGCCCGGCGGGCCCCTCACCGACCGGATACGATGGGTTCGTTTCCGCGGCGTCGGTGGTGCTCGCCACCGGCTGCAGTTCAGTCCCCTCGTCGTTCAGCAACCGAACGACGGCGTTCTGATACCCGAGCGTTTCCGCCACCGCCACCGCCGTCGCGTCGGCGACATCCTCCGGATGTTTGGCCTTGATGAGTTCGCGGGTCGCACCGTGGAGGGCCTCGATGCGGCGTTCACGTTCGGTCCGTTCGGTGATGTCGCGCACGACGCCGACCGTACCGCGGAACCCGTTATCGCTAGGGAGCAGTGCGACGTGGCCCTCACATCGGATCCGTTTTCCCTCGGCCGTGGTTACTGAGAACTCGAAGGTCTCCGGCCCGGTCATGGGGCCGCCCGTGAGGGTGTTGATGACGTTCCGGCCCGCCTCGACCCCCTGATCCTCCATGAGGATCGATACGTGTTCGCCGATGAGCTCCTCGGCGGAGTAGCCCGTGACCTCTTCGAGCCGGTCGTTGACGAACGTGAAGCACCCGTCGGAATCCAAAGTGTACACTGGGTCGCCGGAGGCCTCGATGATCGTCTCGTACCGTTCGAGCTGCTGTTCTCGACGCTTTCGGTCGGTGATGTCACGAAGCGTGACCAGGCGACCGGCGATCGCGCCGTAGCCCTGGTCGAGGTCCGTGATCCGCACGTCGAAATGGCCGGAGCCGTCCCCGAACTCCAGATGGATTTCCGAGCGGTCACTCTCCTCATCCAAAACCCGCGACAGGGGCGGGATGACCGCCTTGACCGGCTCGCCGATGAAGTCCGACCGTTTTCCTGCAAGGGAGGTGGCAGCGTCGTTGAGATCGACGACGTGGTCCTGGGCGTCGAGCACGACGACGGGGTCGTCCATCGTCTCGATGATCTCGTCCCTCGCGACCTCCCTGGCCACGGGAACCACGTCCAGGAGGTGTTGACGGAACACCGCCCCCGAGAGGACGATCCCACTGACGGCGAACCCGTAGGGGGTCGGATCGAGCGGGGTGGGGATTACGCCGGTTAGATACCCAGCATTGAGCAGCCATGGGACGGTCACCGCGACGAACAGGGCCGCCACCTGTCCACGATAGAGCGAATTAGAGTGGATCGCCATCCGGAACACCAGGTACGTCCCGGCCGCCAACAGGATGTAAGCGTATGCCGCCCACAACCAGAACCAGGGGCCGTGTTGCACCGACAACACCGTCAATGATCCGATTGACTCCAACGAAACTGACGACCAGATGAAGCCGTGGCTATCGTTCGTGAGGACGAGGCCGACGGTTGCGGCCGGAATCACGAGAAGGCCGACGATGTTTCGTTCCGAAAGTAACGCTTTCCCGCGGCCGGTGTACTCGATGGCGAACGTCAGCCAGGTAACCGGGACGAGCGTTATACCGAAATATGCGAGCTTGGACGCGAGGACCTTCGTCTCCAGTTCCATCGATGCCAGCCCGATCGCCCCAACGACCGCCCACCACGTCGCCGCGAAGAGTATTCCCACCAGGGATCGGGCGCCCGGGGTTTCGCGGTTTCGCCAGGCAACCGCGGCTACGCCGAGGCTGATGATGGCCCCGATGACGACCGGGAGCATGTACGGCGTTTGTTGCCAAGCCATGGTCTCGCTCACCTATTGGACGTCCCGAATGAGTTGTTCGAAGGCTTCGGGATCGAGGTCCGCTATCGACGCGTCTGCCTGATCCTTCGCTTCCTCCAATTGCCGTTGGAGGCGCGCGAAGTCCTGGTTTGCTTCGAGCTCTTTGGCGTGTTTGTGGCTGGCGAGGGTAGCCTGTTTCGAGGCAAGCGCGAAGTATTTCCTGGCCGTCTCGCGATACGCTTCGCGCTCCATCACCCGGTGGACGGTCTCACGGAGTTCCTCCCCTTTGACCGGTTTGACGAGGTAGTCGTCAAACGGGAGGTTCACGATATCGAAATCCGGTTCGACAGCGGTTACCATCACGACCATGGGGTCGTACCCCTCGGCTTCGACGGCCTCGAGGACATCGTCACCCGGCCGGTCGGGCATCCGTCGGTCCAGAAGGACGACATCGACGGACTCGTCGATCTGTGCGATCGCTTCGTCACCCCCATACGCCTTCCTGACCAACGCGATCGGATCCAACTGATCGGCGTAGAGGTCGACGATGCGGGGCTCGTCGTCCGCCACCACAACGAGAGGGACGTCATCGGCAACCATACTGGAATCTGGACTACGGCGGGTTTGCAGGTGGAGAGTGATTAACGTGCCTCTCACGGTATCAAAGCTGATACTAGCCGGCCGGGACGGGTTTCTTATCCACGGGCATTCCAGTCGGGCTATGGCTGACTTCAATGTGGCCGTGATCGGTGCTGGGACGATGGGCCACGGCCTGGCGGTTCAGTTCGCCCGGATGGGCCAGGACGTTGATCTGATCGACCACCGGGAGGCGAACCTCGAGCGGGCCCGCGATCAGATCCGTGAGGCGATCGAGTTCCTCAACGCGGAGGGGTTCGCCGAGATGGATGCCGAAGCGATGCTCGACGATATCGGCTTCACCACCGAGCTGTCCGAGGGGGTGACGGGCAAAGACATGGTCCTGGAAACGGTCTCCGAGGACCTCTCCGTCAAACACGACGTCTTCGGGAGGGTCGCCGAGGCGGCGCCGTCTGAGGCCGTCCTCGCAACCAACACGTCGGGGTTGCGGATCTCGGACATCGCCGACGGGATGTCGGACGACGCCCATCGCGTGGTCGGTTGCCACTGGTGGAATCCCCCCTACCTCATGCCGCTCGTGGAGGTCGTCCGCGGCGAGGCTACGGCCAAGTCCATAGTGGATCGAACGGCCGAGATTGTACGGGCCGTTGACCGCGATCCCATCCGGGTCGAGGCGGACGTCCCAGGGTTCGTCTGGAACCGCATCCAGTTCGCCGTCCTCCGGGAGGCGATGCACATCGTCGAGTCGGGGGTCGCCTCGTTGGAGGATGTCGATCGGGCGGTCCGCGACGGGTATGCGCTCCGAACCGCGACAGTGGGCCCGTTTGAGACGGTCGACCTCTCCGGCCTCGACCTCTTCCGGTCGATCGCCGACGAGCTCTATCCCGATCTCAGTAAGGCCGACGAACCGGCCGACCTCTTCGACGACTACATTGAGGCCGGCCGAAACGGCGTGGCCGAGGGGGCGGGATTTTACGAGTACGACGAGTCGCTGTCAGAGGCGGTCCGTGACCGTGACGAACGGATCGCCGCCATCAGACGGGCACTGGCGGACGCGGCCGAGTGAGCGCAGCCGAAGCGAGACCCATCAGGGCCATCGACCCCGTCGCCGTGCCCACACGACGGCGACGCCGATGGCGAGCGGGACGCCGAAGGCCAGCAGATACGGCACGATGTAGGCGATCGAAACCACGAGGGCTCTGACCGTGATGACCACGCCGTTCACCGATTCCAGGAACGCACTGAGGACGCCCACTTCGTACCACTGATCGTGTTCGATCGGTTCCGGCTCGGGCCGTGGCTCCTCGAGTCGAACCCGGATGGTCGAGAGGGCGACCTGGCGTCGGAGGTTCTGCTGGCGGGCCTCGAGCCGTTCGATCTCCCCTTGAACGTCGGAGAGTCGACGCTGGACGGCGAGGACGTCCTCGGTGTCGTTAGCTCGCTGGTAGAGTTTGCGGAGCTGGTCGCGTTGGGCCCTGAGGTTCTTGAGGCGGGCCTCGATGTCCACCAACTGTTCGGTCACGTCGTCGACATCCGTCTGAGAGGCGAGGACCGTCCCGGCGGCCTCCGTTTCCGCCATCATCCGTGAGAAGTTCTCGGCCGGCACCCGAAGGACGATTTCCCCGGTGAGGTAGGTCTCGTTATCGACTCGATGGCGCTCTTGGGTACTATCGCTTACGTACCCGCCGTACCGGTTGACCGTTCTTGTGAGGTTGCCCCGCGCGGATTCGAAGTCGTCGACCTCGAGGCGGACGCTTCCCGTCCTGATGAGCTTGCGGTCCCGGATGGCGACCTGTTGGGATGGCCCCGTGGACCCGCCCGTCGTGGCGTCTCCCGACTTGGCCGCCTCGGGCTGTGGGGTGGCCATCGGCGTGCCAGTCATCTCGACCCCGCCGGCATCACCACCCCCGCCACCATCGCCCCCGTCGCCCTCGCGATAGGCTTCTTCGGCGGCCGTTGGCTCGGCTCCGGCGTCGCCACCACCGCTTCCCATCCCGCTACAGCCGGCGGTGATCACCACCAGGCCGAGGACGATCGTCAGTAGCAGTCGCGTTCGGTTCCGTGTCATGAAATAGCCTACAAACGGTATTTGAATATCGGTTGGCCAGACACAAACGGCTCTTTCACCCTTCGGAAAACCGTATCGTTAGGAGGCCTCCTTACCAACCTGGCCGATATGGCCCCAGGGACGATACGGACGGTAACGGTCGACTCGTACACGACGCTGGTCGACGTCGATTCACAGGAGCCGGTGCTGGCAGACCGCGTCGACGGGCTCGATGATCCGGGTTCAGTCTCACGGACCTGGCGGTCGCGGGCGATCCAGTACACCATGATCGCCAACGATATCGAGGCGTATCGCCCCTTTTCGGAACTCCTCGGGCTGGCGCTCGAATACGCCCTCGAGTCCCACGGTTACGATGTCGACGAGGCCGACAGACGGGCGATCCGAACGGCGGTCTACGAGGATCGACTGGCGGTGTTCGAGGACGTCCGACCGGGAATCGAACGGCTCGTCGAGGCGGGCTACCCGGTGTACATCCTCTCCAACGGCGATCCCGGAATGCTCGAACACTTGATCGACGCCGCCCGGCTCGACGGCATCGTCGAGGACGCCATCAGCGCCGACGAGGTCCAGACCTACAAGCCGGCGGCGGGGATCTACGAACACGCCGCCGATCGGACGGGGACGGCCATCGGCGACATCCTCCACGTTTCCGGCGGGTCCATGCGCGACGTCTGGGGAGCCAAACACGCCGGCATGCAATCGGCCTGGCTCAACCGACCCGAGAAATCATTTCCGGCGGAATCACTTGGCCCGGCTCCTGACTTGACGGTCGAGAGCTTTAACGAACTGGCCGACCGGTTGATCGACTCGTCACCGGGATAGGTACACGTCGCCGTCCTCGACCGTTACCTCGTAGGTCGGCAGTCGGTAGCTCGGATCGGCGAGGTGCTCGCCGGTCCGGATGTCGAACTCCCAGCCGTGCCAGGGGCACGCGACGACCTCGCCCTCCCGTTCGTAGACGAGATCCATCCCCTCGTCCACCCCGACCGTCCCGGAAAGGAGGCCCTCACAGACGGGACCGCCCTGGTGGACACAGTAGTTGGCGAGGGCTACGAACCCGTCGTCGGTTTTGAAAACAGCGATCTCCTGTCCATCGATCTCGACGATGATCCTGTCGCCCACCGCGAGCGCATCGGCCTCGATCACGAACGTCTGCGCCGCCATCGTTAGAGCGGGAAGACCGAGCCGGCGGTGCCCCCGTAGACGGCCTCGACCTGTTTGTCGGGAAATGCGCCCCGGAGCGCGGTGAACAGGGCGTCAGAGTGGTCGAAATCGAGGTGTGGATAATCGGACGAGAACAGCAAGTTGTCGGGACCGAGCAGGCTCACGATCGCCGAGATGTAATCGGGGTCGTCGGCGCCCTCCAACGGTTGGCTGGTGAAGTAACACGCCTCGTCGATGTAGTCGCTCGGCAACCGCTCGAGCATGGGGGCGTCCTCCCGCTTCTCCCGGTATTCGTTGTCGAGCCGTCGCGTGAGGTACGGGACCCAGCCGAGACCGGCTTCCTGGAACACGAAGTCCAGATCGAAACGGACGAACACACCCCTGACGAGCATATCAGTCAGGTGGCTCATGTGGAGCATGGCGTGGGTGGTCGCGTGGTTGCTGAGGTACCGGTTCGTCGCCTGGAACTGCTGGGGGAACGACAGCATCTGGGTGCCCGAGGCGTTGTGGAACATGACCGGGAGGCCGGCGGCCTCGGCCGCCTCATAGATCGGATAATAGGAGTCGTGGCCGAGCAGCGGCGAGATCCCGCCGCTCGGGACGAACACCGCCGCGATCCCTTTCTCGTCGCCCCGGTCGTCGATCTCCTCGGCGGCCGCCGCCGGTTTCTGGGGGGCGACGACGGCGGCCCCGACGATTCCCTCGTCTGGATCGAGGATCTCGTCCAACAGCCAGTCGTTGTAGGCCGTCGCCAGCCCGGCGGCGAGGTCGTCGTGGTGCACACATCCGAGATAGAGGTTCTGTGTGGGCGTGAGTACCGGGTGGTCCACTCCGAGGAGGTCCATCCCGGACAAAACCGCGTCCTTCGTACGGACCGATTCGTTTTGGACCTTCCCGGTATTGATCGGCGTGAGAAGCCCGGCCGAGGGATAGAGGCTCTTGACGTACCCCATGTTGTCGACGGTCTCGTCGCGGTTGAGCATCGAATCGAACGGGTCGGGGAGGTACGGGAGGAAATCGGATTGCCGTTCCGTCAGGTGAAAGTCACAATCGACCACCGTTCCGACGTCATCGAGCGAGCGGAGTGGGGACGCCCCCGCCGAGGTATCGGCCATACCTCACGAATACGTGGACATGGGGCAAATCCGTTTCCGTCGATCAGTCTCCGGCCAATCCTTCACGGACGGCGTTCACCCGTTCGCCGAGGATCGTCCGAGCCGCCTCCACCTCGCCCCCGATCCTGAGGAGGCGGTAGCCAGCGTCGACGGCATCGAGGGCGCCCTTGACATCGTTGACGATTCGCCCAACGGGGACCCCGGCGGTAACGCAGGCCTCGCGGATCTCGGCCATGGTCGTGGTGACGTCATCGTGCTCCGTCTCCAGCGGCCGACCGAGCGACACCGAGAGGTCCGCCGGCCCGATAAAGGTAAACCCGAGGTCCGGGACCGAGAGGATCGCCTGGAGGTTGTCGACAGCGGTTCGGTTCTCGATCATCACGCCGACCGTCGTCTCGCGGTCCTCCCGTTCGGGATACCCCGGGTCGAGCTCGGCGCCCCACCGGCTCGTTTGGCTGGACGCGATACCGCGGTCGCCTGGGTCACCCCCGTACCGGAACCGCGCGGCCTCCACCGCTTGTCTGACCTCCTGGGCGGTCTCGACGCGGGGGATGAGGACGGTCCGGACCCCGGCATCGAGGACTTTCCGGATTACGTTCGGTTCCCCCGAAGGCAGCCGGACGAGCAGCTCGATCCCGGCCGCCTCCGCGGCCCATACGAGCGATCCGACGGCATCGGCGTCCCGTGGACTGACCCCCGCGTGCTCCAGATCGATCCAGGCGAAGTCGAACCCGAGTTCGGCGTAGACCTGAATCAGCGCGGGCGTTCTGGTAACACAGCGGGCGCCGATCGCCGGTCGCTCGGCGTCGAAGGCGTCTACGATACGTGTCGGGACCGTCATTGGAGGTCCGTGGGCTGTGTTCCGACGCCGTCGATCCAACCGGGCGGGGTTTCGGCCGACGGTTCGGCATGGGAGCGTTTGAGCACCATGGGCGTCCGCTCCAGGGAGAGGACGAGGTCGTCGTCCTGATTATAGGCGCGGAGTTCCGTCGTAACGATCCCGACATGGTCACGAGAGTCTGACTCGCGTTTCTCGAGGACTTCGCTTTCTGCGAAGATCGTATCGCCATGAAAGACTGGGGCGTGATGGCGGATGTCGTCGTACCCGAGGTTCGCCGTGGCGTTCATCGAGATGTCGATGACGCTCATCCCGACGGCCAGGGCGATGACCGCCAGGCCGTTGACGAGCCGTTCGCCGAACTCTGTTTCGGCGGCATAGGGCTCGTTGAAGTGCATCGGGTTGAGGTTCATCGTGACGTTTGTGAGCCAGACGTTATCGGCCTCGGTGACGGTCTTCCCGTAGGGGTGTTTGTAGATGTCGCCGACAGCGAAGTCTTCGTAATACCGCCCCTGCCACCCGGCGACGAGCCGTCGAGAGGTGTCTGCCATGCCGGTTGGCTTCAATCCCCGGCGTAGAAACGTTTCGGTGCGTCACTCCGGTATCTTCGACCTGACGAACAGCACGAACCACAGGAGGAAGAAGACGAACCCGACCGTCATCAACGGGTTGGACAGCTCGGGTTGGCCGAGACGCGGCATGAGTATCGCGCCTAGCCCGGCGATGAATGCGGTGATGACCGCCAGGATACGGAGACTAGAGAACATGCCCATGACCGGGTCCCGTGGCCGACCGGGAAATAACCCGACGGTTCGGGGGTTTTACTATTGATCTGGTCGATCCACCACCATGCACGTCGCCGTACTCGGGGCGGGAACCATGGGTCACGGCATCGCCCAGGTGTCCGCCATGGCGGGTCATACGGTCGCCCTCCGGGATATCGAGGATGAGTTCGTGGCGTCCGGCCTGGATGGGATCCGTGAGAACTTGGCTGGGGGTATCGAGCGGGGAAAGGTCACGGAGGCCGAACGCGATGAGACGCTCGACCGGATCGAGGGCCATACCGACCTCGAGGCCGCCGTCGCCGACGCCGACCTGGTGATCGAGGCCATCCCCGAGGAGATGGACCTCAAACAATCAACGTTCTCCCAGGTCGAGGCGGCGACGTCACCGGGGACGGTCCTCGCCTCCAACACGTCGTCGTTGTCGGTCACCGAGATCGCCAGCGCCGTCGAGACGCCCGCGCGCGTCTTGGGCCTTCACTTCTTCAACCCGCCACATATCATGGGCCTCGTTGAGGTCGTTTTGGCGGAGCAGACGGGCGAGGAAACCCGTGGCTTCGCGACCGGTTTCGTCGACGGCATCGGTAAGACGCCGGTCGTGGTCGAGGATTCTCCCGGCTTCGCGACCTCTCGGTTGGGAGTCGCCCTCGGTGCCGAGGCGATCAGGATGTTGGAGACCGGGGTGGCGAGCGCCCGCGACATCGACCGGGCGATGGAGCTCGGATACAACCACCCAATGGGCCCCATCGAACTCACCGACGTCGTTGGCCTCGACGTCCGGCTCGACGTCTTGGAATACCTCCGCGACGAACTGGGTGAGCGCTTCCGTCCGCCCCAGCTCCTCCGGCGGAAGGTCCGGGCGGGGAAACTCGGGCGGAAGACCGGCGAGGGGTTCTATCGGTGGTCGGACGGCGAAATCGTCGACGAAAGCGGGGAACCGTAGACCCGTTGGCCACCAACGTTTTATATGTCTCCTGACGGACACTCGATAGAGTCATATGTCCGGCCAGGTGTTCGCGGTGGCGAGTGGGAAGGGTGGCGTCGGGAAGACCACGACCGTGGTCAACCTCGGCGTGACGATCCGGGCCGAAGGCCATTCGGTCGCACTCGTGGACGCTGACCTCGGGATGGCGAACCTGGGGACGGTCCTCGGGGTCGACCACGAACCCACGCTGCACGATGTCCTCGCGGGCCGGACCACGACCGAGGAGGCGACGGTCGAACAGGCCGATCGGTTCGCGATCGTCCCCGGCTCGCGGGACCTCCAGGGGTTCTCGGACGCGGACCCCTCCCGACTCCGAGGCGTCGTCGAGGATCTATCGGCCGAGTACGATTACGTCATCATCGACACCGGTGCCGGACTGAGCCACGAGGATCTGCTGCCGTTGGGGCTGGCCGACGAGGTTCTGCTGATCACCACCCCGGATTCCTCATCCGTTGGTGATACGAAAAAGGTCGCCGGGTTCTCCGACATCCTCGGGAAAGCCGTCCGCGGCCTCGTCGTGACGAAGAGCCGGACGCAGGCCGACGCCGACTCGGCCGCGGCGGAGTTCGATACCGAGCTTTTGGCCGTCATTCCGGACGACCCGAACGTCGTGGAATCGACGTCCAAAGGCGTCCCCCTCGAAGTGTTCGATTCGAACACCCCGGCGGCCCAGGCCTACCGACAGTTGGCCAAACAACTCACCGGCGAGACGATTACGGCGGATCAGATGCCAGACGAACTGGAGGAGCCCGACACCGACGAGACCGAAACCGCCGCGTCGGAGCCGGACACGGCCCCGGGCGATGAGCCTGCAACGACCGAGGCCTCGTCGACGGCCGAATCAGCATCGGAGGATGACGACTTCCCCTCCATCGACGCGGACGGGGCGATCGAGGGGGTGCCGACGTCGAGCGAACCTTCGCCTGTCACGGCGGATGACGGCGCCGCAGCCGAAACGGACCGTCCTGACGCTGGCGGCGAAACCGCGATTTCGACCGATCCCACCGAGGAAAGTTCGGCGGGTGATGCAGTGGAAGAGGACGAGGGGACGCGATCGACCGGGTCGCCGCCCGAGACCGAAACGCCGGCTGTTGACGAGCCCGCTGCCGAGGGAACGGAGAACGAGACGGGATCGGCCCCCGAACCCGAAGCCATCGAGGCCGACACCGAGGGGTCCGAGTCGGAGCCAGCCGAAGCAGCGGACGGGACCGAGGCGGACCAGGAGGGGTCCGTGTCGGCCGCGCCCGATGAAGCCGAGGCCGATACCGCTGATACCGACTCGGGACCGGACGAATCAGTCGAACCCGACGAGCAGAAATCGAAGGGGTTCTTCGGCCGCCTGTTCGGCGTTTTCCGCTAGGCCTTAGACATCAGACCCGCCATCGTCACCGCCGCCACCGAAGGCTGACGACAGCCGTCGTCGGAAGTCATCGAGTTCCGTGAGGTGTTCCTGGACTTCCTCGAGTTCATCCTCGAGCGTGTCCGTCCGGTCCATGACGCCGCCGAGGTGGTCGATGTCGTCATCGAGATCCTGCACCACGTCGTCGACCCGCGCCACCTGTTCATCGATCCGGTCGAGGTCTCCGCCGAGTTCGCCGACTTCGCCTTCTACCTCGCGGAGTTCGTCCCGGACGTCTTCGATCGATTCGGCGTTGGCAGCGAGGCGCGATTCGATCCGGGAGACGTCCTCCTCTAGCGCATCCATGCCGTCGCGGAGGTCATCGAGGATCTCTCGGCCACGGCCCTTCTCGTTGAGGAACGCTTCGAGGGCATCGGTGTACGCCTCGAGGTCGCTCACGCGCGATTGGAGGTGGTCGATGCGGGTCTCCGTACTGCCGCCGACGGATCCCAGCTCCTGGCTGAGGAGTTTCCGGTCTTGGTCGGACACGTTGCCCTCCCGGAGTTCCTTCGCCAATACTCGGGCCACGCCGCCCGTCACCGGCACAGTGAGCTCCTGCTCCTCCATGGGTTCCGATTCCGCGGCTTCCGTCCCGGGCGATGGTTCGTCGCCTTCGGCCACGTCGATTTCGTCCGCCGCTGCCTCGACGTCGCCCTCACCTGGTTCGTCGGGTTCGTCCGGTTCGCCCAGTAGCGGTTCGTCCTGATCGAGGAGGCTCCCCTCCTCGTCGGCGATCGCGTCCTCGGCTTCAAGCTCGTCCGGCTCCTCTTCGTCCGGCTCCCCGAGGAGCGGCTCGTCCTCTCCGGGGAGGATCGAGTCGGCCTCCTCGGCCGCTTCGAGCGGCTCTTCATCGGGTTCCTCCGCCCCGGTCTCCGCACCTTCCGCGACGGGGGGCTCGCCATCGTCCTCGGTCGGTTCCCCGAGAGCAGGTTCGTCGGCGAACGGGCTGTCAGCGTCGAGCGGCTCTTCGGGCGGTTCGATGTCGTCGGCCTCGATCGTCATCGCCCCTTCCTCGTCAGCGGCCATCGCGTCGCCGGGTGCCTCGGCGTCGGCGGTCTCCTCCAGGCCCGGTAACGTATCGCGATCGCCGGCGATCACGTCACGAACGGCTTCGCTGCTTTCCTCGTCGACGATGTCGTCGATCCCCCCGATATCGCCGATCGCGTCGTCCGGGTCCTCGATGATGTCGATCGAGGGGTCGGTCATCAGCCCGTCCGCCTCGTCGGCCGTGAGATCGCGGACCCCGTAGATCGTCGTGTACTCCTCGCCCGGATCGAAACTCCGTTCGAACACAACCCGCTGTCCGTCGATGGTCCAGTGGTCTCCACCGTATTCGGGATGAAACCCGATGTCGTCCATGGGGATCTCATCGGGAATCACATCGCTGAGTTGGATTCGCGTCGACTCGTTCCTGGCCGACCGGATATCGAACACCACCGCCAACGTCTGAAACTGCTCCGAATTCAGCGATTTTCGAACCGTAAACTCCCGGTCCGAGACGGTGAGCTCGTCGCGGGCTGATTCGCTCATATCGGATTACCGGGACAAGGACGTATAAATCCCTTCGGGCCAAGTTACCATACCTAAGAACCGTGCGCTAACCCGTTTCCCTGATTCAGCGTCCGATCCATGTCAAACGACCCGCCACGGCCGGCAAACCTCCCGCCGGGTTTCGACGAGGACGACCCTTACGAGAACGAGGACCTCTCGACGTACCCTGATTGGTGGCGACGGAACGTCGAGGAATTCCGCGAGCACGACATGCGGCCATATCGCCCGCCGCGGTTCGCTGACGGCGAGGTGACGACCGAACGGATCGACGCCATGGAGTCGACCCTCGATGTCGACATTCGCTTCCGGGCGGTCAATCCCCAGCCGGGCGGGGAATGGGAACTCGTCGTCGACGGCGACGTTGTCACGACGGTCCCCCGGCGGCGGGAAGGCGAGGGGTTTACGCGGTATGGGATCACGGCCGAGGAGTTCGAAAAGAGGGTCCGTGAGGCCGTCACCGGGTGACGAAGATCGAACCGTCCTCGACCTCGACCTCGTATCGGGGGACCGCATATCGATCGTCCTGAATGTTGCGGCCCGTCGTCACGTCGAACTTCCAACCGTGCCAGGGACAGGTGATCACCGTTTCCCGGTCGTCCCAGTTCCATTCCCAGCCGTCGTCACCGACGACCATCCGACCCGTGAGGTCCCCCTCACAGAGCGGCCCCGCCTGATGGACACAGTAGTTCGCAACGGCGTGGAGCTCGCCGTCGATATTGAACACGGCGATCTCCTGGCCGTCCACCTCGGTAATGACGCGGGACCCCTCGCTCGCCAACTCGGCCGTCTCCGCGACACGGTGCCGCGTCACAGCCCGAAGACCCCCTCCCCGGTTTCGCCCATGATGCCGCGAATCGTCTCGTCGTCGAAGTGACCCTTGATCCGATCGAAGAGTTCCTCGGGCGGATCGAAGTCGGGATGGGGGAGGTCGGACGAATACATGATCCGGTCGGCGCCGACCATTTCGAGCGCCCAGGCCAGGTGTTCCGGATTGCGGGCCGTGTGGCCGAGCGGCTGCGTGGAGAAGTAGAACTTCTCGGCGATGTAGTCGGAAGGGAGCCGGTTCAGGATCGCGACCTCGTCGGCCAGTTCGAGGTAGTGGTCGTCGAGGCGCCAGACCATATATGGGATCCACCCGATCCCGCTTTCCTGGAGCACCCAGTCGATGTCCGGGAACCGTTCGGGCAGCCCCTGGAACAGCATGGTCGTTAGGTTCCACATATGCGAGAATGGGTGAACTACGGCGTGGTCCTCGGCGTAGGTCTCCGAGTGGTTCCGCACCATCGGGAACGCTTTTTGGGTCCCTCCGCTTCCGCTGTGGAAACACACAGGGAGGTCGTGATCCTGGGCGGCCTGGTAGATGGGATCGTATCTTCGGTGGCCAGCGGGCGGGTTGAGGCCAGTCGCCGGGATCTGGATGCCGATCATCCCGTCCTCATCGGCGAGCCGGTCGATCTCCTCGGCGGCCTTGTCCGGCCGATGGGGAGCGGCCAGGATCGTCGACACGATCCGGCCGTCACCCCCGTCGATGAACACGTCCAGGATCCAGTCGTTGTAGGCCTGGGCCAGTGCGACGGCCAACCGCGAGTTCTCGACCGTGGTCAGGGCGAGGTTGACGGTCGGGTTAAGGATCGAGTAATCGAGCCCGAACTCGGCCATCTCGTCGAGCTTGGCCTCGACGGGTTCGTCCGGCGTATCGTCGTAGACGTCGCCGAATGGCTTCGAGTGCTGAAACGGGGGGAGGGGATGGGCGATCGAATAGATGTCATGGAGGGGATGGGCCGACCGTTCGACCATCTTCTTCAGCCCCCGGTGTTCCTCGTGCATGTACGGAAGGAAATCGTCGACCCCCTCGGTGACGTGGGCGTCGGTGTCGACGATGGCGTCCAGCTGTCCCACCGTGGAGAGCCGTTCGTCGCCAGTGCTTGCCATGGACGGACGAACGACCGGCATCGAGATAGGGATTGTGCCTGTCCGGCGGATCTGTAGCCTATCCCTGGCCGACGTAGGTCTGATTCCGCGTCACCCGGATCGCTGCCCCCAGCCAGGGTGGCCGGCCGACCTCGGCCTCGCCGACGTCGGCATACCGGACGCTGAAGGTCGCCGTCCCGTCAATGTTGATTCGCACCGAAGAGGCGGCTGGACCCACGGCGGTGAACGACTGGACGAATCCTGAGGAGTGGACGACCGCCCGGACGGATCGAGGACCATCGACCGTGGTCACCCGGTATCGACGCTCACCGGATCGGCGGATCTCCGAGACGTTTGAGCGATTCGCTACACCGAGATAGGTCCGGATGGTCCCACCGTCGGGTGGTGCTTCGTCCCACCCCGTATCGTCGGTATCGTAGGCCCGAAAGACAACCCGATCCGGATGGGTCCGTCGGAGGTAGGTCGTGGTCCCGTTGGACCACGCCTGGATCGCGGGTTGGGTGGTCCCGTCGAAGGGGTAGTCGCCGAACGTTCGCGACCGTAACCAGAACTGCTCGTGGCGGTCACCCACCGTGATCGTGGTGACGGTCCTGCCCATGATCGATCCGTTCGGCCACCGGTAGGTCAGGTTCATGTGGACCGTATAGGAATTGCCACGAAGCGCCCGCTCGTGGGCCCGCGCCAGCCGGCCGACGTCATTGATCCCCGAGACGGACACTCCTGGCGCCGCGACGTACGGAGCCGGCGTAACGGTCACGGTCGGGCTCGGGCCGACCGGGCCGCCGCTCTGACAACCTGCCAGCACTACGAGGAGGGCGACGGCCGCCAGCGCACGCCGCATACCCGACCATCCGGGTTTCGTGACGGTTAACGTATCCGGTAGATCCGATCCGACACCCTTATTGAAACACGAGGGGGCTCCGGGGGTATGTCGAACGACTCCCGGACGACGGATGTCCTCGTCATCGGGTGTGGGATGGCCGGCCTCGCGGCCGGCCTCGCGGCGGCCGAGGCGGGCGTCGACGTGACCGTCCTCGAGAAATCCCCCGAGCCGAGGCGAGGTGGGCACACACGGTTCACCGAATCCTTCCGGGTGCCGACGGCCGAGCTCGACCTCGATGCGGAGTTCAACGTCGAGTACACACCCTCCGAGTACTACTCGGACATCATGCAGCTGACCAACTACCAGGCCGACGACGACATCGTCGACGTGTTGACTACCGAGGCGGCACCGACGGTGAAGTGGTTGGCCGACAACGGCGTCGAATTCGAGACGTCGCCACCTCATCCCGGCTACACCGCGGGCCGCGTTTGGCTCGACGGCGAACGGATGGTCGACGCCCTCGTCGACGCCGTCGAGGGAGCGGGGGCGACCGTCGTCTACGACGCCGAGGCCCGCGCGCTCAATCGCGGGGACGACGGCCGGGTCGAGGGGGCCGAGGTACGCGTCGAGGGCCGCCGGGTCACGTATACGGCCGATGCAGTGGTGCTGGCCGCCGGCGATTACGGGTCGAGCAAGGAGAAACGGGTTCGCTACTACGGGACCGGTTTCGAGCAGATGAAGGTCAGGGGAAGCCGGTACAACACGGGAGAAGCGATCGATGCCGCCATGGATGTCGGCGCCAAGACCGAGGGTGAATGGAGCGGTGCCCACATGGCGATCGTCGACGCCGCCTCCCCCGACGTCGAAGGGGGGATCACCCGGATCGACGGCTACCAGTACGGCCTCATCCTCAACCACGACGGTGAACGGTTCGTCGACGAGGGGGAGGATGCCCGAGCGCACACGTACGCCAAGTTCGGCCGTGTCATCTTCCAACAGCCCTATCACGAGGCGTTCATCATCGTCGACGCCGCCGTCGAGGCGGACGTCGCCCACATGGGTCCCTCCCGACCGATCACCGCCGATTCCATCGAGTCGCTGGCCAACCGACTCGGTATCGAGGACGTCGACGGCGCCGTTCAGACGGTCGAGGCGTACAACGCGGCCTGTGACCCCGATGCGAAGGAATCCTACGACCCAGACACCCTCGACGGGAACGCGGCCGAGGGGATCGATCCCCCGAAATCGAACTGGGCGATGCCGCTCGATGACCCCCCCTTCACCGGCTATCCCGTAACCGGCGGGTTCACGTTCGGGTTCGGGGGCGTTGCCATCACCGAGGAGACGGCGGTGCTGGACACCCGGGATGAGCCGATCCCGGGCCTCTTCGCGGCCGGCAACGCGACGGGCGGCCTGTTCTATGAGAACTACCCCGGCGGAACCGGGCTGACGAACGCTGCCGTCTTCGGCCGGATCGCTGGCCAGCAGGCGGCGGACGCCGCTGCCGAGTAGACGCGCCCCGCCACCCCGGCGGCCATGGCCAGCAGTTTTTACGACCGGGCACCAAAGGACAACGGCATGGACCATGAGGCGGAGGTCAAGGGAATCGGGGTGAGCGTCGGCGACGAGGGGCTCGGCGCCCCTGCCGTCGTCCTCCGGGCCCGTGACGAGTTCGTCCCCATCTTCATCAGCCCCGATCAGGCCCAATCGATGCAGTTCGCCCTCCGGGGGGAGCCGTCGGAACGGCCACTGACGCACGACCTCCTCATTTCGATGGTCACCGAGTTCGGCGGTGCCATCGATCGCGTCCGGATCGACGACCTCCAGGACGGGACCTTCTACGCGAAGATCGACGCCGAGCTCTACCACGGGGGCGAACGCCAGCGCTTCGTCTTCGACGCCCGCCCCAGTGACGGGATCGCGCTAGCCCTCCGGGTCGACTGTTCGATCATGATCTCCGACGAGGTCATCGACCGGGCCGGCCAGCCCCCGGAGGAGTTCAACCTCCAGGAGTTCGGCGGCGAGCCCGACGAGCCCGATGATCCCGATTGGTAACCGACGGGTGTCGATCGGTCAGAAGACGTCCGGGTTGACCACGTACTCCGGTCGATCGCCGGCGAGGGCCGCATTGAGCTTTCTCGCCCCGGCCTCCGCGGCCCTGACGAGATAGCCGTCGGTCACCCCGGCGACGTGTGGCGTGACGTAGACGTCCGATCGTGTTACGAGGGCGTGGTCCGTCGGCGGGGGTTCGTCGGCCAGGACGTCCAGCCCGGCACGCTCGATGTCGTTCCGATCGAGGGCTCGCTCCAGGGCGGCCTCGTCGACGACCCCGCCGCGTGCCACGTTGATCAGGAATCCCCCGTCCATGCGTTCCAGGAGGTCGTCGTCGATCATCCCCTGGGTTTCCGTCGTCAACGGCGTATGGACGGTCACTATCGATGCGCGATCGAACAGCGACTCGAGCCCGACGAGTTCGATCCCAGCAGTTTCGACCTCGGCACGGTCGTAGCGGGGCCAGAAGGGCGACTCGCGCTCGCCGGCGAGGTAGGGATCGTACCCGATGACCGTCGCGTCGAACGACTCGACGAGCGCGGTGGCGACGGGATAGCCGATGGTCCCGAGTCCGACAACGCCGACCGTTCGCCGGCCGAGTTCGGGAAGCACCGCCCGCGCACCGTTCCAGTTCCCGCTCGCGGTCTGCTCGAACCGGCGGGGCAGATCGCGGAGAAGCGTGATCATGAACGTGATGGTATGTTCGAGGACGGCCGGCCCTGGCCCCTCGGGGTTGTGCGTAACCAGTACCCCGTGGTCGGTCGCGGCGTCGAGATCGACGTGGTCGTAACCTGACCCGTGGAGGCTGATCGCCCGGATGTCGGGAGCGGCCTCGAAGACGCGGGCCGGAAGGTAACCCGACCGAACGAACGCCGCATCGTGGCCGTCGAGAGCGTCGATCACGGCATCCGCCTGGGCCTCGTAGTCGCCCATCGGCATTTCGACGGTTTCGACCTGGCCGTCGAAGGCGTCCCGGAACCGATCGAGATCGACGGGATGAGCGGCCGTATACGCGACGAGTGCCCGCGGCATGTCTTCTCCCGGTCGTGGCCACATGAAAAGCGTTTATAGGGTGATCGCGGTCGGTCCAACGACACCCGGGATATATATCATTACGCCTTGAATTTCCGGCGGCCATGAGCGAGGAGGTCAATCCCTATGAAAGTCTCAAGGAGCAGATCGATGATGCCGCTGCCTACCTCGATATTTCCGATGACGTAATTCATCGGTTGAAACACCCCGAACGCGTCCTGGAAACGCACCTGTCGGTCGAGATGGACTCCGGGGAGATCGAGGTGTTGAAGGCCTTCCGATCTCAGTTCAACGGCGACCGGGGTCCGTACAAGGGGGGCATCAGGTACCATCCGGCCGTCAACCGAGACGAGGTCAAGGCATTGTCAGGGTGGATGGTGTACAAGTGTGCGACCGTCGGCATCCCGTTCGGCGGCGGCAAAGGTGGGATCGCCCTCGATCCCGACGATTACTCAGAATCCGAGTTGGAGCGGATCACCCGATCGTACGCCAAGGAACTCCGCCCGCTGATCGGTGAAGATCGCGACATCCCCGCCCCGGACGTCAACACCGGCCAACGGGAGATGAACTGGATCAAGGACACCTACGAGACGCTTGAGCGGACGACCGAGCCCGGCGTCATCACCGGCAAGGCCCTCGAATCCGGGGGCAGCGAGGGTCGTGTCGAGGCGACCGGCCGGTCGACCATGCTCGCAGCCCGGGAGGTGTTCGACTACCTCGGGAAGGACATTCAGGGTGCCCCGGTGGCGGTCCAGGGGTACGGAAACGCGGGCTGGATCGCGGCGCGGCTGATCGACGAACTGGGTGCGAGGATCGTCGCGGTGAGCGACTCCAGCGGCGCTATCGTCGTCGAGGACGGGATGGATCCCGTCGCCGTCAAGGAACACAAGCGAGAGACCGGCAGTGTCGTCGGGTATGCCGGCGCCGACGAGGAATGTTCGAACGACGATTTACTCACTATGAATGTCGACCTACTCGTCCCGGCGGCCCTCGAGAACGCGATCGACGGCGACCTGGCCCATGACGTCAAAGCCGACGTTATCGCGGAGGCTGCGAACGGGCCGCTCACGCCGGATGCCGACGACGTGCTGACCGACGGGGACGTGACCGTCGTCCCCGACATCCTTGCCAACGCCGGCGGCGTCACGGTGAGCTATTTCGAATGGGTCCAAAACCGGCAGCGCTACGCGTGGGACGAATCGACGGTCAACGATCGCCTCGAGGACATCATCGTCGACGCCTTCGACCGTCTCACCGACGCATACGAGAATTACGACCTCCCGAACTTCCGCACGGCGGCGTATGTCGTGGCGATCGAACGTGTCGCTAGGGCCTATCGGGAAGCCGGGAACTGGCCATAACCCCTGGGCACGCCCCCGACTATCGGAAGTCCCGGAATACGCCACCGTCGGGTGTCGACCGATCCTCGTTCGGGAGGCGATCCGTGATGCCGGGTTCGATATCCTGACCACCCGGGATCTGGCCCCTCACTATCATCCTAGCCCGTCGGCGCGAGACGGCGACATTCAAGGCCGTCCCGGGCTGACAACCTCTATGGACTTCAGCTATCCCTGGGATTTCTCTAGCCGACGCTCGGCCACACTCTCGACGGGTGGGATGGTGGCAACGAGTCAGCCGCTCGCGGCTCAGGCTGGCATCCGCATCCTGGAGAACGGCGGGAACGCCGCCGACGCGGCGATCGCAACTGCGGCCACGTTGAACGTCGTCGAACCACACATGACGGGGGTCGGTGGCGATGCCTTCGCCTTGACTTACTTCGATGGGGAGTACGCCGCCCTTAACGGGAGCGGCGGAGCGCCGAAGGCGGCGGATATCGACGATTATCGCGAACGAACCGACGCGGAGACCGATGCCGGCCAGCCCGCGATGCCGGCCGTCGGCGGTCTGCCCGTGACCGTCCCCGGGGCGCTCGATGCCTGGCAGCGGCTCCTCGATCGGTACGGATCGTTGTCACTCGACGAGGTGCTCCGGCCGGCGATTCACCACGCTCGCGAGGGGTTCCCGGTGACTGAAACGGTGGCCAGACAGTGGCGACGACGGGCCGCCCGGTTGTCGGCCTTCGACGCGTCGGCGGATACCTTTCTCCCCGGTGGGACGGCACCGTCCATCGGCCAACGGTTTCGCAATCGGCCCTTCGCGGAGACCCTCGAGACGATCGCCGACGACGGCATCGACGTCTTCTACGGGGGCGAGATCGGTCGGGCCGTGGTGGAGGCCGTCCAGGCGAACGGCGGGACGCTCGCGGTGTCGGATCTGGAGGAACACGCGGGCGAGTGGACCGACCCGATCTCGACCACCTATCGGGGCGTCGAGGTGCTGGAACATCCTCCGAACGGTCAGGGTGCGATCGCCTTGGAGGCGATGAACATCGCCGAACGGTTCGACCTAGCCCGGGACCCGGCCGACCCCGATCGGCTCCATCGGCTCATCGAGGCGACGAAGTTGGGTTTCGCCGACGGCTACCGATACATTGCCGACCCCGACCACGTGGACATCCCGCTCGACCGGATGTTGTCGAAGGATTACGCCCGGGACCGAGCCCGCGAGGTCGGCCCCCGGGCCTCGAGCTACGAGGCGAAGGCCGGCGCCGCCGATACCGTCTACCTCACGGTGGTCGACGGCGAAGGGAACGCCGTTTCGTTCATCAATAGCCTGTACCAGGGCTTCGGGAGTGCCCTCACCGCCCGGGGGTTCGCGATACAGAACCGGGGCCATTCCTTCAGTCTCGACCCAGACCACGCCAACGCGATCGCGCCCGGCAAACGGCCGTTTCACACGATCATCCCGGCAATGCTCAGGGAGGATGGGGAGTTCCGGGCGTCGTGGGGCGTCATGGGGGGATCGATGCAGCCACAGGGCCATCTCCAGGTCGCGGCCGCCATGGTCGATTCGGGGCTCAACCCCCAGGCGGCGCTCGACGCCCCCCGGTTCCGCTGGCTCGGCGGCCGCCGGGTCGCCCTCGAGAGTACCCGGCTCCCGGCGGCGACCGTCGCCGACCTACGCGAGCGTGGCCACGAGCTCGAGCTCTACCCCGAATACCGCGACGATGGCGGTCATTTCGGCGGGGGCCAGGTCATCTACCGGGACGAGGAAGGTGTCCTGATCGGCGGATCAGACCCCAGACGTGACGGCCAGGCCCTCGGCCTATGAACCGGGGCCGGTTCGGAGTCAATTTGGGCCTAAACCCTCTCTAATTATTCATAATTTTCAGCGAAATCATATCTCCGACTCGGGGGAATCCCTACATGGAGACAAAGGACAAAGACAACCCGGCTACCGGGGACCAGCCTCGGGGGCCCTTCACGTTCCTCCCCGACCAATTCGCCGGCGTGGCGGTCCTGCTCCTCCTCTATCAGAGCTATCAGTAACGAGGCCTTTTTCGCCCCTCACCGGCACATGGAACCATGGCGGCGGCCACGATCCGGGATCCCCGTGTCAAAGCGTTGTTCCTGGCCAATTTCGCGGCGGCCGCCGGCCTGATCGTCGGAGTGGGCCTCACCTTCCTGGTGGGCGCGCTGCTCGGACCGTCGATGTCGAAACTCCCCGTGGGGATCCTGATCGTCATCACGCTCGTCCTCACTCAGGGGATCGGCTTCGGGGGCGTTGCCCTCGGATACCTCTCGATCCGCGGCCTCGGCCGGCGGTTCCTCCCTGCGAATGTCCCCTCGAAGCGAGATCTCGCGTGGGTCGCCGTCGGCTATGTCCTGGCGCTCGGCGGTGCCTTCCTCGGCCTCGGCGTCGTGGTCGTCACCGGTGCCCCGGCGGCCCAGAACCAACTCGGCGAGGTCGCCGTGCAGAACCCAGAGCTCCTCCTGTTATTGGTCCCGTTTTCGTTCCTCTTGATCGGTCCCGGCGAGGAACTGCTCTTCCGAGGCATCGTTCAGGGAACGCTCAGGCAGGCGTTCGGGCCGGTCGCCGGCGTCACCATTGCGAGTGCCATCTTCGCGGCGGTCCACTACCTCGCCCTCTCGGGCGGGGCGGGGGCCCGACTCACCACGGTTGGCGTCCTCTTCCTTCCGAGCCTCGTCTTCGGGGCGGCGTATGAACGAACGAGAAACCTCGTCGTCCCGTCGCTGATCCACGGGGCCTACAACGCGACCCTCTTCCTCCTGGTCTTCCTCGCGCTCAGGTTCGCCCCGGGCTGACTTATCCCTCGAGGTTAGCCCAGGCCTCGTCGACCAGCTCGCCCGTCCGGTCGACGATGTCTGCCCACTCGCCGTCGTCGGGGCCGATGCCGATCAGCCGGGCGATCCTCATGATCGAGACGTGGTAGACCTCCTGCACGCCGGGCTCGACCTCCCAGACCACCACGTTACACGGGAAGAGCGACCCGATGCGGTTGTCGCTCGCATCCAATGCGCGATCGGCCATGTTGGGGTTGCAGGCTCCCAGGACGTAGTAGGGATCCCGCCCGGCGTCGACCTTCTCGTTCAGCAGCGTCGAGGCGGAGAACTCGGTCGCGACGCCGAAACCCGCGTCCATGAAGGCCTCGCGGACGTGCTCGATCGCCGCTTCGTGGTCCATTTCGAGCGTGGTACGTTTCTCGCCGATATCGTCGCCCGTTATCGCAGCCGGATCGATGGGCAGTGCGGCACTCATACACGCGTCAACGCGGCGGTCAGCTAAAAGCCTACACGATCATGCGGGCCGTGCCGGAACCCCACCCTACAGCGGGATGGGAAGCCAGGCGAGCCAGTCGACAACCGTCGCCGGATCGATCAGCGGCGGATGGAGGACCAGCCAGTCCAGCAATACCAGGCCGGCACCGTGGGCAACGACGGACGGGAGGATCGACCCGCTCCGGTAATCGGCGGCGCCGAACAGCACATCGGTCGGCCCTGAGAGGATGAGTTCTACCGGGGGTTTGGCCGCGTGAGCGATCGCATAGACGATCGGGCTGATGAACACGCTCTTGAACCCGATCTCGCGGACGCCAACGCAGAGCAGGCCCCGATAGTACGTCTCCGCGGCGATCACGATGGCGAACTGCTTGATGGCGTGGGGAAGGAACGCTCCGGCGGCTGCCGATTCGAGCCCCCACATCGGGTAGTAAGCCCGGATGGTCGGCAGCGACGACCCCACGATATAGAACGGAAGGACGAACAGGCCGAGGCCGACGGCGTGTTTGATTGCGCGTCGGTCGACCCGCCACCCGATATCGCGGCCAAAGGCGAGTGCCAGGCCCCCGGGGATCAGGCCGAACGTCACGAGATCTCGCACGAGCCGGGCTTCCAGTCCCCGGGTTTCCCAGGCGGTCCAAACTATCGTCAGGGCCGCCCCCACCAGCAACGACAACCGGACCCAGTTCAGGGTCGGTCGACGGACGGTGGGGGCGGAGAAGGACACTACTCGGTCGCGACCGGGCCCGTTCCGATGACGCCGCGGATCGATTCGAGGAAGTCCTTCCTGGTAGCGAAGTAGGTGGTCTCGACCGACTCGAGGACCATGGCGAGTTCCTGCGGCCCGTCCGGGGTCCGGATGACCGTCGCACCTTCCTTTTCGGCGACGACACTCTTCTCGACCGGCCAAGTCAGCCGCGACACGACACGACCGATCGGTGCCCCCTCGACGGTCTCGCCTTCACCGAGTTCGACGAGCGGCCCCTCGGCCTCCGCTTCGGCCTCTTCCGTGTCCTCAGCCATGCCTTCGGGTTCGACTGGTCGGCGATTAAAGGCTTCGCAACCTGCGATGCCGTCCCCGGGGTATGACAATGTCTGACGGTACGCTTTTGTGAGCAGCCGTCGAATCGTTGACAATGACTAGCCTGTCCGAGGCATACGGCTCCAAGGGGGAGGAAGGCCTCCGCCGGCTGTACCTCGGGACCGGCCTCTTCGTCCTCGGCGCGGTGATGATCGTCGTCGCGATCTTCGCAGCTACCACTGACGTGTTCGCCGCTAACGGGTTCGGGACCTTCGGGGCCCGGAAGCTGGCCGGCATCTTCGCCGGCCTCGGGGTACCGGCGGTCTTCATCGGGATCTTCACCGTTCTGCCCGCCAGCCGGAACGAGCGGGCGGCCGCCGCCATCGGCGCCTCCGTCGCCATTCTCGGCGTCCTGCTCTTCGCCTATGCCTATCCGGGACAATGGTACGGCGCAACTGACGACCACCTCACCCTGCCCGTGGTCGCGGTCTACTTCCTCGGCGTCATTATCACGTTCTGGGGCTTGTTCACCGCGGTGGTCAACTTCAAAGTCCGGAACGATCCGGGCGGGACCGTTACCCTCGAGAACATCATCCGGGCCAACCGGTCGTCTGGGCGTGGCATGGCTGGCTCCAAACCGGAGGGCAGCGCGCTGGGCGGCGTCGGCGTTGTCGGAAACGTCGATCGTGAGACGATCATGCGGGAATCGGTCGACGAGGACGGATCGGCGGCGAGCGACGGGGGGACGGCGGCTCAGACCGATGACGCCGTCGTCGAACGATCAGAGGGGTCGACACGGGCAAGCGGGGCGGTTGCCGACCGACCCACGGCGGAACCGGACCGCTACTGTGGGAGTTGTGCGTATTTCGATTACGCCAGGACCGACGAGGGTATCCAGCCCTACTGCGGCCATGACGATCGGTTGATGGACGACATGGAACCCTGCGAACACTGGCAACCGAACTCCCCGCCCTAGACCGTCGCGAGGCGGGCGGCGACGTCGTCCCAGTGGCTTCCCTTCCAAAAGTACTGCCCACACGCCCGGCACTGCCACACGGTCTGATCGGCGGGGTTCGGGACGTCATCGGGGAGCTCCTCGCCCGGGTCGACGGTCTCCAGCACGCCGTTGCACCGGCTACATCGGCCGGGCTCGGCCAACTCGAGGGTGAGTCCGGCGGCACGAACCTCTCTGAGCTGTTCCTCGATTTCCCTGCCGATGACCAGGATCGGATCGTCCGCCCGCGCGGCCAACGGGGCGTCCCGCGTCACCACCCGACGATCCTCCGACCGACCGAGCTTGAGGATCGCGTCATCGGCCTCGATCCCTCGGTCCGGGGCGTAGGCGGCGTCGTACCCGCACATCCGGAGGTAGGTGGCGAGTTTGCCGAGCATAGTGTCCAGGAGCAGCCGTTCGTCCCTCATTCGAGGAAGGTCCGGAGCTGGTCGGCCGATCGGGTGTTGAGGACGTCGTCGGCCGCGGCCCACCCCCGCCTCGCGGTGTGGACGCCGTACCTGAGGTGATGATACTCCGGCGGGCCGTGGGCGTCGGTGTTGATCGTGATGGTCGCGCCGGCATCCACGGCCACCTTGACGGTCTCCCCCCAGAGATCCAGGCGGTGGGGGTTCGCGTTGACCTCGAGCGCCACGCCGGCGTCGGCCGCCGCCGCGGCGACGGCAGTCGCATCGAACTCCAAGCCGGGCCGGCGGTTGATCAGCCGGCCGGAGGGGTGGCCGATGATGTCAACGTGCGGGTGATCGATCGCCGCCAAGAGCCGGTCGGTTCCGTCGCCATCGAGCCCGCTATGGGGCGATGCCACCACCAGGTCGAGTTCCTCGAGGACTTCGTCAGCGACGGAGATCTCGCCGTCCACGTCGATGTTGGTCTCGACGCCGGCGAACAACTCGACCGGGGCGTCCGCCCGCAGGGATTCGATCGTTTCGAGCTGATCGCGGAGGTCGTCCTCGTCCAGGCCGGTTCCGCCCACGACGCCTGGCCCGACGGCGTGGTCGGAGATGCAGAGGTAGTCGTGGCCGAACTCGGCCGCCCCGTCGATCATCTCCTCGATGGGATTGTCGCCGTCGGACCAGTCGGTGTGGACGTGGAGATCCCCCCGGAGGTCGTCCAATTCGAGGAGGTCCGGGAGGGTGCCGGCTGCCCCGGCATCGATCTCGCCGTTGTCCTCGCGGAGTTCCGGCGCGATCCAGGGCAGATCGAGCGTCTCGTAGATCCCCTTTTCCGTCTCGCCGGCGATCCGTTCCCCGACGCGCTGGCCGGCATCGGGGTCGTCGATGTCCGAAACGTCGAACAGCCCGTACTCGTTGATCTTCAGGTCGCGTTTGATCGCGTACGTCCGTAGTCGGACGTTGTGGTCCTTTGATCCGGTGAAGTACTGGAGGGCGCTGCCCCACTCCGACGGGTCGACCACCCGAAGGTCGACACGCATGCCGTCCGCCCGGATGCTCGCCTTCGTGGACCCGGCCTCGATCTCCTCGCTGACCCCCTCCCAGCCGACGAACCGATCCACCACCGCACCGTGGTCGGTACCCGCGGCGAGGACGTCGATATCCCCCACCGTTTCCCGCCACCGTCTGAGCGAGCCAGCCGGGGCACACCGTTCCACCGCGTCGCCCTCGCTCAGATACGCCACGAGGTCGTCAGCCACGGGTCGGGCGTCGCCGAGCAGTTCGCGTTTCCGCGATTCCTTGGCGAACTCGATGTGGTCGAGGATGTTCTCCTCCGTCTTCGGGCCGAACCCCTTCACCTCCCGGATCTCCCCCTCCCTTGCGGCGGATTCCAACTCCTCGAGGGTGGTGATCTCAAGGGCGTCATAGAGGGCGCCAACGGTCTTCGGGCCGACGCCCTCGACCCGTGTGAGCTCGCGCATATCGACGGGGAACGCCTCCTTCGCCTCCTCGATCGTCTGGATCTCCCCGGTCTCGACGTACTCGATTACCTTGTCCGCGATCGATTCGCCAACCCCCTCGATCTCCTGAACGTCGTCCGGGCCCTCGGCGACGAGGTCCTCGACGTCGTCCGGGTAATCACGGATGTTCTGGGCGGCCCGCCGGTAGCTCCGTGGGCGGTACTCGTCGTCCTGCGCTTCGAGGATATCCGCGTAGTCCTCGAGGATGCGGGCGACGGCGGCGTTCTTCCTCATGGGCTGATGCGTCCCCCGTCGTTGTCGTGGCCGAGGACCTTCTTGAGAAAGGACAGCCACCGTTGTTTGTCGGCCGTCTCCTGCCGGGCGGCGGCCTCCTCGATGTCCGTTGGTTCGAGCTGCTCGAGCGCGTGGAGGGCCCGATCGAGCCCGAGCACGCTCTCGACGATCTCCTCTGCCTCCTCGTAGTCGAGATCCTCACGTTCGATCCGTTGGCGACGTTGGAGCCGTTCCCGCCTGAGGTTCTTTTTCGCGCGCTCGACCCGCTCGCGTTCGCCCGGCGGGACGGTCTCGCGCCGTTTGATCTCGAAGACGAAGTCCCGGAGGGCGATCTCCTCGCCCTGGACGGCCACCCGGTCTGGAATCCGGGTTCCGATGGTAGCGCCCTCGCGGTCGAGCCGTTCGAGGAGCTGTTT
>CAYOLR010000008.1:0-6156 GCA_964404815.1 uncultured Halobacteriales archaeon
CGACCCCCCAGGGGGAGTTCTACGCGATGCCGAAGGTTCACGATGGGTGGGTCGACGAAGTGATAGAGCGGGGTGTCGTCGCCGTCCCCGGCGACGCCTTCGGCGACCGCGGGGCCGGCTACGCCCGCCTCTCGTATGCCACCGGGCTCGAAGAGATCAAGGAGGCGATCGAGATCATGCGGGCGGCGACCCGCGCGGTGAGCTGACCGCTCACCCGACCGAACCCCTGGATCGTATCTGGCGGATCGGCGGTCCCAGCAGGATAACGAGCGCGAGGACCGTCATCGCGGGGTAGAAAACCGCCTGGAGGGCTGAGTGGAACTCGAACAGCCGCGTGGGTCCACCGCCGACACCGAGGAACATGGCCGCGTGAACCGGGAAGTATAGGATCGAGAGGACGGCCAGCACCGTCCCGGTCAGGCGACCGTCTACCCGGAGCAGCCGGCCGATCGCCGTTACGGCCAAGAGGAGGATCAGGATGAACGTCAGCCAGCCGATAGCCCACCAAAAACCGGCCAGGACGGCATCCGCGACCGGCTGGTGGAGCTCCCGGATCATGAGCAGGAGGACGAGTATTACCAGCCAGAGCCCCCCCAACAGCCCGTCGGTAGTCGGCGATGCCGCTCCCATGGGTAGGGATTGGCCCGAAGCGAGTTAACCCACCACGCCGGTTCCAAGGACCTGAGAATCGCCCGCGTCGCCCGACTCACAGGTCGGGTGGGAGCTTTATCCGTCGGTAGGCCCTGTGGTAATCCATGGCAATCGCCCGTCACGGGCGAGGCTTCCAGCACGTGGGCAGCGCGCTCCTCTCCCAGGTCCACCCAGTATTCATGCTACCGCCCCTCGCGGCGTCCTGGTTCGGCGGTATCCTCGCGGGTCGGTTCTCCCTCGCCATCGGCGCCCTCCACATGTCCGCGATCTTCTTCGCTGTCTACACCGCGCACGTCAAGGACGGCTACGTCGATTTCCACCGCCGGTCCGAGGACGACGATCACCCGCTCACGGTCACCGGTTGCCGTCTTGCGTTGGCGGGTGCCAGCGTGGGGTTCGTCGCCACCATCACCGTGCTATGGATCACGGTCGACTGGGTGGCAGCGGCGGTGACGCTCCCCTGCTGGCTCATCGCCTACAACCACGCCCCGACACTCGACTGCCACCCGGTCGGTGCCACGGCCGGCTATCCGGCGGGGATCGGCCTCGCGATCGTCGGGGGATATTACGTCCAGACGAGCGGCGTCTCCTCGGTGGCGGTGGCCTTCGGGGTCGTCTTCGTGGTCCTTCTCTCCGGCGTCAAGGTCATCGACGACGCCCAAGACACCCCGTATGACCGCTCGATCGACAAACGCACTGTCGCCGTCACCCTCGGTGTCGGGCCGGCCAGACGACTCGCGCTCGCGCTTATGGGCCTTGCGCTGGCGGGGGTGGTCCTCTTCGCCGGGTTGGGGTTCTTCCCCCGCGAGACGATGGCCGCCGTTCCCGTCTTCGGCGCGGTGGCCGTAGTGGCTCACCGGGCGGAGCCCGAACTCGCGACGATGTTGTTGGTCCGGGGCTCGTATCTCTTCCTCGCCACGCTCGTCGCGGCGGTCTGGTTTCAGCCGTGGCTCTGACGGGTGGTCCACACCGTCGGAGCCCGGGCCGGACCGTCGTCAGGAGGAACGCTTAACGGTCGCGGTCGTCCCTGACCGGTTATGGAGGTGGCGGTCCTCACCGTCGGCGACGAGCTGTTGGCCGGCGACACGGCGAACACCAACGCGACCTGGCTCGCCGGACGGCTGACCGACCAGGGGGTCACCGTCGCCAGGGTCCTGGTGGTGCCCGACGACCGGCCGGTCATCGCCGACTACGTCCGAGACTGGGGTGGCCGGTTCGACGCCCTGATCGTGACCGGGGGCCTGGGCGGGACCCACGACGACGTGACGATGGACGCCGTCGCCGACGCCTTCGATCGCGACCTCGTCGCAGAGGAGTCGGTCGTGGACGACGTCGTCGAGACCGTGGCGGCCTACCGCGACAGGAACCCTGACCTGGTCGACCGGTACGACCTCGACCTGGACGTCGACGCGTGGGCCGCTACCCCCGAAGGGAGCCGACCGCTCCTGAACCAGGAAGGGCTCAGTCCGGGCTGTGTCCTCGGCAACGTTTACGTCTTCCCCGGTGTTCCCGCGGAGATGCGATCGATGTTCGAGACCGTCGCGGACGACTTCGTCGGCGAGGCGATATCGGAAACGGTCGAGACCGCCGCCCCGGAAGGGGCGATGCCCGAGGTCTTCGCGGAGGCCCGCCGGACATTCGACGTCACGGTCGGCAGCTATCCCTCCCAGGACGGCCCCAACCGCGTGAAGATCACGGGCACCGACCCGGATGAGGTCGGCACCGCGGCCCGATGGATCCGGGAGCGCGTCCTCGATCCGTAGCGAATCCGGGCCGTCACCGGGCGGAACTAACGATCTTGATGACGTCGCCCTCATCGAGCTCGTAGTCCTCGGCGATCCGTCGACCGGAGCGGGCGTCGATGGCGTGGAGGTAGCCGTCCCCGATGTCCGAGTGGACCGCGTACGCCAGATCGAGCGGTGTCGATCCCTGTGGGAGGAGGTGGGCATCCGGGAGGACGTTCCCCTGCTTGTCGGTCCAGCGTGTCTCGTTTTCCACCGGATAGGCCGTGAGGTGATCGAGCATGTCGTACACGGCGGTATCCAGTGCCGCCTGAACTCCGGTCCCCCCGTTCTCGGCCATGAGGTCACGGATCTTGTCGAGCCCCGACCGCTGGCTCTCGTTGACGTCGCCGACGATCTCGAACTCGGGATCACCCGGATCGTACTCGACCACTCCGGCCTCGGCCCCACGACGGAGGGCGAGTTCGCCGTCGGCCGTCGCGGGGATCACGGGTTTGTCGAGGTCCCGGAGCCGGTCGATGTGCTCCGGGGGCGCGATGTCGGCCTTGTTCGCCACCAGCAGGATGGGTTTGGTCCGGCGGCGGATGGTCCTCGCCAGTGCCGTGCGGTCCCCGTCGGTCCACTGGATCGGGTCGGCCGGATACTCCAGCTCGCGAAGGCACGCGGTGATGTCGGCCTCGCTCGCCCCCAGCCCCGAGAGGACGTCGGTCAGCGTCTCCTCTAGGTCGAAATCGGGCGACCGCGAGCGGCGCTCGACCGTCTCCCAGTTCCGCTCGACGATCCCGGCGAGCCACCGGTCGAGCTCGGTCTCGATGAAGTCGACCTCCTCCACCGGGTCGTGGGCACCGACCTCGACCGGCTCGCCCTCCTCGTTCGTCCCACCGGAGGCGTCGACGATATGGATGATGGCGTCCGCGTCCATCAGCTCGTCGAGGAACTGGTTCCCGAGCCCGCGCCCCTCGTGGGCCCCGGGAACGAGCCCGGCGACGTCGAGGAGCTCGATCGGGACGTAGCGCTTGCCGTCCTGACAGCGGTCGTTGCCGCACCGGTCGTCCAGATCGAGGCACGGACACCGGGTCCGGACGGCGGAGACGCCACGGTTGGCGTCGATGGTGGTGAACGGGTAGTTCGCGACGTCGACGTCGGCGAGCGTGGACGCCGTGTAAAAGGTCGACTTCCCGGCGTTGGGCTTCCCGGCGAGCGCCAACGAGAGCATTGCGATCCCTTTCCGGCGGCCGAGGAATTGCCTTTCGATCGGTCGATTATGTGGCCGCCGTTCGCTGGTCGAACCGGAGGTACAGGGCGATGGCGGCGACCACGCCGACCACGCCCGCGATCGGCAGCGCGACCGAGTTCCGGAGGCCCACCGCCACGCCGCCAAAGAGGACCACCAGGAAGGCCGCCCCAAACCCCGTGAGCGCGATCGCGGGGCGTCGTTTCCCGGGGTCGGCCGCCCCCAGCCGGAGATAGACGAAGGCGGCGACGGCGATTCCGGCGACGAACCCGGCGGGGAGGCCGACGAAGAGGGAGAATTCGATGGTCGCGGAGGCGGCTTCCGTTACCGCCGCCCCGACCGCGACGAAAACGGCGAGCCCAACCGCGACGGCGAGCCCCACGTTACGAAGGCTCACGGCTGGTGGTCTTTCCGTTCAAGGGTCATTCTGGGTGTTGGGCTTCCGGTTTGAGCAGTTCCATCTCGCCGCGGGCGCGGATCGCGCCCTCGACCTCGGCGCCGGGGTTGAGGACGAGGTTCTCACACGAGACGTCGCCGAGGACTCTGACACCCTCGGCCAGGGTGACGTTCCCGCCGCGGGTCGTTACGTCCCCGTGGATCGTGGTCTCCTCGGCGACGCCGACATCACCCCGCGCCCGAAGGCTCCCGAACAGCTCCGTCTCTGTTCCGACCTCGATCGAGCGCGCCCGGATGTTCCCGTGCAGTCGGCAATCCCGGCCGACCCGGGCCGGCGTGGACACCCGCCAGGCGTCGTCGGAAACGTCGCTCCCGCGGGGAATCACGAGGGGTTCCGCGTCGTCCTCCTCGTCGAAGACTTCCCGAACGATCCGTTCGGCGGCCTCCTCCTCGCCCAACCGGAGCAGGTGGGAGAGGTACATCACGAGCAGGACGATCGTCGGCATGGGGTTCCGGATGACGATCCAGCCGTTGGCCTCGAACCCCTCCTCGATCTCGACATCGTCACCGATATCGAGGTCGCCGCCGACGACGAGCCGGCCGCCGACGTGAACCCGTTCGCCGAGATAGGCGTCGTTGCCGACGAGCACGTTATCGGTCACGTCACACCACATGTCGAGCCGGCAGTCGCGTTCGGCCTCGATCCCGCCGCCGAACCCGACCCGTTCGCCGGCCATCACGTTCCGCCCGCGCACGCCGAACTCGACGGTCGACTGGCCGCCGACGAGCACGTCGCCGTCGGTCACCAGATCGTGTTCTTCGGCGGTCGTCCCGTCCGGGATCACGAGGTTGTCGAGGGGATCAGCGCGGCTCGCCACGCCGTGACCCTGTCGCCGTCCGGTAATAAACCCCCTAGCGAACGTCTGACACACGTCCTACGCGGCTGGAAGGCTTATGCCGAGCAATCACGTCAGTTTCGGCCATGACGGTGCTTTCCTTCGACGAGGACGGTGTCGACGTGGTTTACCAGGGCACCGAGTTCCGCCTCGACCGTGAGATGGTGGAGGAGGCCACCCAGAAGTCCTATTTTCAGGTCACCGATCACGAGGTCCTCAAACTCATCGAGAAGCAGCCGGCACTGCAGGGTGAACCCCGACGGATCGGTGACATCATCGCCTGAGCGGTGGGTTTATAGCGACCCGCCATCCATCGGTCGCCATGGTCGAACTCGACCATCCCGTGTGGCGGGTCGTCGTCGGGACGGGCAGTGCTTACCTCCTCCTGCTGGCCGTCATGACGGTCTTGTTCTTCCTCATCCCGTACCTGGTGTTTACGTCACTCTGAGCCCGGTTAACCGGTCTCCGGGGGCCGGTCCTGGAACGACAGGATCCGATCGACGAGTTCATCCGGCACCGGGATCGGCTCGTCCGTCTCCAGATCGACCGTCACGTGCGTGACGTTGCCGTCGGCCAGGAGCGTCTCGTCACCCCGGCGCCACGCTTCGTATTCGAAAGAGAGGCTTGATCGCCCGATCCGGTCGACCCTGAGCCGGTTGTCGATCACGTCGTCGAAGTGGGCGGGGGCACGGTAGTCCAGGTCGGCATGTACGATATGCGTCGTGAACCCCGCCGCCCGCATCCGGTCGTAGAGGAAGTCGAGCCGGCGGAAGTACTCGTTGAGCGCCTCGTCCTGGTAGGTGAAGAACGTCCCGTAGAAGACGATTCCCTGGAGGTCCGTCTCGGCGAACCGGACCCGGTTCTCGTACAGGGTCGGAAGCTCGGCCATGCGCCCTGTGTGAGGGCGACCCCCAACGATGTTTCGCCGCGGAAACGCTTTTGCGAGCCCGGCGGCTTGTCGGCGCCAGCATGCTTCCTGCGGCTTCACCGGGGGGACGGCCATGAGCGACGACCCCGTCCGCCTGTCGATCGAGGATCGCACTGCCACGATCACCCTCGACCAACCGGATCGTCGGAACGCCCTCTCGAGCGAGATCGCCGACGGCATTCACCAAGCCCTCGACGATGTCGGGGGGACGGACGTGGGTTGCGTTGTCATCCAGGGCGCCGGCGAGGCCTGCTCCGCCGGCGGCGATATCGACCGGTTGCAGCGGAAGGTTGACGCGGTTGAAGCTGC
>CAYOLR010000008.1:6166-27757 GCA_964404815.1 uncultured Halobacteriales archaeon
GCAGCGCCGTATCGACGCCGACCGGCCGGTCGAAGCCGACGTCCGTGAGGTCGAGCGAACCACTCACCGGCTGGTCCAGCGGGTGGCGACCGTCGAGCTCCCGACGATCGCGAAGATCGACGGTCCGGCAGTCGGGGCGGGGGCGAACCTCGCGATCGCCTGTGACATCCAGGTCGGAAGCGACCGCGCGAAGCTCGGCTTCGTCTTCCGTAACGTCGGCCTCTCGGTGGACTCCGGGACCTCGTACTTCCTCCCCCGGCTAGTGGGGGAAAACGTCGCCAAGGAGCTGGTCTATACCGGCGAGATCCTCGATGCCGAGCGTGCCAACGAGCTCGGTCTCCTCAACCATGTCTACCCCGGGAACGAGTTCGACGATCGGGTTCGGGAGCTGGCCGAGCAGATCGCGACCGGCCCGACCGTCGCCCTCAGACAGACCAAGCACCTCCTCGGGTCGGGCCTCGAGAAATCCCTCGACGCCGCCCTTCACGACGAGGCGGTCGCCCAGGGCCTCGTGTTCGAATCCGACGATCACCGGGAGGGCGTCGAGGCGTTCTTCGAGGGGCGCGAGCCGGAGTTCGAGGGCCGTTAGCGGAGCAACGAGAGGACCTCGCAGGCGAGGACCGTCCGGTCGTCGCTGGTCAGGACCTGCGCATCGTATCGGACCACACCCCGCGCTTCGGGATGGTCGCGCGGCTGTTTTTCCGTCACTTCGAGCCGCACGCGGACGGTCTCGCCGATGAACGCGGGGGCGGTGAACCGGAGGTGATCGACGCCGTAAAACGCGACCACGGCCTCCCGGGTCTGCTCGTCCCGCGACTGCCACAGGAGCCCGGTCATCACCGAGAACAGGAGGGCCCCGTGGACGATCCGCTCGCCGAAGCCCGAGTCCGCCATCGCCTCGGCATCGGTATGCAGGTGGTTGAAATCGCCGCTCACGCCGGCGAAGTTGACGACGTCGGCCTCCGTGATCGTCCGACCCTTGGTGACGGTCGTGTCGCCGACCTCGGTGGCCTCGAAAACGCTCATCGTGTCCCCCCGGACGGTGATGTGACCATGGCTTCCGCCCCGGAGCGGACGGATATAACTTCAACGGGCGACAGCTTTACCGGCCCCAACCGGTAGGTCCGGTATGGACGAGCTCACGGCCGCCGCCCACGCGATCGCCGACGCCGACACGGTCATCGCGATGACCGGCGCGGGCATGAGCACGGAATCGGGGATCCCCGATTTCCGGGGTGAGGGCGGGCTCTGGGAGCGCTACAACCCTCGGGACTTCCACATCGATAGCTTCGTCCAGGACCCGGCGGCGTTCTGGAGCCAGTGGGTCGAGTTACACGACGAGGCCTTCGAAGCCGGCGATGTGGCGCCGAACCCCGGCCACGATGCCCTGGCCACGCTTGAATCAGCCGGCTACCTCGACGCGGTCGTGACCCAGAACGTCGACGGCCTCCATCAGCGCGCGGGAAACGAGGAGGTCATCGAACTCCACGGGACCCACGACCGGGTCATCTGTCGTCACTGTGGCCGGCGGTTCGACGTCGAGCCCGCCATGGCCCGGGCCCGGAACGGCCAGCGAACGCCGCGGTGTGCGGAGTGCGACGGCGTCCTCAAACCCGACAGCGTGCTCTTCGGCGAACCCCTGCCCGAACATGCCCTCCTCAGGGCCCACGCCCACGCCGAGGACAGCGACGTCTTCCTGGTGGCGGGGTCGTCACTGACGGTCGAACCCGCCGCGTCGCTCCCGGCGACCGCCGCGGGCAAGGGGGCCACGCTGATCATCGTCAACATGGAACCGACGCCCCACGACGACCGTGCCGAGTACGTCTTTCGGGACAACCTCGCCCATGTCCTTCCCGACATCGTGGGTGAGCTTTCCTCGGGTCCCTGACGCCGAGGATTTATCGGCCAGGACTCAGAGGCTTCCCGCATGGACTACGGGGTTGTCACCACGGACGAGGCTCCGCGCACCGACCTGTCCGAGATCGAGGAGATCCCGCCAGACCTCGACGTCCAGTCGATCGGCGACGCCCTCGGCCTCGAGAACATGCGCGTCAACGTCTGGTATTTCGAACCCGGCGAGGAGATCGGCTATCACGCCCATTCCGAGCAGGAGGAGTGTTACTACATCCTCAAGGGGGAATTCTCCCTCAAGCTCGGCGAGTCCGGCGACGCCGAGGTGATCGAAGCCGGTCCGGGAACCTTCTTCGCGGCCGGCCCGGGGACCGGTCACGGTCACCGCTACGTCGGGGACGATGCGGGGATCGTGATCGGGATCGGGGCGCCGAACGTCGACGATCCGGGGCTCGACCCGCACGACCTGGATTGAATCCGGGTCAGGCGGTGCCCGCCGGCCGGGCGTAGCTGGTGTTCAGGTATTCGAGGATCCGTTCGGACTCGGCCATCGTCACGCCGTGTTCGTCATCGATCAGGACCGGCACGGCCCGTTGGCCGGAGACGCGTTTCACCTCGTTCCGTTTGGAGTGTTCGCCCTCGACCCAGATGCTCTCGTACTCGAGGTCGAGCTCGTCCAACCGGTCCACGACCCGTTCACAGAACGGACACCCTTCCAGGCGGTAGAGCGTGAGGCCCATGGAGGGTGATCGTTGGCGAGGGGCAAAACTCCGGCGGGAGTTTTACCCCATCGCCCGCCCAGGAACAGCCATGCCACCGACCGCGGGCGATCCCGCGCCGAGCTTCGAGGTGCCCCTGTGCGACGGCGAGACGTTCCGTTCGACCCCCCTCGACGGCGTCATCGACGACGGCGCCGTCCTGGTCTTCTCCGGGTTCGTCTTCAGCGCGATCGCGGAGAACTGGTGGAAACGCTACAAACGCGCCGACTGGGCGGCATTCGACGTCCCGGTACTGGGCGTGACACGGGACGGCCCGTACGCACAGAACGCGTTCATCCGCCAGATGGGGCTCCCGTTCCGGCTCTTCAGCGACGTCAACGGGACCGCCTGTCGGGCCTACGACCTCCTCACGGACCGGGCCGGGATGGCCAACGTCTCGACGGCTACACGGGCGGTGTTCGTCATCGACGAGGCGGGCACGATCACGTACGGCTGGGTGGCGGACGACTGGATTTCACCGGCCCCCCGCCCCGACATCGAGGACGCGGTCGCCGCGCTGTAACCCTCACCGCGCACCCATTTGTTTGGCGATAGTGTTGAGTTGGATCTCGTCGGTCCCCTCGACGATCCGGAGGATTCGGGCGATCTGGAGGTGGTCCATGTAGGGGTTGTCCTCGGAGACGCCGTTGGCGCCGTGGACTTGAACGGTGTCGTCGGCGACGCCCCAGAGCGTGTCGGTAGCGAACCACTTGAAGATCGAGGATTCCTCGATGGCGGGTTCGCCCTGGTCCATTTGCCAGGCGCACCGGAGCCCGGCCGCGTCGGCCGCGTACGTCCTCGCCCGCCCCTCGGCGAGTTTGGCGGAGACCTGCTGGAACTTCCCGATCGGCCGCCCGAACGCTTCGCGGTCGTTCGCGTACTCGACGCCCCGGTCGATCAGGTGCTCGGCGTAGCCGACGGCCTGGGCGCCGAGTTCGAGGCGGCCGAGCGAGAGGAAGTCCATGGCGTCGTAGAAGGCGCCGTCCTCGGTCCCGAGCACGCGGTCGTCGGGGACCCTGACGTCATCGAGGATCACCTCCGCCTGCATGCCCTCCATCCCGACGGCGTTGTTCATCGAGCCGAGCTCGTACTCGTCGGCCTCGACGATGAAACACGTGATCCCGCCGTACCGGCCGACCTCGTCCTGGGGCGTCGTCCGGGCGAACACCTGGATGAAGTCAGCGTAGGGGGCGTTCGTGATCCACTGTTTTCGCCCGTCGAGCACCCACTCGTCGCCGTCGCGGTCGGCCGTGGTGGCCATGGCGGGCGAGTCCGATCCCACCCCGGGTTCCGTCTGGGCGAATGCCGTCGACTTCTCCGCCCGTACCGCCGGCTCGAGGTAACGCTCCACTTGCTCACCCTCGGCCTGGGCCAGGAGCGGCTTCGGGCCTTCGGGCCCGGCGAGGACGTGTTCGGTCAGACCCGTCCCCTTCGACGCCATGTGTTTCTTCGCCCGGTACCACGTCACGTTCGAGACGGCGTCGCCGCCGGCCTCCTCGGGGAGGTTCATGGCGTAGAACCCCGCATCGGCGCTCCGCGTTCGCACCGCCTGAATGGCCTCGATCACCTCGTCGACGAGTCGGCCGTCGGGCTCGTGGCGGAGCCTTGGGTTGGTATAGGTCTCGCCGAGGCGATCCTCGAGCGGCTCGACCTCTCGCTCGACGAAGTCGTCGAGGCTATCGAGGATGAGCCGGGTCTCCTCATCGACGGCGAAGCTCACCCCGGGACCGGGGGGGCCCTCCTGCGTGGTCATGCCCCGTCAATGCGGAGCCAACCCCTTAATCCCAGGTGGTCAGTCCGCCTCGAGCGTGACGTCGGCAAACCGGTCACGGAGCGCCATCTTGTTGAATTTACCCGTGCTGGTTCGCGGGATCTCGTCGAGGAACTCGTATTCGTCGGGGAGCCACCAGTCGGGGAACCGGTCGGCCAGGTGCTCATCGAGGTCGTCGCCCGTGACCGCTGCTTCCTCCGACGTCACGACACACGCCAGCGGCCGTTCCTGCCACCGCTCGTGATCGACGGCGATGACCGTCGCCTCGACGACGTCCGGGTGCGCCATGAGCTCGTTCTCGAGTTCGACCGACGAGATCCATTCCCCGCCGCTCTTGATGACGTCCTTGGCCCGGTCGACGACGTCGATGTAGCCTTCCCCGTCCATCGTCGCGATATCGCCGGTCTTGAGCCATCCATCCTCCGTGAAGGAGCCCTCCGATTCCTCCGGGCGGTTGTGGTATTCGTCTATGATCCACGGCCCCCGGACCTCGAGTTCGCCCAAGGCCTCGCCGTCACGTGGGACCGGATCGCCGTCGTCGTCCCGGATTCGCGTCTCGACGCCGGGGACCGGCATGCCGGCCTTGGCCCGATAGGCGTACTGGGTTTCCGGGTCTTCCTCCTCCAATTCCCGGCGGAGCACACTGAGCGTTCCGAGGGGCGACATCTCGGTCATTCCCCACCCCTGGATGATCGGTGCGTCGTATTCCTCGTCGTACTTCCTGATCAGCGATTCTGGCGGGGCGCTCCCACCGACCGTCAGCCGGTCGATGTTCGAGATGTCGACGTCGGGGTTCTCGTCGAGGTACTCGGCCATGCCGATCCAGACGGTCGGGACGGCCGCAGACATCGTCACGGCCTCCTCGTCGATCATGTCGGCGAGCGGCCCCGGGTCGGTATGGACGTTCGGGAGGACCTGTTTCGACCCGACGAACGTGGCGGCATATGGGAGCCCCCAGCCATTGGCATGAAACATCGGGACGACGGGGAGCACGACATCGCGTTGGCTGATGCCGTTGGCGTCGGCGTGGGAGCACATGATGCTGTGGAGGTAGAGCCCCCGATGGCTGTAGGCGACACCCTTCGGCAGCCCGGTCGTGCCCGAGGTATGGCACATCCCGCACTCGTCATCCTCGTCCAGGTCGGGCCAGTCATACTCCGTCGGGTGGCCATCGATGAGGTCCTCATAGGCGACGACCGGCTCCAGGTCGGTCTCGGGGACCGCGTCGCCGAGGACGACGTACTGCTCGACCGTCTCCAGCTCGTCGGCGTTCGCCTCGACCTTTTCGACGAAGGCGGGGTCGACGAACACCACTCGATCCCCGGCATCGTTGAGGGTGTGCTGGAAGTGGTCGTCCGGGAGCCGCATGTTACACATGTGCAGGCTCCGGCCGCTACACGCCGGCGCGAAATACAGTTCGAAGTGTCGGTAGTGATTGAGGGCGACGCTGGCGACCCGGTCACCCTGGTCGATCCCGAGCTCGTCCAGGGCATGGGCAAGCTGGGCGATCCGGTCGGCGGCCTCGGCGTAGGTATACCGATGCCGGCTTCCGTCCGGCCTGGCGGTCACGATCTCCCGGTCGGGGAAGAGATCGACCGCCCGGCCGAGGATCTTGTCGAGGGTCAGCTGCACGTCCATCATGGTCCGTGCTATGCTCGGCCATAGCACACCTATAATTTTTCCCACGCCCCCGTTTCTCGGCGGGCATGCGACTCGATGGCGTCCGAATCCTCGACCTCTCCCGCCTCCTCCCCGGCCCGTATGCGACCCAGCTCCTCGCCGACCTCGGGGCGGACGTGATCAAGGTCGAGGACACGGGAATGGGTGATTATGCCCGTGGCCTCCCGCCGACCACCGACCGCGGGGTGGGCCGCCTGTTCGACGCGGTCAACCGTGGCAAGCGGAGCGTCGCGATCGACCTCAAGGACGAGCGAGGCCGCGACCTCTTCTATCGCCTCGCCGCCGAGGCGGACGTGGTTTTCGAGCAGTTCCGCCCGGGGGTCGCCGAACGGCTCGGGGTGGATTACGAGGCGGTCACTGATCACAAGCCGGAGGTGATCTACTGCTCGCTCTCCGGCTACGGGCAGACCGGACCCTACGCCGACCGCGTCGGGCACGACCTCAACTACATCGGCATCGCCGGGTTGCTAGACATGACTCGCCAATCGGCGGACGAGGCACCCCGGATTCCCGGGTATCCGATCGCCGACATGGCCGGCGGCCTCTTCGCCGCGTTTTCAATCGTCGGCGCGTTGGCCTCTCGGGAACTGGGGAACACCGGTGGGGAATACGTCGACGTCGCCATGACGGACGTAGTCGTCTCGCTCTCTCAGGCCGTGACCGCCGACGCGCTGGGCGGCGACGACCCCCGGCCAGGCGACACGCCCCTCACCGGGCGCGACCCGTGGTATGACGTCTACGAGGCGGCCGATGGCCGATATCTCACGCTGGCGGCCCTTGAGCCGAAGTTCTGGCAGGCGTTCTGTGCCGCCGTCGACCGGGAGGACCTCGTCGATGCCCATCTAACCGATGATCCCGCCGAACGGCAGGCTGTCAGGGAGGAGTTGACGGCGTTGTTCGCCAGCCGTCCACGGTCGGCGTGGTTGGATGACCTCGCGGACGTGGAGGCGATGACCGGGACGGTGAACACCCCCTCGGAACTCATCGAGGATCCCCAGCTCACCGCCCGCGACCTGTTCGAACGACCGGCAGCCGCCCCGCCACGCGTCGGCTTTCCCGCGCAGTCGACCGCGGCACCCGACGGATCCGACGAGTCGGTCCCCGGGCACGGGGAACACACCGAGGCCGTCCTGGCGGAGCTGGGGGTCGCGACGGATCGCATCGACACCCTCCACGACGAGGGGGTCATCGGATAGCTTTTGGTCGGCCGAGGAGAGTTCACACACGATGCCAACCGACTTGCTCCTCCCTCAACTCGGCGAGCGTGACCCGGCCGAAATCGCCGTCACCGCCGAGGCTCTCGGATTCGATACCGTCTGGGCGCCCGAGCTGTGGGGGACGAGTTCGGCCGTCAAGCTCGCGGAGATCGCCACGCGGACCGAATCGATCGGGCTCGGGACCGCGGTCATGAACGTGTTCTCCCGGACGCCCGCCGTTATCGCCATGACCGCCGTAACGCTCGATCAGGTCGCCGACGGCCGGTTCACATTGGGGGTCGGGACGAGTACCGAGAAGGTCGTGGAGGACCTCCACGGGATGGCATTCGATCGCCCCGTCAGGCGGGCCCACGAGACCATCGAGGCGGTCCGGGCGTTCACTCGCAGCGACGACCGCGTCGAGTACGACGGACAGCTGTTCGACCTCGCTGATTTCCCCTCGCTCGACCACGAGGTTCCGATCTACCACGCCGCCCTGGGCCCCGCCAACCGCCGGGTCGTCGGTCGGCTCTGTGATGGTTGGATCCCCCACAACATCCCGTTCCCCGATCTGGAACGGGCCTTCGAAACCGTCGAGGCCGCGGCCAAGGAGGCCGGCCGCGACCCGTCGTCGATCGACGTCGCGCCCTGGGTGCCGGTCGCCGTGAGCGATGACCTCGACGAGGCGAAGGACGCCATCCGGGGCCATGTGGCGTACTACGTCGGCAGCGGCGAGGGCTATCGGAAGGCCGTCTCGGAACTGTTCCCCGACGGGGCCGACGCCGTGGCCGACCACTGGCGGGCCGGTGACCGCGGTGATGCGACGGCTGCCGTCACCGACGAGATGGTCGATGCCCTCGGGGTCGCCGCGACCCCCGAGACGGCGCGGGATCGGCTATCGGAGCTCGTCGAGGGCTCCATCATCGATCGGCCGATGCTCGTGGTCCCGAACAACGCGGTGGATTCGCTGGGCGAGCAGACGGTTCAGGCGCTCGCGCCCGGCTAGAACGTGAAGAGGTCGACGCCACCCGTCACGCCGATGACCTGCCCGGTGATGTAGTTCGCCTGTTCGCTGGTGAGATAGGCGATCAGGTTCGCGACGTCCTCCTCACGGCCGAGCGTGCGCATCGGCGTCGCCTGGCGGATGCGTTCGAACATCGGGCTGAACTGCTCGAGTTCCTCCGGCTCGAGGTCGGCGAGGTCGCCGATGACGATGCTCGGCGTCAGCACGTTCGAGGTCACGCCGTGTCGGGCCCCCTCGAGGGCCATGGTCTTGCCGAGGCCGATCAACGCGGCCTTTGTCGCCGAGTATGACGCTTGGCCGAAACCCCCGTACCAGCCCGCCATCGAGCTCATGCTGATGACGCGGCCCCACCCCCGCTCGCACATCGCGGGGAACACCGCCCGGCTGACGTTGTAGGCCCCATTGAGGTTGACGGAGATGTCACGGTCCCAGATATCGTCGTCGTAGTCCTTGAGCTGCGCTTGGGCGTCGACGAACGCGGCGTTGTTGATCAGGATGTCGATGCCGCCGGTCTCCTCGCGGAGCTCGGCGATCGTCCCGTCGACATCGTCGCGGTCGGTGATGTCGCACTCGACGGCCCGGGCGTCGCCGCCGGCCGCCTCGACCTCCTCGACGACCTGCTTGGCACCGGCCATGTCCACGTCGAGGGCGATCACCTCGGCCCCCTCCTCCGCGAGGACACGACAGTCCTCGCCGCCGATCCGTCCGCCGCCGCCAGTCACGAGTGCCGTCTTGTCATCGAGTCCGAAATCCATGCCGCTGGCTTCCCCTGCTGCCCCCTTAAGCCTCCCTCCGGCCGACGGTCAAACATTATCCCGTCCAGGAGCGTACACTAAATCGATGCACCACTCTGACTGGAGCGCAGAACAGAACGACCTGACCGTGACCGTGGACGATCACGAGTTGTCGGTCGCCTATCACGTCGACGGCGCCGGTGATCCCCTTCTCTTTCTCCACGGGATCCCGACGTGGTCGTACCTCTGGCGGGAGGTGGCGACGGCGCTGGCCGAGGATTACCGGGTGTACGCGCCCGACCTCCTCGGCTACGGAAACTCTGCCCAGCATGACGGGTTCGACCGGTCGATCCGGGCCCAGGAGGCGATGATCGCCGGGTTCCTGGATGCGCTCGATATCGACGCGGCATCGGTCGTCGGCCATGACATCGGCGGGTCGGCGGCCCTCCGGCTGGCCTGGCACGACCCGAGCTCGGTCGACCGGCTGGTGCTCTCGAACGTCGGCTGCTTCGATTCCTGGCCGGTGGAGTTCATCAACGGGCTCGGCCTGCCGGGCGCCGTCACGGGCATGGACGACGAGGAATTCGAGGGGACCTTCCGGACGGTGTTCGGCGATGGCCTCTACGACGACGAACCCAACGAGGCGTTCGTCGAGGGCATGATCGCGCCGTGGGACTCCGACGAGGGTCGTACCTCACTGGAACGGTGTGCGGTCGCCACCAACACGAACCACACCACCGAGATCGACTACGGAGCGATCACGGCCCCGACGCTGCTCCTCTGGGGCGGCGAGGACGTCCTCCAATCGGTCGATTACGCGGAACGGCTCGTCGAGGCGCTCGGCGGTCCGGCTGAACTGATCGCCCTGGACCGCGCCTACCATTGGGTGGTCGAGGACCGCCCGGACGCCTACGCGGACCACGTCCGGGACTTCCTCGGCTGAGCGGCGTTCGAGATTTAAGACAGCACCGGTCCAACGCGTCGGCTATGGCCACCGTATGCTCGCCGGCTGGGGGGTTCCGATGAGCTCCCGGACCGGCGCGGACCTGTTCGTTCAGGCGCTCGAGCAGTACGGCGTCTCCCACGTGTTCGGTAACCCCGGCACGACCGAACTCCCGATCATGCGAGCGCTCGAGGGAAGCGACCTGGAGTACGTCCTTGCCCTGCACGAAGACATCGCGGTCGGGATGGCGGCCGGGTACGCCCAGACCCGCCGGTATCACAGCCACCACGATCCGGCGGTCATGCCGGCCGGCGTCGTCAACCTTCACACCACGCCTGGCGTCGCTCACGGTATCGGCAACCTGTACAACGCCGAGGTGACGGGCGCGCCGATCGTCATCACGGCCGGCAACCACTCGACGGATTTCCGCACCCGGGAACCGATCCTGACGGGCGACCTCGAAGCGATGACCGACCAGTTCTGCAAATGGAGCGACGAGGTCCTGGATATACGGGCGCTCCCGATGCAGCTTCGGCGGGCGTTCCGGGTGGCATTGACGCCGCCGACGGGGCCGGTCTTCCTCGGGCTCCCGCTCGACGTGATGATGGCCGAGACCGAGGCCGAGCCGGAACGGCTCGGGGCCATCCCGACCGGCGGCAGCGGTGACCTTCGTCAGATCGACCGGGCGGCTGGAATGCTGGAAGCGGCGGACGGTCCCGTCATGGTGGTGGGCGATCATGTCGCCCGGGCGGGCAGCGACGCGGTGGCGGCCGCCGTCGACCTCGCCGAGGCGGCCGGGGCCCGGGTCCACGGCGAAATCCTCGCCTGCGAGATCGACTTCCCCACTGGCCACGACCAGTGGGTCTCCTACATCCCGCCGGACGAGACCATCGCCCGGACGCTCATGAGCACCGATACGCTCCTGCTCGTCGGCTGCTCGACAAACACGACGCTGACTCGGCACGAAGGCGAACTCGTCGACCGGGATACCACGATCATTCAGGTCAGCGACGACGCATGGGAGGTCGGCAAGATCGAGCCGGCGGACGCGGCCGTCATCGGCGATCCCGGGGAGGTACTTTCCGAACTGGCGGACCGGGTCGCCGCCCGGGTGTCGGAAGCCCAGCGCGAGGCCCGTCTCGAGGACGTGGCGACGTTCAAGCAGATGGCCGAACAGCAGATGCGATCGATGGGCGAGGACGAAGCGGACGACCCGCGGGCGTCGAAAGCCGACCTCGTGGACGCCATGCGCGAGGCCGTCCCCGACGTCTACATCGTCGACGAGGGCGTCACGGCCAAATACGCCATGCTCACCCGGTGGTCGTTCGAACCCGAGCAGTACGTTTCGAACAAAGGCGGCGGGCTCGGCTACGGCCTGCCGGCAGCGATTGGGGCCGCCATGGCCGAACCGATGCGGGATGACCCCCGTGACGTGGTCGGCTTCATCGGGGACGGGTCGTATCTCTACTACCCCCATTCCCTTTACACGGCCGCCCGGCACGACGTCGATCTGGCCGTGGTCATCCCGGACAACCGCAACTACCGGATCCTCAAGGACAACACTCTCTCGCTGTTCGGCGGCGAAGAGGACGACTACGAGTTCATCGGCATGGACATCGACCCCCCGGTCGACATCCCAGCGAACGCCGAGAGCAACGGCGCGACCGGCCATCTCGTGGAGGACCCGGCGGAGATCGGGTCGGCCGTCATGAAGGCGGTCGAGGCCGACGGGACGGTCGTGCTGGACGTCCTCGTCCACGACTGAACCGTTGGTGAGTGGGGTGCCAACAACCCCCATACTTATAACCACACGGTCGAATACACATTCCGAGCCATGGTTAACGATGATAATACCATCGACGGAGAGGGGTCCACCGATAAAACAGAACGCGGAAAATTGAACAATGAAAAGTCGGGTCCCGTGGATCGGCGGACCTTCCTCCGGGCAGCCGGGGGTGGCGTGGCCCTCACCTCCGTGGCCGGGTGTACGGGCGGGGGTGGCGGCGGCGATGGCGGTGATGGAGGGACGCCAACGGGAACACCCACGCCGTCAATTTCAGGTCCCATCAAGCTCGGCGCACTGGGCCCGGCGGACGCCCCGTTCGGGACGTCCATCTTCAACTCGGTCGAGCTAGCCGTCCAGGAGATCAACGCCGACGGGGGGATCGAAGGGGCCGAGCTCGAGGTCTCGACGAAGGATACCAAAGACGATCCGGGGACCGCCCGCCAGGGCTATCAGGAGCTGACCACCGGGGAGAACGTCGACGCGACCTTCGGCGTCTTCGGGAGCGAGCAACTCCTCGCGCTCATGCCGAACATCGCCCAACAGGAGACGGTCCATCTGACCGCCGGGGCGGCCACCCCGGAGGCCCCGGCCCAGGTGAAAGAGGACTACGATCGCTTCAAGTACTGGTTCCGGGTGGGGCCGTTCAACTCCACCTTCCTGGCCGAGAGCCTCATCATCTTCGCCCAAGACCAGTTCGATGCCATGGGCTGGGAGACGATCGGCATCATCGTCGAGGACTTCAAATGGACTGAGCCGGTCTCGTCGATCCTCGACGCCCGGTTTACCGATGAGGTCGATGTCGAAGTCGTCTACGATAAACGGGTTGCGGAGGGGACCGAGGACTTCACGCCGATCTACGACGAGCTGGAGAACAAGGGCATCGACGGGCTCTATACGGCCCTGGCCCACATCGGGACGACCTCGCTGGTCCAGTGGGCCAAACAACAACGGCCATTCGGTTACGGCGGCATTCACGTGCCCACGCAGCTTCCATCGTTCTTCAAGGCAACAAAGGGGGCGGCCATCTCGACCTTCAGTCAGACGACTGCGACGCCCCAGAGCGAGGTCACCGAGAAGACCATCCCGTATGCCGAGGCGTACCACGAAGCGAACGATGCCTATCCGGTCTACAACGGCTACAGTGCCTACGACGCGGTCTACATGTACAAGAACGCCGTCGAATCGGCCGGGACGCTGGATTCGGATGCGGTAGTCTCCGAGCTCGAGGGAATGAGCTACACGGGCACGGCGGGCAACATCGAGTTCTTCGACAAGGACGGAGAGTTCCCCCACGACGTGAGGTTCGGCGAGGACTACGCTCAGGGCGTGTTCTTCCAGTGGCAGACCGACGACGAGGGCAACGGCGTCCAGGAGGTCCTCTGGCCCGACAACCTGGCGACTACCGAGTACCACTCACCGCCCTGGGCCTGATCCCCCTCGCGGATTGCTGTATCCATGGTAAACGTCGCTAACTTGGCAGTGAACGTATTGTTGCTGGGGGCGCTCTACTCGCTGGTGGCGATCGGGTTTACGCTCATCTTCGGCGTCGGCGGTGTGCTGAACCTGGCCCACGGGGCGTCGATCACCCTTGGGGCCTACAGCGCTTATTACGTGACTGAAGCGGGCCTGAGTATCTGGATCGGGGCGCTCGCCGCCTTCGTCCTCCCGGCCGTGTTCAGTTACGGGATGTACAAGGGGATGATCCGAAAGGTGGCGGGCCACCCGATCACCGTGCTCATCCTCACGCTCGTCACCGGGCTCGTCATCGAACAGGTTTTCCTGGTGCTCGAGGGGACACAGCCGCTAGCGATCCCAACACTGGTGGAGGGACAGACCCGACTGGCGGGTGGAGGTGTCGAGAACAACCGCATCGCGGCGTTCGTGCTTTCGTGGCTCATCATCGCCGCGCTGTTTTACTTCGTGACCCGGACCAAACACGGTAAGGCGATCCTCGCGATCAGCATGAGCCACAAGGGGGCGGCCCTCGTGGGTATCGACGCTGACAACGTCTACGCCTATACCTGGCTCATCGCAGGAGCGTTGGCCGGGATCGCCGGCCTGTTCCTCGCGTCGTTCCTGACAGCCAACCCCTTGATGGGCCGAAATCCGCTCCTGTTATCCTTCGCGATCGTCGTCCTCGGCGGGCTCGGGTCGATCCGGGGGAGCGTCCTCGGGGCCTACCTCATCGCGTTGATGGATCAGGTGACGGTGACGATGATCAGTACCCGCCTATCCGGGGTGGCGGCCCTGGTGGTACTTGTAGTCGTGTTGATCGTCCGACCGGAGGGCCTCTTCGGCCGGGAGCTCGCTGAATAGAACGATGGCGGGGAACACCGAACCGGAGTCGGCCGAGGGGTCGGGGGTCATCATCAACCCGCTCGAGCTCCCGCGCCGCCACCAGCTCGGTCTCGTCGGGCTTGCACTATTAGCGTTGGTGCCGGCGGCCGCTCCCGTCTCAGCCATCGGCTTTGTTTCGTCCCTGACCATCTTGCAGGTGACGGGTGCCCTCTTCTTCGCTGTTTACGTGATGACCTGGGACGTCGTTTCCGGGTATACGGGTGAGATCTCGTTCGGCCACGCTCTCTTTATCGGCGTCGGTGCGTACACCAGTGGCATCCTGAACGTCGAACTGGGGGTCCCCCTACTCGCATCGATTCCGGTAGCGGTTATCGCCGCGAGCCTGGCCGGGCTCTTGATCGGGTTCCCGTCACTTCGGGTCAAGGGGCCGTACTTCTCGCTCATTACGCTCGTCACGCCGATTATCCTCCTCAGGATATTCGTGTATTTCTCGGACGTAACGGGCGGAGAGACTGGCCTCTTCGGCATCGGCACCATCTCCCTGGATCCGGTCACAAACTACTACATCGCCCTGTTGCTCTTCTTGTTTACCCTCGGCGTATTCCTCGGGATCACCCGATCGGATGCCGGGCAGATCCTCACTGCGATCCGGGAGGACGAGGACGCCGTCATCTCTGTCGGGCTCAATCCGGCGAAATACAAGCTCTTCGTGTTCGTGCTTAGCGGCGCGATCGGGGGGCTCGCCGGCGCGTTGTACATCCATACCTACGCACAAGGGGTGGCGACACCGAGCGAGACCCTCGGGCTCGTACTTTCGATCGAGCTCATCGTCGCGACGATCCTCGGCGGAATCGGGACGATCACCGGGGCGGCCATCGGCGGCCTGTTCTTCTTCCTCGTCCGGACCTGGCTGCGAAACGTCGAGCTCACCATTCCGGTGATCGGCGCGCCGGTCAGCGAGCTCTACTTCCTCATCTTCGGCCTGATCACCCTCGCATTCCTCTTTTTCCTCCCTGAGGGGATCGTCCCTCGAGTTATCCACGAGGTTCGGCGCCACAGTGGCGGGTCCGCGCCCGCCGCGCGGGCCGACGGGGGTCGCACCCCGGTGGACGCCATCCGGGACCGGATCCGCTCCGACATCGACCGGCTTCGGGGAGGTGACGGCCCGTGAGCCAGGCCGACGACGGGGCGTATGACCCGGATGATGGCATTCTCGTCATCGACGATCTCACGAAGAAGTTCGGGGGGTTGACGGCTGTCGACCACCTTTCTTTCGCCGTGTCCGAGGGGGAAATCCTGGGCTTCATCGGACCCAACGGCGCCGGAAAATCGACGACGTTCAACTGCGTAACCGGGACGTATCCGCCGACCGACGGGACCGTCTGGTATCGCGGCGAGGACGTGACCGGCGAGCCGCCATACCGGATAGTCAAACGGGGGATGGCACGGACGTTTCAGTCTTTCAGGCCGCTGCGCGATCGGACCGTCGTCGAGAACGTCCAGCTCGCGCTCGTCCCTGACCGACTGTTCTCGCTGGCCGGGCTTCGCGGCGAGACCCGGGAACGGGCCGCCGAAGTCTGCAAACAGGTGGGGCTGGGCGACCGCCTCCGACAGACGCCGAACGAGCTCCCTCACGCGGGGATGCTCCGGCTCGAGCTCGGCCGGGCGCTCGCCACGGACCCGACTCTCCTCCTTATCGATGAACCGTTCGCCGGGCTCTCCGGGCCCGAGATCGCCGAGGTCTCCGAGCTGTTTTCCGCCCTCCGAGACGACGGTATCACGCTCGTGGTGGTCGACCACAATATGCGGGGTCTGCTCCAGCTTATCGACCGGGCCGTCGTCATCAACTTCGGCGCGAAACTCGCTGAAGGGACCCCGGAGGAGATCAGAAACGACCCGGCCGTCCAGAAGGCCTACCTGGGGGGTGATGCCTGATGAACACGGAAACGGGATCGGCGGACCCCACCCACGGCGACACCATCCTGACCGTGACCGATCTACACGTTTCATACGGGCAGGTCAAAGCCCTTCAGGGGGTAGACGTGGCTGTGGGCGACGGCGAGATCGTGTCCGTCATCGGGCCCAACGGTGCCGGCAAGACCACGCTGGCCGACACGATCGGGGGCTTTCTCCCCTATAGGGGGACCGCTGTATACCAGGGCCGGCCGATAACCGGTCGGTCCCACGCCGACCTCGTCCACGATGGGCTCATCTACTGTACCGAATCCCGCGACCTCTTTGACTTCATGAGCGTGGAGGACAACCTCCGCCTCGGATCGTTCCGCCACCCCGAGGGAGTCGAGGACCGCCTCGAGTACGTCCTCGACCTCTTTCCCGTGCTGGACGATCGGATCGATCAGTCAGCCCGGACCATGAGCGGTGGGGAACAACAGATGCTCGCCATCGGTCGGGCGCTCATGGGCGAGCCGGACCTACTCCTGTTGGACGAGCCAACCCTCGGGCTTGCGCCGGTAATCCTCGAAGACATCAGCGACGCGATCGACCGCATCAGAGACTCCGGCGTGGCGATTCTCCTCTGTGAGCAGAACGCCACCTTCGCGATGGACCACGCCGACCGGATCTACCTCCTCGAAAACGGGGCGGTCGAGCGCGAGGGGACGCCCGCGGAAATCGAGAGCGACGAGTACATCCGGGACGCCTACCTCGGCCAGTAGCCTTCGGCCAGCCGGCCCCTCAGTTCACCGGCCCGCCAACGATCCGATCAGAACTCGGTAATGACGGGGATCCCGACGGTCCCGAAGTCGCTCATCGCCGCGAGTTTGTCGGGGACGTCATCGAGGCTGACCGTCTCGGAGACGATCTTCCCCGGGTCGACTTTGCCGTGTTCGATCATGCGGAAGATCTCGTCGAAGCGTGTCGGTTGCATCCCGAACGAGCCCAGGAACTCGATCTCCTGCATCACCATGGCGTCGGTCGGAATGCTCACCTCGCCCTGTTCTTCGCTGGTGGTGAGCCCGATCTGGAGGTGCTGTCCCCGGCGCCCGAGGCTGGCGATGGAGTTCTGACAGGTCTCCGCGATCCCGAGGGCGTCGACCGAGACGTCGGCCCCGCCGTCGGCGACGGCCTTGACGTGGCTGCCGACGTTGTCGAGCTCGGCCCCGTTGAGTGTCTCGTCGGCCCCCATGTCCTCCGCCCACTCGAGCTTCTCGTCCTGGATGTCGACGGCCACGACGTTCGCGCCGAGGGCCGAGGCGATGTGGATGGCCGAGAGGCCGACGCCCCCGCAGCCGTGGACGGCCACCCAGTCGCCGGCGCTGACGTCGGCCCGGTGGGAGAGGCCGTGAAACGCCGTGACGAACCGGCACCCCAGCCCCGCCATGTCGATAAAGTCGACCTCGTCTGGAAGTTTAACGACGTTCTGGTCGGCTTCTCGAACCGGAAATTCTTCGGCGAAGGCCCCGGGCGTGAGGCTAGTGAACCCCAGCGGCATGATCATCTCGCAGATGTTGGACATGCCGTTCTTACAATAGTAACACGATCCGTCGGAGAGGTTGAACGGGACGGCGACCCGGTCACCCTCCGAGACGGTCTCGACATCGTCGCCTACCTCCAATACCGTCCCCGCGGGCTCATGGCCGAGGATCTGCCCCTGGGGCGGCTTGGCACCCAGCCAGTCCCAGTCACCCTGCCAGCCGTGCCAGTCGCTCCGGCAGATCCCGCAAGCCTCGGTCTCGACGACGACTTGATCGGGCTCGGGCGAGGGCCGGTCGACTTCCTGGATCTCGAGTGGTTCCCCGTAGTCGGTGAGTACAGCGGCGCGCATGCGCGTGCCACTTGTACCCACACCACCATTACTGTACGTGTCTTAACGGTTGTAGCCAACCGCCAAAGATATTTTACAATGCAAACCGAGGCTCGCCTATGGCGTTCCGTCTTTCAGACGAACATCGGGCGATTCGGCAGGCCGTCCGCGAGTTCGGCGAGAACGAGATTCGCCCCGTAGCCCACGAACACGACGAGGAGCGGAAGTACCCGACGGACCTCCGACGGAAGGCCGCGGAGTACGACCTCGTCGGCCCGAACATTCCGGCGGAGTACGGCGGGCCCGAGATGGATCCGCTAGGCACCACCATCGTCACCGAGGAGCTCTGGCGGGCGGACCCGGGCATCGGCTCCGCCATCGGGAGCGCGAGTTTCGGCACGTCGATGCTCATCGAGTACGGCGACGACTGGATGAAGGAGGAGTGGCTGCCGAAGATCGCCGCGGGCGAGGCCGTCTCCGCCAGCGCGATCTCGGAACCGGCCCACGGGTCGAACGTGGCCGGTATCGAAACCCGGGCCGAGTCGGACGGCGACGAATGGGTCATCAACGGCAACAAGATGTGGATCACGAACGGGACCGTGGCCGATGTCGCCCTGGTCTTCGCCAAGACGGACCCCGATGCCGGGCGAAAGGGCATCACCGCCTTCCTGGTTCCGACCGAGACCCCGGGCTTCTCCGCCGAGAAGATCGACAACAAGCTCGGGATCCACGCCTCCGATCTCGGCGAACTCATCCTCGACGACGTCCGCGTCCCGGACGAGAACATCGTCGGCTCGGAGAACCACGGTTTCTATCAGTTGATGGAGTTCTTCGCCAACGGTCGGGTCAGCGTCGCCGCCCAGGCCGTCGGCGTCTCCCAGGCCGCAGTGGATGCCGCCATCGAATACGCAAACGAACGCGAGCAGTTCGGCCAACGGATCTCGGAGTTCCAAGCGATCCAGCACAAGATCGCCGACATGGCGACGGCCGTCGAGGCCGCCCGCTCGCTGACCTATCGAGCCGCCAGCGAGGTGGCGACGGGCGATGACGACCTCGCCGCCCGCTGGGCCAGCATGGCCAAGCTGTTCGCCTCTGAACACGCGGTGGACGTGACCGACGAGGCGATCCAGGTCCACGGCGGGGCCGGCTTCGTGTCGGATCACCCCGTCGAACGCTACTACCGCGACGCCCGGATCACGAAGATCTACGAGGGAACCAGCGAGATCCAGCGGGGGATCATCGCGGACCGCCTGCTCTAAGCCATGCGGCCGACGCCTGAATGGGACTTCAAAGAGCGCGACGTCATCATCCTCCGGGAGCTGGCGAAGAACCCGCAGATCTCCTCCCGGAACCTCACCGAGATCCTCGACCGGGAGTACGACATCGACGTGTCCCACGTGACCGTGAGCGAGTCGATCCGGAAAATGCGCGACCAGGACGTGTTTCGCGAGGTGATCATGCCCAACGAGGAGTACTTCTCCTTCAGCCTCTTCGAGTTCAAGTTCAACCCCGAGCACTTCGAGGAGGGGTGGCGCGATGCCATGGAGCACATCCGGACCGACGAGCACACCCTCCTCTACTTCCTGTCGACGGGGGAATACCAGTGGAAGTCGGTGATGATGTTCCCCGACTCGGTGAGCCAGTCACGCTGGATCCACGAGTTCTACAAGGAACACGGCTCGGTCGTCGACAACATCCGGAACTCGGTGATGCACAACGTCCTCAAGTTCCAGACCGATCCCGACATCTTCGACGAGTTCTTCAGCGATATCGAGGATTAGGGCCGGAACAGCCGGTAGGTCGTCCGCCCGACGGCGACGGCATCGTCCTCGCCGTCCGCCGTCGTGCTCTCGACCGTCACGTCGGTCACGCCCATCGACCCGCCCGCCCGGACGACGTCGGCGGTGGCCACCAGATCGTCCCGGGCCGGCCGGAGGTACGAAACGTTCATGTCCGTGGTCGTGAGGTTCGCGGCGGCGGGGTCGTCGAAGGTCGTCCGGAGGGCGAACCCGCTGGCCGTGTCGATCAGCGACGATGCCACCCCGCCATGGATCGACTCGGCTCCCGGGTTGAGCAGCTTCTCGTCGTAGGGAACCCGCATCACGACCCGGCCGTCCTCGACGGCGTCGAGCGAGACGTCGAGCCACGAGAGGAAGCCGTGTCGGTCGATGAACCCACCGAAGCGCTCGACGGCCTCGTCCACCCTCACTCCCCCTCGAACTCCGGCTCGCGGTCCTCGAGGAACGCCATGGTCCCTTCCATCATGTCGTCGGTGCTGAACAGGAGGCCAAAGCCCTGGCTCTCCATCGCGAGGGCGGCATCCAGGCTGGCGTTTTGGCCGTGGTTCATGACCTTCTTGGCGACCTTCAGGGCGATGGGTGGGCCGTTCACGAGGTCGTCGAGGAAGTCCTCGACCGTATCGTCGAATTCGTCGGCCGGTACCGAGCGGTTGATGATTCCCCAGTCGGCGGCCCGGTCGGCCGAGATGTGGTTGCCGCGGAAAACGAGCTCCTTCGCGCGGGTTTCCCCGATCATCCGGAGGAGTCGCTGGGTGCTTCCACCACCGGGGATGAGGCCGAGGTTGATCTCGGGATTGCCGAACGTCGAGTCCGCGGTCGCGAGCCGGAGGTCGCAGGCGAGCGCGAGCTCGAGGCCGGCGCCCAGACAGTAGCCGTCGATCTTCGCGAGCACCGGCCGGGGGAACGAGGCCACCACCTCGAACACCTCGCTGACGTCCATCGTATCGGTCGGGCTCATCGACCCGAAGCTCCCGATGTCGGCGCCGGCGCAGAACGCACGGTCGCCGGCGCCCTCGAAGGTGACCGCGCGGACTTCCTCGGTATCGATACCTTCGAGCACCTCGACGATCTCATCGGAGAGGCCGGGCGACATCGCGTTCATCCGCTCGGGCCGGTCCAACTCGATCTCGAGGAGGCCGTCCTCGAGGGAGTAATTCAGCTCGTGGAACGGCCCGAGCCCCTGGGCCTCGCCGTAGTCGTAAAAGCCCTCGCCGGCATCCTCCCCGGTCTTGCCCTCCTCAACCAGCTGGACGAGGTAATCGTCCGGCTCGAAGCGGTCGGCGCCGGTCGCCTCGTGGAGGTCCTGGAGCTTCTCGAGGACGACGTCGAGCCCGATCGAGTCGGCGCGCGCACAGATCCCCTCCGGGAACCCGGTCCCGAGCTTGACCCCGGTGTCGATAGCCTCGGGCGTAGCGACGTCATCACCGACGAGTCGGGCGGCCTCGTTGATCATCCGCGCTTCGACACGGAGCGTGTCGAACCCTTCGGCGTCCTCGGGTTCGTATTCGGGACCATCGCCCTCCTCGTAGTCGTAGTACCCCTTCCCGGTCTTCTTGCCGAGTTCCTCGGCCTCGACCCGCTCCTCCATGATCGGCGGGATCTCCTGGCCGGCCTCCTTTCTGACGTGATACCCGATGTCGATCCCCGTCATGTCCCCGAGCTCGAACGGGCCCATGGGATAGCCCCGTTCGTACACCATGGCGGCGTCGGCCTGCTTGATGGTCGCCTCGCCCTCGGAGACCATCCAGGCGGGCTCGTCCATGAACGGCCCGAGCACCGTGTTGACCACGAAGCCGTGGACGTCTTTCCTGACGTAGATTGGGGTCTTGTCGATCGATTCCACGAAGGCGTAGCCCGTATCGGCCGTCTCGTCGCTGGTCTTATCGCCGTAGATGACCTCAACGAGGTCCATCTTCACCGGCGGATTGAAGAAGTGCAGGCCCAGCACCTGCGAGGGACGGTCGGTCGCGGCGGCGATCTCGGAGATC
>CAYOLR010000009.1:0-27128 GCA_964404815.1 uncultured Halobacteriales archaeon
ACTACGGAGGTGAACGATGGCAGATCAGGACATAGAAGACGCTGTCTCTCGGGCGTTGTCAGAATCGCCGCAACGTAACTTCCGTGAGACGGTAGACCTCGCGATCAACTTACGCGATCTCGATCTCAACGATCCCGCGAACCGTGTCGACGAGAGCGTCGTCCTCCCCTCAGGGACCGGCCAGGAGACCCGAATCGTGGTCTTCGCGGAGGGTGAGACGGCAGTCCGGGCTGAGGAGGTCGCCGACGACGTGCTCGACAGCGACGACCTTGAGGACCTCGGCGACGATCAGGACGCGGCGAAGGACCTGGCGGAGGCGACGGACTTCTTCATCGCCGAAGCCAGCCTGATGCAGGACATCGGGCGATTGCTCGGGACCATCCTCGGTCCCCGCGGAAAGATGCCGACGCCGCTCCAACCTGACGACGACGTTGTGGAGGTCGTGAATCGAATGAAGAACACGGTACAGCTCCGAAGCCGCGACCGCCGGACCTTCCATACCAGGGTCGGGGCGGAGGACATGGACGCCGAGGACATCGCCGACAATATCGACACGATCCTCCGGCGGCTCCACGGGAGCCTGGAAAAGGGCCCCCTTAACGTGGATTCCGTGTACGTGAAAACGACCATGGGCCCGGCGGAGCAAGTGGCATAATGAGCGCCGAATCCGAACGCCAGACCGAGACCATCCCGGAGTGGAAACGGAACGAGGTCGAGGCACTCGTCGACTTCATCGACCAGTACGAGAGTATCGGCATCGTCGGCGTGACCGGCATTCCCAGCCGACAGCTCCAGCAGATGCGGGCCGACCTGTACGGGACCGCCGACGTCCGGATGAGCCGGAACACCCTGCTGATCCGAGCATTACAGCAGGTAAACGAGGGCCTGGAGGCACTTGAGGGCCACATCAGCGGTCAGGTTGCCCTTGTCGGCACGGACGAGAACCCATTCGGGCTGTATCGACAGCTCGAAGCGTCGAAGACCCCGGCTCCGATCAACGCCGGGGAGACGGCGCCCAACGACATCGTCATTCCCGAGGGAGACACCGGGATGGACCCCGGCCCGTTCGTGGGCGAGCTGCAGAGCGTCGGCGCAGCCGCCCAGATCATGGAGGGTTCGATCAAGGTCACCCAGGACTCGGTCGTCGCCGAGGCCGGCGATACCGTCGACGACGAACTCGCGAACGTTCTCTCCGAGCTCGGGATCGAACCGAAAGAGGTCGGACTCGACCTCCGCGCGGTCTTCTCCGACGGGGTCGTCTTCGAGGCGGACGAGCTCGAAATCGACGTCAATGAGTACCGTGCGGACTTCGCCACGGCGGCGAGCCGGGCGAACAACCTCTCGATCAACGCGGTCTACCCGACAGCACGGACGGCTCCGGCGCTCCTCTCGAAGGCACTCGGCGAGGCGAAAAGCGTGGGGCTAGCCGCCTCGATCGAGAGCCCGGACCTGGCCGACGACCTTGTTCGGCGCGCGGACGCACAGGTCCGCGCCCTGGCGAGCCTCATCGACGACGAAGAAGCCCTGCCCGAGGCCCTTCGGGGCGTCGAGGCACCGGCCCCGGCACCGGCCGAAGAAACCGACACCGAACAGCCAACTGAAGAAACCGACGACGCCGAAGCCGACGCCGACGAGGACGAGGACGCCGTCGACGCGGACGATGACGAGGATGATGACGACGTGAGCGGCGAGGGCCTCGGCGACCTATTCGGGTGATCACCAATGGAATACGTATACGCAGCACTCCTGCTCCACGAATCGGATGAAGAGGTAAACGAAGACAACCTGACGGCCGTCCTCGAGGCGGCCGGCGTCGATGTCGAGGAATCGCGGGTCAAGGCCCTCGTGGCCGCCCTCGAGGACGTCGACATCGAGGACGCGATCGAACAGGCCGCCGCGGTGCCTACCGCGGGAGCCGCCCCGAGCGGCGGCGAAGCCGCCGAGGCCGACGAGGGTGGCGAGGAAGAAGCCGAAGAGGAAGCGGCAGCGGAAGCCGAAGAAGAGGAAGCCGGCGAGGACGAGGACGAAGAGGTCAGCGGCGAAGGCCTCGGCGACCTGTTCGGCTGACCGACGAGACGCTCTTCTCGCATTCCTGCAGACGGCGAGCCACGCATGACATCCTCCTAGCCGTTCTCTACAGATAGCGCTTCGTACGGAAGTACCAAAGCAGCGTGACCGCCAGAAGCGCCATTCCCAGCATGACGGCCGGGTAGCCGAACTGCCAGCCGAGCTCGGGCATGTTGAACGGGCTGTCCGCGAAATTCATTCCGTAGATTCCGACGACGAAGGTGAGGGGGAGGAAGATGGTCGCGACGACCGTCAGGACCTTCATCACCTCGTTCGTCGATTGCGAGACCGTGTTGAGGTAAATGTCACGCGCCCCGCTCGCAAGGTCACGGTAGAGCTCGATGAATTCGACGACCTGGACGAGGTGGTCGTAGACGTCACGGTAATACTTCTCGGTCGGCTCCCGGATGTGCTCGGTGTCCCCCCGAGCCAACGTGCCGATCGCCTCCCGAGAGGGCCAGGCCACCCGACGGAACGAAAGAAGGTCTCGCCGAACACCGTTGATGTCCTCGATCGGTTCGATCCCGCTGGTCTCGAGGACTTGTTCTTCGATGGCCTCGATCTGATACTCGATCTTGTCGAGGAGGCCGAAGTACTCGTCGACGATCACGTCGATCACCCGATAGGCGGTGAAGTCCGAACCGCGTTGTAACAATCGGTCGTCGGCGTTCGACACGGCGTTCCAGACCCGTTCGGCGGGCGAATCACTTCCAGTGGTTAACGTGACGACCCAGTCATCGCCGAAGGCGATGCCGATCGATTCCGTCCGGACCTCATCCTCGAAGGTGGTATCGCCGCGGGCGAGCTCCGCCGTCTTCACCAAGACAAACATATAGTCGGCGAATTCCTCGGCTTTCGGCCGGACTCCGTTTACCACATCCTCGACTACGAGCGGGTGGACGTCGAAGACATCGGCGACCGCAGTGAGCTCGTCCGATGTACAGTCATGTGCCCGGATCCACGTCGTCCCATCGGCGGATTTCGCCGATTTGAGGTCGTCGTATTCCTGCATGGTTCCCGTCCGGTAGACGACGGCAGCGACGGTCATTCGGCCACCGCCCTTCCGATCGACCGCCCGATTGCCAACAAGGTAATACCGATCATGATCGCCGTGATCGAGAATGCGCGACCGGAGTACGCGACGGCGATGCCCGCCGAGTACCCGACGCTTCCGAGCCCAGTCAGGACGAGCCCAGTGGTTGTTAAGCGGTTCATCGGCCCGAGAGACAGCGGGGACGAAAAAAAGCGTTATCGCGACTCGATCCGATAGGTCGGGCCCTCCTCGGCGTCCTGGACTTCGACCCCTAACGCCTCGAGATCAGCCCGGATGGCATCAGCCCGATCGAAGTTCCCGGCCGCCCGTTCCTGCTCGCGGACGTCGAGAACGAGTTCGACCAGCTCGTCGACGAGGCCGGCCGGTTCCTCGACGGCACCGTCAAACCTGAACCCGAGGACATCGCCAGCGAGCGCCTCCAGGGTCTCGATCGTCCTGGCGAGGCTTGGATAATCGAACTGGTCGCGGGTGTCGAGATGTCGGTTGGCGGCCGACACCAGATCGAAGAGCGCCGCCAACGCTTCCCGGGTATTGAAATCGTCGTTCATCGCCGTACGGAAGTCCGACCTCGCCGTTTCGATTGACGAGCGAAGCGACGCGTCCTCGGCCTTGGACCGCGCGTCGGGACTGTCGGCCGCCTCGATCACCCGATCGTAGCCCCGCGAGAGGCGATCCCATCGTTCAACGGCCTCGTGGAGGGCCTCCTCCGTGTAGGATTGTCGTTGGCTGTACTGGGTCGAGAGGAGGAACATCCTGACGGGGTTGGTCCCGAAGGCATCGAGGGCGTTGTGGACGGTGAAGAAGTTCTTCAGGCTCGAGCTCATCTTCTCGCCTTCGGTTTCCAGCAGGCTGACGTGTAGCCAGTAATCGGCGAAGGGCTCGCCCGACGCGGCTTCGCTCTGGGCAATCTCGTTTTCGTGATGGGGGAAGACCAGGTCCTGACCGCCGACGTGGATGTCGATGTGTTCGTCAAGATGGTTCATGCTCATTGCCGAGCACTCGATGTGCCACCCGGGACGGCCTTCGCCCCACGCCGAGTCCCAAGTGAGCCCCGTCGGTTCCTGAATGGGCGGTAGGTCGGGATTCCGGTGCTCGGCGATGGATTCGGGCGAGACCGCATCGGCTTTCCAGAGCGCGAAGTCCGCGGGGTGTCTTTTCTCGGAGAGTTCGGACTCGTCACCCTGGGCTTCGATGTCCGCAACCGACTGGTTCGAGAGTTTGCCGTACTCCCCGAAGGTCGTCACGTCGAAGTAGACCGACCCGTTGGATTCGTACGCATACCCCTTGTCGATGAGGGTCTCGATCAACGAGATGATTTCGGGGATGTGTTCGGAGACGCGGGGATACACCGTCGGCCGTTTCAGGTTGAGCCCCCGCATGTCATGAAGGACTTCGGTGATGAAATGCTGAGCAACTTCGGCCTCATCGTTACCGTAGGCGTCCTCGCCGATGCGGGCGACGATCTTCTCGTTCACGTCGGTGAAATTCTCGACGTGGTTGACGGTATAGTCGAGGTGTTCGAGCCAGCGTCGCATCACATCGACGTGGACCCAGGCCCTGGCATGGCCGAGATGCGGGAGATCGGAGACGGTTAGCCCACAGAAATAGAGGAGCACCGTGTCGGGATCTTGCGGTTCGAACGGCTCACGCTCCCCGCTCAGCGAGTTCGTCACCGTGAGCGTCATCGTGCCTACGTTCTGCCGACAACGGGTTTAAACCGTCGGGTTAGCCCGGCACGCCATCAAGGGCTGTCTCGGTCCGGCGTAGCGTTTCCGCCCCGTTCCGTCGATCCACGACGACCACCAACCCCGACTCACTCACTCCAGCGGCCACCACGTCGATATCGTGGATCCGAAGGACCCCCAAGACGTGTTCCAACGCGGTGGCGTCCACGTCCCCCGTAGCCATGATTCCGGTCAAATCACCGTCACCCTCCGAATAGCCGGAATCGCCAACGGCGAGCACTCCCTCGTCGGCCGGTTGGAGGCCGCTGTGCATCGTGACACGGACGTCCTTCGGGAGGGGCTCACGGGGGGCAAGATCCGCCGCGAACCGCCTGAGCGCGGCGGTGACCGCGTCGGTATCGCCGCCGACCTCCAATGACCGTGCCGCCGCAGTGTAATTGACGACACCGGCACGAAGGGCCTCAAAGAGCAGGGGTCGTTCCCGGACCGCCGCCCGGGTCTCCGCCGCTAGTGACATCGCTCGGCGATGCGATGAGCGGCCAATAAACCGTTCCGATCCGTCACTCGAGGGCGTAATCGCCCCAGAGAATCGCACCGGCGATGGCGACGCCGAGGATGACCACGAGAACGCCAACGAGCACGACCGGGTCTGCGATAATGGCCGCCGCGAGGATAGCGACGAGCAAGGCTACGACCGCGAGGGCGATCACGGGGAGCTTTTCGGGATCGAGGAGTGATTCTTCCTGTTTGGGCGGGGGTTGGCCCAACCGCTCGTCAACCCGAACCCGTCGTTCGGTGCTGCCCTGTGACACGATCGAAAGGTCGACGTATTCGGTTTCCGAGCCATAGCCGGTGACAACCTTCATCCGGCCACGAACCGGCCGGGCGAGGTCGGACACGTGGACCCGAACCCGCCTGACGGACTCCTCATCGACATAGTGGTTTGCGGTCCCGAGTTCTGCGACCCTCGCGAGGTCGTCGTCGAGGTTGAGGTAGACATGGAGGGCCCTACCGTGGTTCCGGAGGACGATGTCGAAATCGTCATCGACCTCGAAGGAGGGATTGTCGACCTCGATTGAATGGGGTCCATCACGGTTGAGATGGACGTCGAGCGACCCCGGCACGGTTAGGAAAACGCGAGTACCGATCAAAAAGGTTCAGGCTGTGGCTTCCTCGCGCATATCCGGCGGGAGGAGGTTCGGAATGCCGTCCTCAATCGGATAGACCTCACCGCATTCGGTACAGGTCAGCTCGCCCTCGAGGATTTCTTCGCCGTCCTCCTCGTCGACCGAAAGCTCAAGTTCGTGTTTGTCGAGAGGGCAACAGAGGATATCCATCAGGTCGCGCTTCATGCTTCACCCGAGGGGGACGACCGAGAAAAACATGACGGAGGCCCTACCATGCCGCCTCGAGGACGTTCTCGATCGCCGACCGGGTGGGATCGAGGCCGGGGGGGCGGTTGGCCATGATACCATCCTGAATGATGAACTCAGCTATCGCAGGGAAGTCCCCCGGCTCAAGGCCATCGATTGAACGGAGCTGTCGTGGAAGCCCGAGTGCCGTTCGGATCTCGTCGACAGTCTCGACGATCGCACCCGCGACGTTAGAAGTGGCGGGGTCGATACCCAGTCCATCGGCGATCCGCTCCCGTTGACCCGGGACCTGTTCGAAGACGTACCTGATGACGGCAGGTGCCACGATGCCGTGGGCCGCCCCCTGCTGGACCGGGTAGTGTCTGGCCAGGGCATGCCCGAACGCGTGGATGATAGAGAGCTTGCCGGTACCCGGGGTCGAGAGGCCATACTGGACGAGGATCGTCCCGATGATCGCCCGTTCGAGGGCGTCGGGATCAGCCGTCATTTCGGGTAACGACTCCCGAAGTCGCCCGAGCCCGTGTGTCGCCGTCGCATCAGTGATAGGATTCGCGTTACGGGAATACAGGATTTCAATGCCTTTATCGAAGCCGTTCATCGCGCTTGCGTTCAGCACGGGAGCAGGGGTAGTCGCAAAGAGTGCCGGGTCGTAGAACAGCGCATCCGGCATCAATCGGCGATCGCCGAAGCCCCCGACCGAATGGGCGTCACCGGTCGCGGGTCCGGATTGGGTCCCCGGGAGCGTAACCGAACCGACTGCCGACAGATCGGCACCAGCCAACGTGGTCGGAATGGCGATGACGGGGAATAATGGCCCATCGGGGATCGGCAGTGCCCCGTTCGTCTCTATGAACGCACGGACTTCGGCCGCCGACCGGTCAGAGGCCTTCAGGATCGTCATGGCCTTTGCCAGGTCGAGGCTGCTCCCTCCACCGATACTGACGAGTCCATCGATGTTCCCGTCTCGGATCCGATCCCGTCCCTGGATGGCGGTTTCGAAGGATTTCTCCGGTGTAGTCCGATCGAACACGCCTGCCAACCGGTCACCGATCCCAGCCGTTACGGGGTCCATTACCTCGTCGGTCGATCCCACGGTTCGCCCACAGACAACGAGCGCTCTCGATATCCCCCGTTCCCCGAGAGTCGGTTCGAGTCCCTCGAGACAACCAGGGCCGAACCGGATCGCCCCCGGCGCATAGTCAAAGGAAAATCCGTTCATGGCCTCCCAACGACCGGCCCGGGGATTAAGGCACCGTCAGGATTCGAACGGGTTGTCCCGAACGATCGTCTCCGACCGGTTCGGGCCGACGCCGACCGTCGTGATGGGCGCGTCGAGTTCGTCGACCAGATACTCGAGATAGTCGCGGGCGTTGTCCGGAAGGGCATCGTACCCCGTCTCCGCGATCGCCGGCCAATCGGCGTCTTCCCACCCGGGAAAGGTCCGGTACACTGGCACACAATCCCCCCACTGCTCGGTCGTCGGGGGCATCGTCAATAACTCCTCGCCGTTGCGCTCGTAGGCGTGGGCGGCCTTTACCTCGTCCAGTCCCGCGAGGACGTCGAGGTGGTTGACGGCCAGTCCCGTGAACCCGTTGACGCGGGCCGCGTGGCGTAACATCGGGACATCGAGCCAGCCTATCCGACGAGGGCGCCCTGTCACCGTCCCGAATTCACCCCCTTCCTCGCGGATGTACTCGGCCAGATCGCCGGATAGCTCGGTCGGGAGTGGCCCGGTTCCCACCCGCGAGAGGTATGCCTTTATCACGCCGATCACGTCGCCACGGCCGACGACAGAAACGCCGATCCCGCTCCCGGTGGCAGCGTAGCCGGCTGACGGGTTTGATGAGGTCACGTAGGGATAGATTCCGTGGTCGATGTCTATCGAGGTGCCCTGGGCCCCCTCGAACATGACGTCGTCATCCGCCGACAGCCGAGTGGCGATGAAATCCCCAGCGTTGACCGTCATGTCCTCCGAGTCGAGTCGTTCACCGAACTCCCGATAATCGTCGAAGATCGCCTCGACATCGAACGCCTGGTCCGGTGTGACACCGAATACCTCCTCGACGATCGCCCGTTTCTGGGGGACCACATATTCGAGCTTAGACCGAAGGTCATCGGGCGAAAGGAGGTCACCGATCCGGATTCCCCGTCGTCCGACCTTGTCCTCGTACGTGGGACCGATTCCCCGCCCAGTGGTTCCCGCATCGAGATCGGAATCGCTCTTGGCCTCCTCCTCGATGCCGTCCAATACACGGTGATACGGCAGAATCACGTGGGCCCGTTCGGCGACCCGGACGTCAGGATCCAGATCACGCTCGCGGAGCGTATCGAGTTCGTCGAAAAGCGTCCGAGGGTTCACTACACATCCGTTTCCGAGCACACCGATCTTCCCCCGGACCGCACCGCTCGGGACCAAAGAGAGCCGATATTCCTCTCCCTCGTGCACGACCGTATGGCCCGCGTTGTCACCCCCTTGATACCGAACTACGATGTCAGCCGCCTGGGAAAATACATCGACGATACCGCCCTTCCCCTCGTCACCGAGCTGCGACCCGACGATAGTGACGGTCATACCGAAGTGCCGTTGCCAGCGGGCCGCTAAACCCATTACGATATCACCGACCACTTGACCCGGATTGGGCCCCACTAAGGACCCCGAACGGTGTCGTGAACTAGGACGACGGTCCGGGGGTTGAACGGGTCCCTATTAACATATGATAGGCCATTATAAAGGATAACGACCGATCCCCAGTTTCCCTCTCTACGGTGGATCTCGAGGTCATCAAAGTCGTATCTGGCATTGACGGATTGAAACGGGTGCAGGACGAGCCCGCCGAATGCGTGCTGGTGACGCTGATCCGGCGAACACCTCCCTGGCATACTTCGTAGTGACGGTTCAGGTGAACCCACCGGGCGCCAGTCGATCTGGTCGGCGAGGATGCCGATCGGAGCCCGGTGATCGAGGCGCTTTCGGCCTCCGCGACCTCGGTCATCCCCGAGATGGATTCCGACGCGATCCGGAACGATATCAATGAAGAGGGGACGAGCGAATGACTCGACCGGGCGGCATCTCATTTTACTGACCATTACATTGATAACGGATGATTTAATTGGTAGGTACTACCACCAAGAGCGGTCGCACGCTAACCACAATGAATTCTACCCCATCCCAGTCGACGGTGCTCGTCGTGGACGATGAAGATGCGTATGTGGATGCGTATGCAAGCTGGCTGGGTGATCGTTACCGGGTAAAGACCGCGACCAGCGGCGAACGCGCCATCGAACAGCTCGATACCGGGGTGGACGTGGTCCTCCTCGACCGGCGGATGCCCGGTGTGTCGGGCGACGAGGTGCTCCGGTCGATCCGCGATCGCTCTTTCGATTGCCGTGTCGCGATGATAACCGCCGTCGAACCCGATTTCGATATCATCGAGATGGGCTTTGACGAATACCTGGTCAAACCGGTGTCACGGGACGACCTTTTCGACCTCGTGGATACCCTCCTCACGCGAGCGGAGTTCGAGGCCCGGGTCCAGGAGTGCTTCTCGTTGGTCTCCAAGAAGACGGCGCTTGAGTCCGTGATGGACGCCAAACACCTCCAGGCGGCGGAGGAATATCGACGGCTCAAAAAGCGGATCGAGCATATCGAATCCGAGATGAACGAGACGCTCGACGACCTCATCGATCGCGACAAAGTGGCCGCCGCTTACCACGATATCGAATCTTGAGGCCCTCAGACACCGGATCCATTGGTCGAACGGAGGGCAACGTTTAAAAGCACGCCTCACAAGTTAACACATGCCATGATAGATCGCCTTGAGAAGGAGGTCGATATGCTGGAACGCCATTTGCAGGTCCTGCGAATGGTGATCGAGAACGAGCCGATCGGCATCGTGAAGATGTCGAACGAGACCGGGTATCCACACCACAAGGTCCGGTATTCCCTCCGGGTCCTCGAGGAGGAGAACCTCATCGAGCCCTCCAGTCAGGGAGCCATCACGACGGAACAGACGCAGGATTTCATCAGCGACCTAGACAATAAGCTGGACGACGTGGTAGAGAAGCTCGAGGGGATGAAGATACAGGACATCTCGGAAGCCGAGATCTAGAGTTCTGGGACCGCCACGTGGAAGGCGTCGCCCCGAGCTTCCGCCAGACAGAGGTGGAAGCCGCGTTTGCGACCGAGTTTCACGAAGCTCTCTTTTGAATCGCGGTCGAGCAGACCACCACCGGTCGCTTCGTCTGCCGTCTCGAGCGCCGGCGGTTCGAAGAAGCTCGCCGTGACCATGAACGCCGCCCCGATGGTATCATGGCTTTCAGCCGCCGCCGTCGCCCGGGTGACGAGGTCCGACATCATGTCGCCGCTGGCTGGATCCCGGGCGTCGTTGAGGTCGGCCAGGATGAGGGGCTGCCCCATCCGGTCCCTGATGACGACGTCGAACGACTCCGAGTGTTCTTCGCCCGCCTCGTTTCGGCTGGTCACGGTTCCGTCGAACTCGGCGCGATCGAACCGCGGGAGCACGTTATAGAGCGCCCGAAGGCGTTTTTGGCTGTTCGTCTCTTGGATCTCGAAGATGAGGTCCTCGACCAACCACTTGACGAAGCGATACTGGAGCGTACCATCGAGGAACTCCAGATAGGGCTGGCCGTTGACGATTGTTGCGTTGGAATCGAACCGGGTGTGTTCCTCCAACCGGAGGTTTGACAGGACGTCCTCCTGGTCCGCACGGCCGGCATGGGCGTTCTCGAGCGTTGACTCGCCCTTCGACCCGTACCGGATGAACACGTCGGTTTGCGTGAGCGCCTCGCCCGGGTCAAGTTCCGTACTGACGCCGCTATCGTCGGAGGCCGAGGAATCCGCGGTCAACGAATCGAGTTGAGATTCCAGGCGCTCGATCCGGTCCTGAAGTTCGTCGCGCTCCTGGGCGAGCCGGTCCCGTTCCGCTTGGAGGTCATCCCGTTCGGTCGTGACCTCCTCGAGGGCCGCCTCTAGCTCCTCGATGCGGCCCTCGCGTGACTTGATTGCGGCCTTGAGGTCCTGGATCTGGTGGGGGTCCTGTTGGGAGGATGATTGGGATCGGGGTTGTGACTGCGAGGGGTTCTGAGTGGCGTTCCGTGATCGGCCCTCGGACGATTGCTGTTGGCGGGGTTGGCGCTTGGCGTCCGCATTGACCTGAAGGTCTTCTTCCGATCGTTCGGGATCGAGCGCCGGGATCGTCCGGGTTTCCCGCCAGGCCTCCTCCTCGCTGAAGGGGTCCTCGGCCGAACTGCTCGTGGGCTCCTCGGGTTGGGTGGATTGACCGACTTGCTCCGCAGGGCGGGAATCGGGATCGTCGGCGGTGAGGTCCTGGTCGGCTTGCGAGTGTTCAGATTGGGGGGTCGGGGTTTCCGGTTGGGTTGCCTCGGTAGCCGTATCATTTGTCGACGTCATTGGTTCCGAGGCGGACTCATCCGTCGTTGGCTCCGCCTCCTCGACCGCATCGACCGAGTCAACATCGGCATCCACCGGTTCGTTGGTAACCGGAGGTTCCGCCTCCTCAATCGATACGTCACTGGGTCCGGGTTGATCGTCCGGTTCAACGTCCGTCGATGCGGGCTCCTCCTCGGGTTCCTCGGGTTCCTCGGGGGGCGGGCCGGTCGTCGTAGCGGTGGATCCGGAGGGGGATGGTTCGGGGATCTCTTTGACATCGAGCTCGACGGATCGAACCTCGTAGATGCCGACCTCGTCGTTGGCCCGGTCGAACGCTTCGTCGCCAGTGATGAGCTGTTCTGCGTTCCCGATGAAAGCCGCACTGAGCGATCGACCCCCGTAGTAAACCACATAGTAGTCGCCGCTGAGTACGTTCTCTGAGAGCTCGATGTAACCGGTGAACGACCCCTCAGTCAGGGTCCGGTCGACCTCGGCGAGTGGGGTATCGTCGGTGTAGTACTTCCCCTGGGTCTCGCCACCGGTTTCCTGCATCGAAAAGAGGAGTGGTAGCGACGGGTCCGGGGCGGAATGCGCCGTGAGCCCCGCCCCCTCGAAGGCTTCGATGGTCCCATTGAACACCCCGATGATACGGCCGTTGAGCATAAACAGCCACCCGCTCCCGTTCGTGATTGCACCGGAGAAGTCGTCGGCTTCCAGGTCGCGAAGCCCGGCATACCCGTCCGAGACGGGCCTAGTTTCCCACTCCTCAATCCGGCCGACGGTATCGGGATCCATGACTCAGACCAACTCCCCAGACATTCCTTGACGAAAGTTACAGCTTCTGTTTGGCGTCTTCGGCGAGTTCTTCCATCCGCTTTGACAGGCGGCCGGCGTTGGAGAACTCGTCCTCGCTCATGGCCGATGCCAGAGCGTTTCCCAGGACGAAGACGGCGTGTTTGTGCTCGCTCTTCGACTTGTGGACGTGTTCGGGGCGGACATCGAGCATCTCGTATGCCTCGAACGTGTCGTCGGGGACGTCCTCGCGATCCTGGAAGTAGTTCTTGATCACCACCATTTGCTCATGAAGCTCAAGGAGCTCGTCCTTATGCATGTCCGCGACTAGGACGATAACCGGTTTAAGTCTTCTTGCCGGGGTTTTCGGTTAGAAAACGTACTCGTCCTCGTGGCCCATCATTTCCTCCTCGAACCCGGGTTCCTCCTGGTCCGAGGACGGGCCACTCGTTTTGTAGGCCTTCAATCCCGTCGAGAGGAGTTCCTCAACCGCTTCTTCCCGGTTGATGAAATCTCCCTGATCGACGAGTTGGGCGATTTGCATGTCGAGATGCTCGGGGACGTTGACCTCCACCTTGACCATTGGACCGTAAGTCGGTTCGGGGAGGGGGTTCTTAAGCCTGACGGGGATTTCTTCCCTCGATGAGTAAGTTTCAATCGGATTATTGAAAAATGCCTTTGTCATCGAACAACGAGAGTTCGTATTTGTTGAAGGGTTGGAACGGCCTTCGCGGCGGCGCCACGACGGGTCGGCCCGCCACGATAAGGACAACCTGAAGAACCAGCCCCCCGGAGCCATTCGGTAATGGAACCGCCCCGCGGGGAAGGGAAACCCCACCCAGGGAGGATCGAGGAAGTCACCCTCATCAGTCGATCCCGTGAAGTCCCTGATGTATCGTTTCGTGCCTTCCTCGACGGCCAATCCCGCCCCCGCGTCGCTTGGGCCGCCCCTGACGGCCTCGAACTCGTCGGTGGTGGTCGGGCCGCTTGGCTGACCGCCGAGGGCCCCGAACGGTTCGACACGATCAGGCGGTCGGCCGAAGACCTCTTCGACGGGATCGATCAGCGCGGGCCGGCTCCGACCCGACCACGGTTGATGGGCGGCTTCGCCTTCGACGGGTCGAAACCACCCGGTGGCCCCTGGGACGGGTTCCCACCGGCAGCCTTCGTCCTCCCGGAAGTCCAACTGACTCGATGGGACGAAAGCACGTACCTGACTATCAACGCTGTCGAGACCGGGGAGACAGAACCGGACGTCGAAGCCAGATTGACCGATGCCGCGGCAGCCGTCGAGGACCTGCCCACGATGTTACCCGCGGCCGAGCCACCCGGGGTCTCGTCCACCCATCCACGGACCTCCCGGTCTGAGTGGATCGACATGGTCGACGCCACAGTGGCTCGTATTGCGAATGGCGACCTCGAGAAGGTCGTCCTCGCGACCGCCCTCGATGTCTCGCTCGAGTCGCCGATCGATATTCCGGCGGTTCTCGAACGGCTCAGACGAACCCATCCCGACTGTTTCCGGCTCCTGTTCCAACCCGAGGACGGTGCCGGGTTCTTCGGGCCCTCCCCCGAACGGTTGGTGAAGGTCCGCGGTAAAACGGTCAAGACCGAGGCGCTCGCGGGGTCTGTTCCCCGTGGGGAAACCCCGGAGGATGACGCGGCATACGCCGATTCGCTCCGCGGAAGTGCCAAGCTTCAACACGAACAGAGCCTCGTCGTCGAGGCTATCCGGGACCGGTTGGCCCCAATCGGGTCGGTCACCGAGTCACCACAGACCGTTCGACAGTTGGCCACTATCCAACACCTCCGAACCCCCTTGCACGCCGAACTCAACGACAGGATGCATGTCCTGGGCCTTGTCGAGCGGCTCCATCCCACGCCGGCGGTCGGCGGTGTCCCGCCAGGCGCGGCGATAGATGCGATCCGTGACACTGAGCGGTTCGATCGTGGGTGGTACGCGGCCCCCGTCGGCTGGTTCGATGCCGCCGGGAACGGCGAATTCGCCGTCGCGATACGGTCGGGGCTCGCCAACGGTCGCGAGGCGACGCTCTTCGCCGGAAACGGGATCGTCGAGAACAGTGACCCGGCCGAGGAGTGGGACGAGATCTATCCCAAATACCGACCCATCCTCGACGAGCTCGAATGAGTGCGCCCAACCGAAACACGCTGTGGGGCCGGATCATCGCCGAGGAGTTGGCCCACCAGGGTATCGACACCGTTTGTGTCGCTCCCGGGAGCCGGTCCACGCCGTTGGTCGTCGCCCTAGCTGAGCATTCCACGATCGAGATACGGTCACACCTCGACGAGCGGTCGGCCGCGTTCTTCGCACTCGGCCGTGCCAAGATCACCGGCGAGCCGACCCCGGTCGTCAGTACCTCTGGGACCGCGGCGGCGAACTTCCATCCGGCCGTTATTGAGGCGGACGCAGCGGGGGTCCCGATGCTCGTTCTGACCGCCGATCGACCCCCCGAACTCCACGAGAGCGGTGCGAACCAGACGATCGACCAAACCCGGTTGTACGGGGACGCGACCCGCTGGTACCGAACGCTGCCTGAACCCGAAGCGAAACCGCAAAAACTCAGGATGCTCCGAACGACGATCTCTCGCGCGTGTGGATATAGCCGGGGAGCGGACGCGGGCCCGGTCCATCTCAATGTCCCCTTCCGGAAACCCCTGGCCCCGATCGAGATGGATTCGCTGCCCAACGGGTTCGAAAGCGAACATGCCCGGGCGGCGCGTGGGCGTGACGGGCCGTACGTGAGGGGGGCACCCGGCCGTCCCAGGATCGACGATTCGGCCATCGCATCCGTGGCGACCGCGGTTAGGGAGGCGGACAACGGCGCGATCGTCGTCGGCCCGAGCGGGGTTTCGCGCGACTGGGGATCGATCGCTACTCTCGCCGAACGGATTGGCTTCCCCGTATTCGCCGATCCGTTATCAGGGCTCAGGTTCGGACCCGCCGTCGATGCCGCACCCGTTCAGGGCGGCTATGACGGATATTTAGATCCGGCCGTGACATCGAACTGGCCCGAGCCGGACGTCGTACTACGATTCGGGTCGGCTCCGACTTCGCAGGCCCTGGCGGACTACCTCGAACGGCTTGACGCGCGGACGTTTCTCGTCGATCCGACGGGGGGATGGTCGGAGGCGACCTTTACGGCCACCGACCTCCTCGAGGCTGACCCGAACTGGCTGAGCGCCGAGCTTGCCGCTCGGGTGACGCGACCGACCGCTCCATTGACGGATCGGATCCGTAACGTCGAAGCCGACTATTGGGAACTCATCGATGGGTGGTCGCTGCCGTCCGAGGCCGCAATCATCGATGGTGTTCTCGAGGCGGCACGGGCGGGAACGACCGTGTTCGTCTCGAACAGCATGCCCGTCCGGGATCTCGATCGGTTCGGGCGACCGTCACCCGAACCCTTGACAGTCATCGGGAACCGGGGGGCCAGCGGGATCGACGGCATCACGTCGTCAGCCCTGGGAGTCGGGAGCGCGGCAAAAGGCGACCTGATCCTCGTGACGGGTGACCTCGCGTTCTACCACGACATGAACGGGCTCCTCGCGCTCGATCGCTGCCGGGTCGACGCGACGATCGTCCTCATCAACAACGACGGGGGCGGGATCTTCCACATGCTCCCGATCGAGGATTTCGATCCGCCGTTCACGGCCCAGTTCAAAACCCCCCATGGGTTGGATTTCGCCCCGACCGGAGAGCTGTATGAACTCAGCTTCGAACGGGTCGCCGAAGGGAATCTGGCTGACCGGGTCCGAAACTCGTTGGACCAGCCAGGCTCGACCGTCCTCGAAGTTCGGACCGATGCCGAGACGAACCACGATCGCCGAGCCGACCTAAAGCAACGGGTCGTCGACGCCTTGGGCTGAACGGGGACGGAGGACTCATCAGGCCACGGCGGTATTCGATGGGCATGAGTGGGGAGTTCGCCGAGGCGTACGACGCGGAGATGCGGTCGTTCGTTGAACGGCTGCTTCGATGGGAAACGATCGGTGGAAACGAGGAACCGGCCCAGGAGTGGTTCGAATCGGAGCTTGATCGGTTGGGCTTCGAGACCGTCCGCTGGCGGGCCGACCCGAACCGGTTGGGGGATCACCCCGAATTCCCAGATGCCGGAACGCTCGCCGAGATGGGCGTAGCAAATCGCCCCAATATCGCCGGGGTCCTCGAGTTCGGCAAGCCGGACCGGGGACCCACCCTAGTGCTCAACGGCCACGTCGACATCGTTCCGGCCGAACCCGACCATTGGACTGGCGATCCCTTCGACCCCCGGTGGGAAGGCGATTCGCTGATCGCGCGAGGCGCGGTGGACATGAAGAGCCAACTCGCCGCCTGCGTGTTCGCCGCGGTGGCCCTCCGGGAGTCAAGCCCCGGGATCGACGGACGACTCGTTGTCGAGAGTGTCGTGGGCGAGGAGGAGGGCGGCATCGGGGCGGCCGCCGCCGCACTGGACAACCCGTATCCGTTCGATCGGGACGCCGCGATCGTCACCGAACCGACCGACATGCGGGTCGTCACCGCCACCGAGGGCTGTCTCATGAAGCGGCTGACTGTCAGGGGGAAACCCGCCCACGCTGCCCGGAAGTGGCGAGGCGAATCCGTGATCCCGCATTTCGAGCGGATCCATCACGCGTTCGAGTCGCTCGAAGCTGAGCGGGGCCGGCGAATCAGCCACCCGCTGTACGAGCGGTTCGAGACCCCCTGGCCCATCGTGATCGGAAAGGTCGAGGCCGGCAATTGGGCATCGAACGTCCCCGGCTCGTTGACGGCGGAGATGCGGCTCGGGGTCGCCCCCGGGGAGACGCTCGATGCCGTGGAACGTGAGTTTCACGACCGCCTCGATTCCGTCATCGAGGAGAACCAGTGGCTCGCCGGCCACCCGCCCAAGTTCGAACGGTTCTCGATCCAGTTCGGCTCGGCGGAAATCGATCCCGGTGAGCCGGTCGTCACCGCCCTCCAGGCCGCTATGGCCGATGCAGATATCCGATCGGCCGATCCGCATGGGGAAACATATGGCGCCGATGCCCGGCTCTACATCGATGCTGGGATTCCCACGGTCGTCTTCGGACCGGGACGGATCGAGGAGGCTCACTTTCCCGACGAGACCATCCACTGGCCGGACGTCCTCACAGCGGGCGAGATCCTGAAATCCACCGCCGAACGGTTCCTCGCGTAGCCGGCGTGGGGAACCTTTTTTCTCCGGAACTCGGTGGGTCTGGGTATGGCGTCGGCAATCATGGATGAATCACGGTGGGAGACCGTCTCCGATGATTTCGATGACGTGACCTATCACCGGGCGGTCGACGGTCGGACGGTTCGGATCGCGTTCGACCGCCCGGACGTCCGCAACGCGTTCCGGCCGAAAACGGTCGATGAACTACACGCTGCGCTCGACCACGCCCGCCAGCAAACCGACGTGGGCTGCGTCCTGCTCACGGGAAACGGACCCTCGGCGAGGGACGGCGGGTGGGCGTTCTCCTCCGGCGGGGACCAATCGGTCCGCGGCGGGTCCGGGTACGAATACGGGGACGACGAAGACGCGCCGCGCACCGGTCGTCTCCATATCCTCGAGGTCCAGCGGCTGATCCGGTTCATGCCGAAGCCCGTGATCGCTGTCGTCCCGGGATGGGCGGTGGGCGGGGGCCATTCGCTCCACGTCGTCTGTGACCTCACCATCGCCAGCGAGGAACATGCCAAGTTCCTCCAGACCGATCCGGACGTGGCCAGCTTCGACGGGGGCTTCGGGTCCGCCTACCTGGCCAAGCAGGTCGGCCAGAAGAAGGCCCGGGAAGTGTTCTTCGCCGGCAAGACCTACGATGCGACCGAGGCAGCCGAGATGGGCATGGTCAACGAGGTAACGCCACATGACCAGCTCGAAGCCGTTTCGTTGGAGTGGGCCGAACAGATCAACGACAAGAGCCCGACCGCGATCCGTATGCTCAAGTACGCGTTCAACCTCGCCGATGACGGGCTGGTCGGCCAACAGCTGTTCGCCGGCGAGGCCACGCGCCTCGCCTACATGACGGACGAGGCCGCCGAAGGACGTGACGCCTTCCTCGAGGATCGAGCCCCGGACTTCACGCCCTACCCCTGGTATTTCTAACCCGGTCGAACGGCGATAATCACAGCCGCTATTACCCCACCTGCCCGACCGTTTACGGGAATGACCGACACCGAGGGAGTGTCGACCACCCGAGCGTGGTTGATCGCGGCACGGCCCCATACCCTCCCGGCCGCCGCGGCCCCGGTTATCGTCGGGACCGGACTCGCCGTCCATGAAAGCGTGTTCGCACCGCTCCCGGCTCTCGCCGCCTTACTGGGGGCGGGTCTGATCCAGATCGGGACGAACCTCGCGAACGATTACTTCGACGCCGTCAAAGGCACCGACGAAAATGCGGAGGGATTCACCCGGGTCACCCAGTCAGGGCTGATCCCGCCGCAACGGGTCAAGCGAACGATGTACCTGACCTTCGGGCTGGCCATTGTGGTGGGCCTTTATCTGGTTTACCGTGGCGGGATACCGATACTCGTCGTCGGTCTCGCGAGCGTCGCCAGTGGGATCCTCTATACCGGCGGCCCCTATCCCTTCGGCTACTACGGTCTCGGCGACCTCTTCGTGTTCGTGTTCTTCGGGTTGGTCGCGGTGACGGGAACGTACTACGTGCAGGCCGTGGGGATGGTCGGGTCGATCCCGATCGGGATCCCTCCCGGCTCGGTGACCGTCGGAGCGGTGGTCGCGAGCCTCCCGATGGCCGCACTCATCACCAACATCCTCGTCGTCAACAACGTACGGGATCTCGAAACCGACCGAGCGGCGGGCAAACGGACGCTCGCCGTGCTGATCGGCTATACGTGGAGCCGGGTCGAGTTCGCCGCGCTCGTGCTCCTGGCGTACGTCGTTCCGTTCTGGTTCCTCTTCGAGGGCCATTCACCGTGGGTCCTCCTGCCGATCCTTACGCTCCCCTATGCGGCGACCGTCACCCGGACAATCTTCTCCCGCACGGACGCCGAACGGTTGAACGCCACTCTCGAACGAACCGGTCGGTTGGTCGCCGGGTACGCGATCCTGTTCGGGGTGGGTCTCGCCTTATGATCAGTATCCGCTCGGAATCCTTGGAGTTGGCTGAACCGTTGGTGACCGCCGATGGCCCGATTCAGCGACGCGAATGTCTGCTCATCCGGGTCGACGGTCCAGTTGGCGTTGGCGAAACAGCGCCGTTACCCGGCTGGACGGAGCCGCTCGCGGACGCCCGATCCGCGTTGGACGAACTGGCGGACAGCGAGGCTATGGATCGGATGGGAGACACGATCGAGGCGGTATCGGAGCTGCCCGCGACCCGGCACGGCCTCTCGCTGGCGTCCCTCGATCGGACGGCACGGGCCAACGAGCAACCGCTCTATCAGCTGTTAGGGGGTCACGAGGCAGTCCAGTCCATTCCGGTGAACGCGACGATCGGCGATGGTGATCGGGAGGCCACGGTGGACGCCGCCGAAGCCGCAGCGAACGACGGGTTCCGCTGTCTCAAGATCAAAGTAGGAAACCGGAGCCCTGCGAAGGACCTCAATCGGATCCGCTCGGTCCGGGAGCACCTCCCGAAGATAGCCATCCGCCTCGATGCCAACGGGGCGTGGACCCGCAATGAGGCCCGCCGCATGATCGATCGGCTGGAGCCACTTGCCATCGAGCACCTCGAGCAGCCACTAACCCCCCGGGACATCGACGGCCACGAGACCCTCGTCGGAACGGTCGACATCGCCCTGGACGAATCCATGCGGTTCATTGATCGGGAGCAGGTCGGGTCGCTATCGGTCGATACGGTCGTCCTTAAACCGATGGTGATCGGTGGCGTCGATCGCACCCGTGAGCTGGCCACGGCCGCCAGGGAGGCTGACATCTCGGTCGTCATCTCGAACACGGTCGACGGGGTCGTCGCCCGGGCCGCCGCCGCGCATCTCGCCGCGAGCCTGGCACCGGTTCCCCCATGTGGGCTCGCCACCGCCTCGCGGCTTCGCGAGGACTATGCGCCGGATCCCGCCCCGGTCGAAGCCGGCAGGCTCACCGTCCCTCCCGGGCCGGGCCATGGAGTGGAGGTGGCGTGGTGAACCGCGACCCCTTAACCGAACGCGTCAGGGCCACGCCGGACCGACCGGCCGTAATCGATGCCGTGACCGGTGCCGACCAGTCGTATCGTGAATTGGATACCTCGGTCAGCTGGACCGCCGCTCGGCTGCCGGCGATCGAACCCGGTGATCGTGTCGGATTGCTCCTATCGACGTCAATAGATACGGTGCGAACGATCCACGCGGTTTGGCGCCTCGGGGGAACGATCGTCCCACTGGATCCCGATCAGCCGGAACCGAGGCTCCAGGAACAGCTCCAGATGGCCGGGGCTTCGGTCATCCTCGGTCCGGCGACCGACGAGCCACCCCTCTCCGAGGCCATCGCGATCCCGATACCGTTAGCCGAGGGTGATCTCGACCCGACAGCATCCGTCGAGGACGCCACGTGGGCCTGGACCGATCCCATGGTCGTCCTCTTCACGTCCGGGACGAGCGGTGAGCCCAAACCGGTCTCCCTCACCCGTCGGAACCTCTTCGCCAGCGCGGCCGCCTCCGCCTTCCGGCTCGGCGTCACTCCGACGGATAACTGGATTTGTTGCCTCCCGGTCAACCACATGGGTGGACTGGCGCCTCTGATCCGGTCGACGGTCTACGGGACGACGGTGACCGTGCACGAGGGGTTCGACGTCGAGGCCATCGGGGACACCATCTGTCGGCATCGCCCGAGCGGCATCTCGCTGGTCCCGACACAGCTCAAACGCCTCCTCGATGCGGGCGTCGGCCTCAGTCCGCTACGGTTCGTCCTCCTCGGGGGAGGACCCGCCGCACCCTCGTTGATCGACCGGTGTGAGGCGGCCGATGTCCCGGTTTACCCGACGTATGGGCTGACGGAAACGGCCTCGCAGGTAACCACGGCGACCCCCGACGAGGCGTTCTCCTACCGTGGGACCGTCGGCCGGCCGTTGATCGGGACGGCCGTAACAATCGTCGATGAATCCGATGAACCGGTCCCCGAGGGCGAGCAGGGCGAAATCGTCGTCGCCGGGCCGACCGTGACGCCGGGCTATGCGGACGACACCGACCGAGGGATCGGCGAGTTCGGGTTATTCACCGGGGATATCGGCTACCTCGAGGACGGTCGGCTCTGGGTAACGGGCCGATTGTCGGACGTCATCATCTCCGGCGGCGAACAGATCCACCCCACCGAGGTAGAGGCCGCCATCCGATCCCATCCCGCCGTCGAGGCGGCCGCAGTCGTCGGGATCGATGACCCGGAGTGGGGAGGGCGAGTCGGTGCTCTGGTGGTCGCCGACGGGCCGTCAGCGGATGACCTCAGCGACTATCTCCGTGACCGCCTCGCCCCGTTCAAGATTCCGAAGACGTGGGCGTTTTCGGACAGCCTCCCGAGAACCGCGTCCGGAACGGTCGATCGGACAGCGGTCGTCCGACGTCTCCGGGGCGTTAATACCGCCGACGACCAATAGCTCTCCCGTGTGCACGCTGGCCATCGCCTTCCAGGTCTTTCAGTCGACCCCGATCGCCATCGCGGCGAACCGTGACGAAATCCTGGACCGACCGTCCCGACCGCCACTCCTGATCGACGATGAGCCAGCCATCATCGCACCGCGTGACGAGGAGGCCGGGGGGACCTGGATCGGCTACAACGAGCACGACCTGTTCGTCGCGATCACGAACCGCTGGACGGACACCGAACTCGCGGGTGAACGGTCGCGAGGGCTCCTCGTTCGGGAGGCACTGCACCAGACCGACGTGGACGCCGCTGTGGCGGTTGTCGAAGAAGCACTGAAGGCGGACGAGTACGAGGGGTTCAACCTGGTCCTTGCCGATCACGAGTCGGCGGTCGTTCTCGAATGGGATGGTACGCTCAGAGTGACGGCCTTGGAACCCGGGCTCCACGTCGTAATGAATACCGGGTTCGACGATCGCTTCGAGATCCCCCAGTCACGATCAGACATCGGAGATCGCCAGATCCAGGGCGCCCGAAACGTCCGAATGGCCCTCGAACCCGAAAAGGCTGAGACGGCAGCGGACTGGATCGACCGGGCCGCGACCGTCTTGGGCGATCACGATGTAGGGGTTTGTATCCACGGCGACGGCTACGGGACCCGATCGTCATCACTGATCACGATCCCGAGCGAGGGGAAGGCGACCTACCGGTTCGCCGACGGTCCGCCATGCGAGTCGCCATTCGAGGTCGTTAACGAGCAACTTTAAACGGCCCGCGACCGCTAAGCGTTAGTATGAGCGTGTCCGCGGTCGAAGTCGACCTGAGCGAGGACGAGCGGGCGGGGCTCGAGCTCGTCCGCGAGTCCGGCGGAATCTATCAGAGCCAGTTCTGGAAGGAGCTCGACGTCTCCTCTCGCAAGGGGAGTCGGATCGTGGAATCCCTGCTCGAGAAGGACCTGATCGACCGCGAGGAGGCGGTCCACGAAGGCCACCGGACCTATTTCCTCTCCCCCACGGCCCGAGACCTCGATTTCTCGCTCCTGATGGCCGGTGACAGGCTCTCGCCGTTCGTCGGCGAGGAGGACGTGGATGCGCTGAGCGACACGTTCTCCCAGTGGATCATGAACCTCGCTTACGAGTAACCAACCGGCACGTTCCCGTCGAAAAAGTATACTTCCCATCGGTTGAACACTGGAACGAATGGTCCGTTTACCCCGCCGGCGGCTACTTTCCGCGCTGGGCCTCCTCGGTCTCGGTGCGGCGGCGACCCAGCGGGAACGGCTCGAACAGGTCAGTCCCTTCAGTGGATCCGTTTGGCGGTCGGCCCAGGCCAACGACGGAACGGCGGTCGAAAGCCCATATGGCGACGCAGAAGTGGCGTACGACGGGTTCGGCGTCCCCCATATCGAGGCAGAGGACGAATCCGCCCTCTACTTCGCTGCCGGGTTCGTCCAAGCCCGTGACCGGTTGTTCCAGATGGACCTCACCAGGCGGAACATGGCTGGCGAGCTCTCGGCCGTGTTCGGCGAGCGGGCGTTCGAGACTGATCGGTTTCACGTCAAGATGGACTTCCGGGGTGCAGCCGAGGCGTCGTGGATGGCCCTTCAAGGGACGCCCGTGGAGGAGCCGCTCCGGGCCTTCACCGCTGGCGTCAACCGGTTCATTGACGATGCTGATTCGCTCCCCATCGAGTTCGAGTTGTTGGGATATGAACCCGGCCGATGGTCGCCGATCGCCACCCTCTTAGTCTCGAAACAGATCGCCTGGGGTTTGACAGGGACCTTCTGGGATCTCGAACGATCCGTCATTGCCGATGCCCTCGGAGAGGCGGTACTGGAGGACCTCTATCCGCCCGAATACCGCCACGAGTATCCGATCATACGGGACGATATCCACGGGGATTCCCGGTTCACCGGAGACCGGATGGAACCGGGCCACACGGACGCCGGGGGTTTCGATGGGACGAAGTCGATGCTCGACTGGCTGGGATCGGTCGCCGTCGGTCGACGGGAACCGGTCGGGTCCAACAATTGGATCGTCGCCGGCCGCCACACTGCCAACGGGTCGCCGATCCTGGCAAACGATCCTCACCTCTCCTTGTCGGCACCGCCAGTCTGGTACGAGATGCACCTCCGATCGGCCGATCACGATGTCCGGGGCGTGGCGTTTCCGGGCGTTCCCTTCGTGGTCATTGGACAGAACCGGCACGTCGCATGGGGATTCACGAACGTCGGCGCCGACGTCCTGGACTGTTATACGTACGAGATGCGAGACGGGGGTGGGGAATACCGTTACGGGGACACGTGGCGGGCCGTGAACGAATCGACGAAGACGGTCCGGGTTTCGACCGAGAGCGGCGTCGAGGAACGTGAGGTGGCGGTCCGAAAGACCGCCCACGGACCACTCATCGAAGAGGAGGGCCAACGAGTCGGCGTCTCCTGGGTCGGTCTGTCGGCAACCCGAGAACCCCTCGCCATCTATCGATACAACCACGCCACCGGCTTGGAGGACTTCCGTTCCGGCCTCAAGGTGTTCGATATTCCCGGCCAGAATACCGTTTATATCGACGCGGACGGAAACACAATGTACTACCCGGCCGCGAAGTATCCCATCAGACGGACCGACGGCGAAGTCGTGGCGGGGAACCGGGTGTTCGACGGCTCCACTCCGGAGGGTGAGTGGAACGGGTTCACGCCCTACGGCGAATCCACCTGGGACGGGTTCATCCCCTTCGACGAGATCCCCCACTTGATCAACCCGGGTTATGTCGCGAGCGCTAACCAGCGGGTCGTGTACGGGTACGAGTTTTACCTCGGTGACAGCCAGTACATGGGTGATCCGTACCGCGCCAGGGAGATCTATCAACGATTGGAAGACGGGATCCAGTCAGGCAAGGGGATCGATGTCGACTTCATGCGCGATCTTCAGAACGACAGGCATTCCGTCCACGCCGAGGGGTTCGTCCCACAGATCCAGGCGGCCACCAAGGATATGAGCGGCACGGTGCTCAACTTCGCCCGTCGCCTCTCCGGGTGGGACCGGGAGATGCGGGCCGACTCGGAGGCCGCCCTGGTTTACGCTGTCTGGCTCGATCACTATCGGGACGTCGTCTACGAGGACGAGTACTCGGCCGGCGGCCTCGACGAGGATTACTATCCCGGCGAGGACTGGCCGCTTCAACACCTCGATCCCGACAGCGATTGGTTCAATGACCCGGATCAGGAGGGTAAGCAGACACGGTCCGATGCGATCGTGGAGGCGATGAAGCGTGCCGTGGAAACCATTCAGGAAGCGGGGTGGGAGACCTATGGCGATTACCACCGGCTTGCCATCACCCATGCGTTCGATCTCGACTTCCTCAACTACCCGGAACTCCCCGCCGACGGATCGAGTCGGACGGTTTTCAACATCGGGGACGAGGGTGACACCGGAAGCAGCTGGCGGATGATCGCCTCCTTCGACGGTCCCTCCTACTCGGTCATCCCGGGCGGGAACTCGGGGAACTACCTGTCACCCCACTATTCGGACCAGCTGTCGCTCTGGCTGAACGGAGAGTACAAACGGATGTCGTTCGAGATACCTGACGGGACTGCGTTCCGTTTCCAGGAGGCCGAATGACGGGCGGATCGTCCATCTTCGAGACGGTTGATCGCCACCAGGTCGCGGTGATCGTGCTCGGGTTCGGCCTCGGCCTCGGGATCTCCCTCTACCATTACGTAGGGTTGGTCGTCGGAGGCCTTTTCCTCGGGCTGGGGGCGCGGACCGTCTCCCGGGCCCTGGCATACGGCGCATTCTTCGGCCTCACGGTCTGGCTGCTGTTCGGCGCCAGTCTCGTCGCCGGAGGCCAATTCGTGAAATACACCGCCACGGGGGATCTGCTCCTTGTGAGCGGCGCCATCGCGATCGGTCTCCCAACCCTCGCCGCGACGGTTCGTGGGCTCCGCTGAGACGTCGACAGTGAAGCTTTACGGTTACCGCCCGCCCCCGGATGCCTATGACCTGTCCGTTCCTCGAGTATCGGTCCGACGCTGATGGGCCGCCGTTCGACCATGATCGCCCCTACTGTACAGCAGCCGACCGCTTCGTCCAACCGATGCGGGCCGATATCTGCAATGACCGATACTCGCTCCATCACGAATCCGACTGCGAGATCTTCCTCGAGCACCAAGGATGACCTACCAAGACTACCTCGACCGTACGCCCGTCATCGTGACCGCGGCACTGACCGGCGGCGTCCACGGGAAGGAGGCCAATCGGAACCTGCCGGAGCGCCCGGACGAGATCGGGCGGGCTGCCGCCGACTGTGAATCGGCCGGGGCGGCTATCGTCCACCTCCATGCGCGTCGGGATTCGGGTGAACGGTCGTTCGACCGGGAACGGTTCCAGGCGGTTACCGATGCCGTCCGGAAGCACACCGACAACGTCATCATCCAGCATTCGACCGGTGGGACCGCGGCACCCCTGGAAGCGCGTCGACAGGGGCTACTGACTGACCCCCCTCCGGAAATGGCGTCCCTCGACATGGGGCCGCTCAACCGGTACGATCACCTCACAAGCGAGAACACCCGAGGGATGATCGACGCCCTGTATGCCGATATGATCGACCAAGGGATCAAGCCGGAACTCGAAGTCTTCAATAACGGACACCTGAACGAGACCATCGCGCTGCTCGACCGGTCGTCGCTCGACGAGCCGGTGTACGTCAACCTGATCCTCGGTGGCGGGACACTGACGCCACCGACGCCCCGGAACCTGTTAGCGCTGATCGACGGCCTCCCCGAGGGGGCCGAATTCAACACCTTGGCCTTCGGTCCGCACCAACTTCCCCTGACGACGATGGGCTTGTTGTTGGGCGGGCACGTCAGGGTCGGACTTGAGGACAACCTCTATTTCAGACAGGGTGAACCGGCGGAAAGTAACGCCCAACTGGTCCGCCGCAGCGTCGAGATCGCGAACCGGCTCGATCGGCCCGTCGCCACGCCCGACCAGGCCCGGGCCATACTCGGGTTGTAGCCGACTTCACTCGACGGCGCTGGCGGCGCGGATGATCGTTCGTTCCTCGAACGCACCGCCGATGAGCTGAAGGCCTACCGGGAGCCCCTGTGTGTCGGTTCCCGCCGGGACGGAGATGGCCGGGAGGTTCGCAAGGTTGACGGGGACGGTGTTCGCGTCCGCGAGGTATATCTGGAGGGGGTCGTCC